>JABTUP010000035.1 GCA_015075325.1 Flavobacteriales bacterium | reverse complement strand
ACGCTGGCATGTTCCTTTTAATGTTCTG
Source organism: Flavobacteriales bacterium (assembly GCA_015075325.1). Taxonomy (GTDB): domain Bacteria; phylum Bacteroidota; class Bacteroidia; order Flavobacteriales_E; family Vicingaceae; genus Vicingus. Next base: position 18,755 of record JABTUP010000035.1, on the reverse strand, counting down.
CCCGATGCCGAAATTTTTACCAACATCGAGTCAAAGAAAGGAGAAATTTTAGACCCGGTGTACAAACTACCAGCATCTAAACGAATTCCGTAACCCGCAGCGGTTCGTTGTGCTACAATGGTTCCGTAATCGGGAGTAAAACCGTTTTCGGGGTCTTCGGTGGTTATTCGGCATTGAATAGCGTAACCGTTGCATTTTACGTCGGCTTGGCTTTTTAAGAAAATTTGCGGGTCGGACAATTGGTAACCTCGTGCAATTTGTATTTGCGAACGAACAATGTCAATGCCTGTAATTTCTTCGGTAATGGTATGTTCTACCTGAATACGGGGATTTACCTCAATAAAATAAATGTTTTCTTGTGGATCGACCAAAAATTCTACCGTACCTACGTTGTTGTAGTTTACCGATTTACAAATGTCAATAGCATATTGATAAATGCGTTGTTTTGCAGCTGCCGATAAGTTCTGGCAAGGAGCAACTTCTACTACTTTTTGAAAACGACGTTGAACGGAACAATCTCTTTCGAACAAATGCACCATATTGCCGTATTCGTCGGCCATTATTTGTATTTCGATGTGTTTCGGGTTATCGATAAACTTTTCGATAAAAATGGTGTCGTCGCCAAATGCCTTTCCAGCTTCGTTTTTAGCTTCGTTGTACGATTTTTTAAGTTGCTCGTCGTTCCAAACCACACGCATACCACGACCACCGCCACCAGCAGCAGCTTTAATCATAATGGGGTAGCCAATGCGTTGTGCTTCGGTAAGTGCATTGTTGTCGTTGGTTAAGTCAACCACGCTACCTTCAATTACCGGAACATTAGCTTTACGGGCAATGTTTTTTGCAGCAATTTTATCGCCCAATTGTTCCATTACTTCAGGGGCTGGTCCAATAAAAATTATACCTTCTTCGCGGCAACGACGGGCAAAATTTACGTTTTCAGATAAAAAACCATAACCCGGATGAATGGCATTTGCACCAATTTTTTTAGCTAGATGAATTATTTCTTCAATATCCAAATAAGGTTTAAGCGGTTCGTCGTTTTTTCCAATTTGGTACGATTCGTCGGCTTTGTAGCGGTGCAACGAGTAACGGTCTTCGTGGGTGTAAATGGCTACTGTTCTAATGTGTAGTTCGGTTGCAGCTCTAAAAATTCGGATTGCAATTTCGCCTCTGTTGGCAACTAAAAGTTTGGATATTTTTTTTGAATTCATCTTAAAAATGGGCTTATTTAGCGATTAAAAATGATAATTTGTTGTGTTTTTTACTTTTTTGCGAAGTTAGCAAGAAGAGTTCGCTAATAAAATTTTATTTGGCGTGAAATTTTAAATAAAAAACAGAAAAAGCACTATTTATTAACAGAATTGGTTAAAAATTTTAATTCTTTAAAGGTGGTTTGGAAAATTCTTGAATTTGTTGGGCATGATTACTAAAAACTGCCAATTAGAGTGCTGAAGAAGGAGGTGTATCGAGAAGTAGAAAGTTTTGCAACAAAAAGTTCTCGATACGGTTTAAAGAAAAAAATTGCATTAAAAATACAATTGCACCCAACAAGGGGCTATTAAAGCTTTTTATAAGAAGTTGACTCTTCGGTTGCCAGGCGAATCAATAAATGGTTTTCGGTAAGTTCTATTTTGGTATAGTTAAACGGAACTACCACTTCGTTTTTAAGGTTGATAACACCAAGCAAACCGTTTTGTTTTGCTACAAACAATCCATTGGTAAGTTGGTTCAAATCTTCGTAAACAGCAGGAATAACAAAAGAACCTTTTTCATCAATTAAACCGTAAAGCGAGTTGGTTTTTACAATAGCAGTTCCGTTAACAAAAGCATTGGTTTCTTCATAGTTGTACGGTATTTTTAGTTTTGCTTGGTAATCGCAGTAACCCCATTTTCCCTTGCGTTTTACAGCAATTAAGTTTTTTGAAACACTGGCAACGTCTTCAAAAAGTGCAGGTAAAAACTCTTTTCCTAACGAGTCAATCAACCCAATTTTGTCTTTGCTCATAAAACGAGCAAAACCTTTTTCGTTAAACATTGCCCAGTTGTTTGCTCCGTTTATAAAATTAAACGAAATAGGAATTACCATTTTTATTTCGGCATTTAAGTAGCCATAAAAATCATCTTTTACAATCAACGCTCTGTTGTTTTTTAAAGCAGTAATTAAGTTATAGATGGGTTCTAAAATAAATTCTCCTTTGGTGTTGATAATGCCGTATTTGCCGTTTTCAATTACTCGAATAAACTGGTGCGACGAGAGGTCAATCCAATCAAATGTTGGTTTTACAACGTACATTAAATTGGTGTCGATAATTCCAAATTTTCCGTCCTTTTCAACGTGGGCTAAGCCACTTTGGAAATCGCCAACGCCATCAAAATCTAAACCTACTTTTAAGTTGCCTAAACGATCAATAAAGCCATATTTTTCGTTTAATTCAACGGCAATGTATTCTGATTTTATCTCACCAATATCGTCGTACATTAAATCAACTAATTCTTCGCCAACTCTATTAATAATACCATATTTATCGTCTTTATTAACGATTGCCATTCCGTTTTTAAAACCTTCGGCTTCGTCGTAAACCATTGGAATAACCAATTCGCCCGATTTATTGATGTAACCATATTTTTTATCTTGCGAAACAACAGCAACACCTTCAGAAAAAGAACTTACCCAACTGTAAATGGCAGGAATTACTACTTGCAAATTGTCGTCGACAAAGCCCCATAAACCATTTTCCTGAAAAGGATAAAAATTGGTGTTTGCCAATAAATAGTCTTTTTCTAGCTCGTTTTTAAAAGGGTAATTGGGGTATTTTTCTACAAATTGAGCAATGTTTTCGGGAGTATGAATTTGTGTAGAAAGATTATACAACATACGCCAAGCAGAGGTAACAAACGGATTTTTAGGGTAGGTTTTAATAAAAGCATCAAAGGCTTCGATGGTTTTGTTGTGGGTATAAATGTCGTAAATGTTTTGATGAGCCTTGTTTACATTGGGGTTTTCGGGGTGGTCGTTAATAAATTTTTGGTTGTTTTCCAAGGTGTTTAGTTCGGTGTATTCTTCAAAAACACGTTTGTCGTACAAAGCTTTGGTTTCGTTATATTGAATGGCATTGGGGTAGGTTTCTAAAAAATGAAGGTAGGCAACAGAAGTGTTTTGAGTTTTTGCAATTGAAAATGCCAATTGATTTCTGAGCGAAATGGCTTCGGTTTGTTGTTTTGCGTTTACATTTTGCTTTAAGAAATAGTTGAACGACTCAATGGTGTTTTCTTCTTTTGCTTTTACAAAACATTTTTCGTCAATGTATTGATGATGAGCGTAAAGCATTAACGAATCAATTTTATAGTTTTTCCATTTTTTTTCGGAAAGAACGGTTAAACTCGTTTTTTGTTTACTGCTTAATAAAGCAAATGAAGTTTCACTTTTGTTTACATAAAACAAAGCCGAATCGAGGTTGTAAAACGGATTGTTGTTTAACGAATAAATAATACTTAAGCCATAAGCAGCGGCTGGAGTTTGTTTTTTTAAGCCTTGCTCAAAAATTTTTTTCGCCTTAAAATAATCGTGAATAGAAAGTGCTTCAAATCCTTTGGTTAAGTTTGCAGCCATAAAAACATGGGCAAACAACACAAAAAACAGGAGTAAATATTTTTTTTTATTTAACATAAAATAACCAATTGAGTATTTTAGTCGTAAAATGTATTAATTGATTTTGAGCTACTAATTTCCGAACACAAAAATACTTTTATTAAACAAATACCGAATGTTAAAATCAATTTCATATTATTTATCTGTTGTTATTGTTGTTTTTTTGAGCAGCTGTGCCGACGATGATTATATCGAACCCATTTACCGTGATTTAGATACCATACAAACCGAAGGAAAATTACGTGCGTTGATTCATTACAGTTCTACCAGTTATTTTATTTACAAAGGAGTTCCTCAGGGTTTTGAGTACGAATTGTTGAGTTTGTATGCCGACCACATCGGTACAACTTTAGAGGTTGTTCCAATTAAAAGTTTAGATAGTGTTTTTATTGAGTTAAACAAAGGAACAGCCGATATTGCAGCAGCAAACTTAACCGTTACCGAAGAACGAAAAGAGCAGGTGTATTTTACTCATCCTGTGTTAATTACTAAACAAGTGTTGATTCAGCGAAAACCAGCCAACTGGAAAAAATTAAAGAAAAAACAAGTAGAAGATTCGTTGGTTAGGTCGGTACACGAACTGGCAGGAAAAAAAATTGTAGTGCGAGAACATTCGTCGTTTTTTAAAGAGTTAAAACGAATCGAAAAAGAGATAAAACAAGATATTGAAATTGAATTTGTTCCGGGTTCTTTTACTTCGGAAGATTTAATAGAAATGGTTGCTGTTGGAGAAAAAGAATACACCGTAGCCGATAAAAATATAGCCATGGTAAACGAGTGGTATTATCCGAATATTGATGCCAAAATGGTGTTGAGCAAACATCAAGATATAGCGTGGGCAATAAGAAACAATTCCGATAGTTTGTTGGTTTCTGTTAATAAGTGGTTGGGAGAATTTCAAAAAACAAAAAAGTTTAAATCGCTTTTAAATAAATATTTTAAAAACCAACATTTGGTAAAAAATAGGGTAAAACACCAGTATTACACCTTGTCGTCGGGTCAAATATCCATGTATGATGAGTTGATTAAAAAACATGCTCCATCCATAGGTTGGGATTGGGAATTGTTGGCAGCATTAATTTATCAAGAATCTCATTTTAATAATGCAGCACGGGGTTGGGGCGATTCTTTTGGTTTAATGCAATTTATGCCCGAAACAGGAGCAAGGTTTGGTGTTGATTTTTCTTCAGGACCAGAGCAAAACATTATTGCAGGAACTAAATACATTGCTAAACTTAATGCAATTTGGGAGCCAGAGGTGGAAGACAAAGAGGAACGAATTAAATTTATTTTAGCAAGTTACAACGCTGGACCAGGACATGTAATTGATGCCAAAAACTTAGCAGTTAAATATGGTAAAAATCCCAAGCTTTGGAGCGATGTGGGTTATTTTTTGTTAAATAAATCGAAGCGAAAATATTACAACGACGATGTGGTAAAGCACGGTTACTATAAAGGTTTTATTGCTTACGATTATGTGAATGAAATAATGGATCGTTATCATCATTACAAGAACATAACAGAAGCCCCCTAACCCCCGAAGGGGGAATTGAACTAGTTTCCTATATTTTTTAAAGATAAAATCTCAAGCACTATATTGTTTACTATCTATTCAGTAGCTTTTATAGCTCCTCCTTCGGAGGGGTTGGGGAGGCTTCCCCCAACATCATTTCTCTAATGTGCTTAACTGGTGCAGAGCCATAGCTTAAAAATTTTTCGTGGAATTTTTTCAAATCAAACTCCTTTCCTTTTAACGCTTTGTATTCTTCTCTAAACTCGTAAATTTCTTTAAAACCAGTAAAATAGCTGCACAATTGTACTTGTGTTAGTGTTGCTCTTTTCCATTTTCCTTCGGCTTCGGCTGTTTGTTGAAACGCTTCGTTAACCAACAAATGAATGGCTTCTTCTTTCGTAAAATTGTTTACATGCACACTGTAATCTAAAATGGTATTACAAACCGTTCTCAAGTTCCATTTGTAGTACATCAACCACATTTCTGGTTCGTTGTTTCCGTAACCGTTTTCTAACATCATTAATTCGGTGTAAACAGCCCAACCTTCAATCATGGTGCCATTGCCCAAAATAGCTTTTATTAAACTTGGCGATTGGTTGCTGTAAACCAACTGTGTGTAATGTCCTGGAATGGCTTCGTGAATGTTTAAAATTTGTAAAATGTAGTGGTTGTATTCTCTTAAATAACTTTCAGCTTGTTCTTTAGGCCAACCTTCCATGCTTCCCACATTGTAATAGGTATTTCCATTTTTTTCATAAGGGCCAGGCGATGAAATAGAAGCTCCAGCAACACCAGCCATGTAAGCAGGCTCTTTTCTTACCACCAAAGGTTTTGATGGGTCAATGTAAATCAGGTCTTTTTGTTTGATAAAATCAACTAAAACAGGTATTTGTTGTTCAATAGCCGTTTGAAACGAATCGGGATGAACATGTTTGGTAGAAATTTTATCTATCAACATTTTAATTGCTTGAAGTGTATCGGTTGGAACAGGTTGTTTAAAGTATTTGTTCCATAAATTATGCGTTATTTCAGCCATTTTAAGATGCAATTCTGCTTTGCTTTTTAGTGCTTTTTGGTAAATTTCTTCAACCGTATTGCCCGATTGAATATCGAACTCAAACTTTTTAGCGTACAATTCTTTTCCTAATCTAAAACTACGAGGATTATCGTTTTTTAAATTTTTCAACCAATCAGTATAATCTTTAACGGCAGCAATCGATTGGTCGGCACGTTTAAGTAGTTCGGTTTTAGTGTTTTCGTCTAGTTTAGATTTTGCTAATGCATCTTCTAATTCGGTTTCAAAAACAGCCAATCCGCCTAAATTTTGAGCTATTGCCAATTGGGTGTGTTCAACAGTTGGGTTTTTAATGTTTTGTTTGGCAGCTTCAAAATAAGCAGGAATGTTTGCCATACGTTTGTAAAAAATATCCAGTCTGTTTTCTAGGTTGTCGAATTCGGTAGAAAGAATGATTGAAAAAGCTTCTGATACATTGTAATTAGAAGGATTCCATTCGTGCGATTTTAATTCAGTTGTTGACCAAATGCTACCTTTTAATAAATTCTCAATTAAGTAATAATCAGTTTTGTTATTGTTAGACAAACCTTCAATAGGGTGTTTTTTTAACGAATCTAAATGATTGTTGGCAAAAGCCAGTTCTTTTTTTCGGGTATCTTCGTTTGGAATAACCAAAATACTGTCAAAATCGTGTTTGCCAACACCCAACGCCCAACCAGGGTAAGTTTGCCAAAGTTCGTTGATAAAGTTGTTTTTATACTCTTCAAAAGGTTTGTTTACATCGGTTTCGACTGCTTTTTTTTCAGCGTTGTTACAAGCAAATAAAAGGATTAGCGATAAAAATCCAAAAATATTTTTCATGGTTATTGGGTTTAAAATGTTGTAACGAAATTACCTTTTTTAATAATTAGGAAAGTAAAATAAGTAATTTTATGCTAATTCTTAATTCAAGAAATGCTTAGAAGAAACATTTTACTGGGAGTATTGTTCGTGATTTGTCTTGTAGCAAATGCTCAGCAATCAAAAATTAATTTACAGCTAAAACACACCCTAAAACAATCAAAACCTGATGATGTTATTGCATTATTTGTGAGAGGAGATGTGCCTAAAATAAAGCAAACGGTGGAAGCTTTTGGAGGTAAAGTAAAACTTAGTGCAAAAGATGTTGTTCAGGTTGAATTACCAAGCTCAACGATTGAATTTTTTTCTAAAAACGACTTTGTAAAATCAATTGAATACAGTTTTTTTAAAGGGGAAATTTTAAACGACACCATGATTATTCAGAATAATGTGGTGCCTGCTCATGTTGGCGAATTTCCTTTAAAAGAACCATATACAGGCAAAGGAATTGTTACGGGATTTATAGATACAGGAATTGATATTTTTCACCCCGATTTTAAAGATTCGTTAGGAAACACCCGAATTTTAGCCATTTGGGATCAGTACAATGCCGATAACGGTTCGAGTGCTTATGGTTACGGCGAAGTTTGGGATTCGTCGGCAATTAACAGTGGAAATTGTTCGCATATCGACCACAGCAATACCAATCATGGAACACACGTAGCAGGAGTAGCTGCCGGAAACGGAAGAGCAGTGAACAATTACAAAGGAGTTGCTCCCGAAGCCAATGTGGTAATGGTGGCAAGTAAAGAAAATGTTAGCAATTGGCTATCTACTGTTGTTGATGCGGTAAATTTCATTTATGATGTGGCTGATTTTTATGAAATGCCTTGTGTTGTAAATGTAAGTATGGGAACTTATTGGGGTTCGCACGATGCAACCGATGCAGCCTCGCTTTTAATTGATAGTATAGTTAATTACAAAGAGGGGAGAGCATTTGTTTGTGCAGCTGGCAATGCAGGCCATTTAAAATGGCATGTCGAACATCAAATTACATCAGATACATCGTTTACTTGGTTTCAATACAACCCGAGTTCTGCTTTTGGTTTTGGTGCAGTATATTTTGAAGCCTGGGCTGATACGGCCGATTTAAATAATGTGCAATATGCAATTGGAGCCAATTTACCTAGCGGAACTTACGATTTAAGAGGCTCAACACCGTTTGTAAACATTCAAAATAGGTTGGGAAATTATACTGATACCATTTATAACGATACCAATAGAATAGCCATTGTTGAAACTTATGCAGAGCTGCAAGGCGACAAGTATTTACTTCAAGTAATGTTGCAAGAGCCCGATTCGAATTCGTATAATTTTAGTTTAATGACCACTGGTACTGGTAAGTTAGATATTTGGTCGGCATCGTGGTTAGGTGTATCAAACATGATAGAAAGTTCATTACCAACAACAACAGAATTCCCTGCCATTGTAAACTACCAAAAACCCGATTCAGCAAAAACCATGGTCAGTAGTTTTCAAAATTTGAGTTCGATTTTAACAGTAGGTAATTTTAACAATAGAGCAACCTATTTAGATGTTGATTCCATAGTTCGTTCAACAGGAAGAATACCTGGATCTAAAGCTCCTTCAAGTAGTTGGGGTCCAACTCGAAGAGGTTTTATGAAACCAGATGTTGCAGCCTCAGGAGATGAATCTATTGGTCCTGTATCGGCAGCTGTAGTTGCTGCAAATTTAGCATCTACACCTGCAAATAGAGCAAAAATTGCATTTGGAGGTTATCATCGTAAAAATGGAGGAACTTCTATGGCTTCTCCTGTTGTTGCTGGAGTTGCAGCGTTGTATTTACAAAAATGTCCTTCGGCTACCATGAGCGAAATTAAACAAGCAATTATCAATACTTCAAAACAAGATACCTTTACAGGAGTAGTTCCAAATACTGGTTTTGGATATGGAAAAGTAAACGCTTTTGAAGCACTAAATTATTCGAACTTTAATTTTTCATTGGGCAATGATTTTCATTTATGTGATAATGAAGTCGTTTCAGTAAATCCAACTGGAAATTATCAAACGTATTTATGGTCGACAAACGATACCACACCATCAATTGCCGTTGATACTTCAAAAACTATTTATTTAGAAGTTACCAATGTAAGTGGATGTAAAGGTTGGAGCGATACCATTCAAAGTTTTTGGCATACATTACCTCCAAAACCAATTTTAACTTTAATTGGAAACGATACCTTAATTTATTCTTCAAACGACAGTTTACAATGGTATTTTAATTCTTCCATTATAACAAATGAAACAGATACGTTTTTAATAGCACAAAACAATGGCGATTATTTTTTAACTGTTACCGATAGTTTTTCGTGTGTAAATTATTCCGATACTATTTCTATTTTAACCATTGGAACAGAAAACTTAACAGAAAATAATAAAGAGGTTTTAATTTATCCTAATCCAGCAAACCAACAATTGTTTATTCAACTTCAAACTGTTGAGCCATTAGTTAAGGTAGAAATGTTTGATGTTTTTGGTAAAATGGTGTTTAATAAGTCGATAAACAACCATCAAATTGTGGAATTAAATTTAAGTAATTTGTCGAAAGGTGTTTATTTACTTCAACTTTCATTACAAAACAAATTGCTTGAAAAAAAGGTAGTTTTAAGCAGATAAAAAATGCCCTCGATTTAAACTAAATTGATTAGAAAATTATCCGTTGAATTTTTTAAACATTGGTAAGGATACGACCTTAAAAATTCCTTACTTTGTGAACTTATTTTTTGGATATGATGAACATTAAAACATTAAACGAATTTATTTTAGATAAACAACATGAGTTTCCTTATGCTTCGGGCGATTTAACTCGTTTGTTAAACGATATCGGAATTGCTTCAAAAATAATAAACAGAGAAGTAAGAAAAGCAGGGTTGGTTAATATATTAGGAGCAGCAGGAACCGAAAATATTCAAGGAGAAGATCAACAAAAACTCGATGTTTATGCTGATAATCAATTTATAAATGCGTTTAAATATGGTGGTCAGGTTTGTGCAATTGCCAGCGAAGAAAACGATGATTTTTTGGCATTTGATAACGAACCATCAAAACACGGAAAATATGTTGTTACTTTCGATCCACTAGATGGTTCTTCAAACATTGACGTAAATGTTTCTATCGGAACAATATTCTCTATTTACAGAAGAGTTTCAACAGATGGACCAGCTCAATTAGAAGATTTTTTACAAAAAGGAAGCGAACAAATAGCAGCGGGTTATGTGGTTTATGGTCCTTCAACCATGCTTGTTTACACAACTGGAAAAGGAGTAAACGGTTTTACCTTAGACCCTTCAATTGGTGTTTATTGTTTGTCGCATCCTAACATGAAAATGCCAGATGACGGTCGGTTGTATTCTTTTAATGAAGGAAACTACAACACCTATTCAAAAGGTTTACAAAAATATTGCGATTGGGTAAAAGAAGAAGATAAATCAACTGGGCGACCTTATTCTTGCCGATACATTGCTTCAATGGTTGCAGATATTCACCGAAATTTAATAAAAGGAGGAGTGTTTTGTTACCCCGCAACAGCTGGGTCGCCAAATGGTAAACTTCGCTTATTGTACGAATGCAATCCAATGGCATTTATTGTTGAGCAAGCTGGAGGTGTTGCTACAACAGGAAATCAACGTATCATGGATATTCAACCCACTTCGCTACACCAAAGAGTTCCCGTAATAATGGGCTCAAAAAACATGGTAAATAAAGTATTGGAGTTTACTCAGCAATATGGATAAACTGCTAAAATACTTTTTTCTTTTTTGGATTGTTCTCTTTCCATTTTTATCGAAAGCTCAGCAAGTTGTTGAGGAAGTTATACCTTTTGATACCACTTTTATAACCTATAAAGTAATTTATACTGAAACTTTGGGCGATTATTTTCAGCTTAAAAGAGCTGTTTTTGCTGATAATCCTGATGTAGTAGCTATTGAAAAAAACTTTTCAAATGGTGTTCAAAACGGTATTACGCGTATTTATTATCCTTCAGGAAAACTTCGAATTAAAGCCATTTATGGAAGTGGAAAATTGCAAGGCGAGTGGGTAAATTATGGCGAAGATGGTGTTATTATTACTAAAGGAGTGTATAATTTTGGAGTAAAACACGGTTATTGGGCTTACAAATCGCTTAAAACTTATGGCAGATATACTAACGGTGTAAAACATCGAAAATGGATAAAACAAGATGTTAATAACCAAAAATTTAAAGCATTTTATTGGAAAGGTAATCTTAAAAAAGGGGCTACTATTTTTAATGAAAATTATAAAACCCATGCCGATACATTATTTGCAACTGGTTCAGATTCTACAATTCAAGTAGTTGTTGAAGATTCGGCAACCAATTATGTTGATGAAAAATATATATTGGTGTTAAAACACCTTGCTCAAAACTATTATTTTAGAAAAGTTGCAAAAGACTATTTCCGTCCAACCAAAAAAGAACGAGCTAAATTTATTGACAACTACGTTGATTTAACAAGAGATGTTTTTAAATTTAATGTAAATTCAACTACTGTAAACATTGATATCAATAATTTTTTAACACCCGAAAAACTATTAAAACCAACCATCGATTCGTTGTTAAAAACCAGCGGAAAAGAAATTCAACAAGAATTGCTAAATGCTGAAAATAAAGAATTTAGCGGACTTAAAAAATACTCAACTGATAAAAATGGAAGCATTGTAGTTTTTGTTTCTAAATTAATAAACAACGTATTAGTTGCCGAAATTGTTGAAATTGCTGATGAAAACAAAGGATTGCCCATTTTAGATAATTTCAACAATCCGAAAAACACAAGCATGAAAGCTATTTTTCTGTTTAATACCAAAAACGAAATTTTTGAAGTAGAATTCCAAAAAAGAGTTTGGTAAATTTACCCATAAAATAACTAAGTAAAATTTGCTTTTAAGTATTAACATAGAAACCGAACAACCTATTTGGTTAGTTACAGTTTGCCTGTTGCTAGGCTTTTTTTATGCCTATTTCTTGTATAAAAAAGATGCTAGGTTTGATGAGGTAAAACCACTTATTAAAAAAACCATGTTTGGAGCACGTTTTGTTTTAATAGCATTGCTTTCTTTTCTATTGTTATCGCCTTTTATTCAAACCCTTTTTAACAAAACAGAAAAACCAATCATCATCTTTGCTCAAGACAATTCTGCTTCGATTTTAATGAATAAAGATAGTGCGTTTTACACCACCACTTATCAAACTAAAATTGATGATTTTATAAATAAATTGGCTGAAAATTTTCAGGTTCGGAAATTTACTTTTGGAGAAGAGTTAAAAGACGAAAAAACAATTGATTTCTCTGAAAAAATTACCAACCTATCGGCTGTTTTTGAGCAAATTGAATCTAAGTTTTACAATCAAAATGTTGGAGCTGTAATATTAGCTAGCGATGGCATTTACAATCAGGGAGTTAATCCTGTTTATCAAACCAATAGTTCAATGTATTCGGTTTACAGTTTAGCATTGGGCGATACGGCAGTTAAAAGAGATGTTGTACTTAAAGAAGTAAATCACAATAAAATTACCTTTTTAAAAAATCAATTTCCTTTTGAAGTTTTTGGTTTAGCAAAAAAAGCGAAAGGACAAAAAACACGACTAAAAATTACGCACAACAACACCATTTTGTATTCAAAAGATTACCTGATTGAAAACGATAATTATTCCATTTCGGAAACTATTTTGTTAGATGCCAAACAAGTTGGAACTCAACAATATCGAATAGAATTGCAATCTATTGACGGAGAAACTACGTTGAGCAACAATGTAAAAGAAGTTTTTGTGGAGGTTTTAGATGGAAGACAAAGGGTTTTAATTCTTGCTCATGCACCTCATCCCGACATTAAAGCATTAAAACAAAGTATTGAAAGTAATGAAAACTATCAGGTAACCAATCAGTTAATTAACGAATTTGATGGAAACACCAAGCCTTACAGTTTGGTTATTCTTCATCAAGTTGCGGAAAACAATGTAGCTCTAAAATCAATTGCCGAATCGTCTTTGTCGGCTTGGTATATTGTTGGTGCTCAATCAAACGAAAGTGTTTTTAATCAAATAAATTTAGGAATAAAAGTAAACAAGTCGAGAGGGGTTTTTAACGATATTTTGCCTAAAGTTGATACTCAGTTTCCGTTGTTTACTTTATCAGAGCAAACACAAAATACCATTAAAAATTTTCCTCCTTTGTTGGGCTTTTTTGGTGAATATGAGTTGAAAAACAATGGTTATCAGCTGTTGAATCAAAAAATTGGAAGTGTAGAAACCAATAATCCATTGTTTGTTTTTTTTCAGCAAAACGATAAAAAAAATGCAGTACTATTTGGAGAAGGCATTTGGAAATGGCGTATGCAAGAATTTTTAATGAATAAAAACAACGACGCTACAAATGAATTGATAAACAAAGCGGTTCAGTTTTTATCGGTAAAAGATGATAAAAGTAAGTTTAGAATTATTTACGATAATTCGTACCACGAAAATGAAGAATTGATTATAAAAGCGGAATTGTATAACGACAGTTATGAGTTGATTAATGACCCAGAAGTAAAACTTACCGTTGAAAATAGTGATAACAAAAAATTCAACTTTTTGTTTAATAAAACAACCAAAGCCTATTTTTTAAATGCTGGGTTGTTACCTCCTGGAGCATATCAATTTGTAGCCGAAACTGTTTATGGCGAAAAAAAATACACTCAAAAAGGAAAATTTCAAGTGCTTCCATTGGTGTTGGAGGCAAATAACACTACAGCCGATTTTCAGGTGCTAAGCAATATTGCTCAAAAGCACGGAGGCAAAATGTTTCTACCTTCTCAACTCGATGAATTAGCAGCAGAAATTGAGCAAAACAAAAATATATCATCCATAATATATGAAGAGCAAAGTATTAAGGATTTGATTAACCTAAAATGGATTTTCTTTATTCTATTAATATTATTGACTTTAGAGTGGTTTTTAAGAAAACAACAAGGAGCTTATTAAGCATAAATAAAAAATAGTTCAGATTTTTTTGTCGTTTTCTAATTTTGTGTACCTTTAACCTATATTTTATAGCATTTTTAGTTGATTAACATTGCTCATCTTAAAAAAATAAAAATAATACACATGAAGAAGTCGATTTATGCAAAAATTTTATCTTTTCTATTTGTAATCAGCCTTTTTTCTTTTACAACAACTGTTCAATCTTGTTCTAAAAAACCAGGCTATCAAACACGTAATGGTGGTCAAAAGGTAAGTTCTTCTGGTAAAATTGGAAATCAACGACACAAAAACAGACACGTTTGGGGTAAATAATCCTAATCAATAATGATATAATAGCCTGTTGAAGTTTTCATCAGGCTTTTTTTATCTATATTGTTTCAGCATTTCCCAAAGCACTACGCCAGCACTTACCGAAATATTTAACGAATGTTTTGAGCCAAATTGAGGTATTTCAACAACCACATCACAACAATTAATTACTTCTTGGTCAACACCACTCACTTCATTGCCAAACACTAGTGCCCATTTCTCGTCTTTGTTTATATTAAATTCATTAAGGAAAGTACTGTTTTCGGTTTGTTCAACTGCGGCAATTTTATAACCTTGTTGTTTGAGTAATTCAATAGCTTCAAGAGTGGTATTGAAATGTTTCCAATTTACCGTTTCGGTTGCTCCCAAAGCTGTTTTTTGTATGTCGCGGTGCGGAGGAGTTGCCGTAATTCCACACAAGTAAATTTGTTCCATCAAAAAAGCGTCAGCAGTTCTAAATACCGAACCAATATTGTTTAAGCTACGAATATTATCTAAAACAATGGTAACAGGATTTTTTTCAACCGATTTCATTTCTTCAGCACTAATTCTATTCAGTTCGTCGTTTTGTAGTTTTTTGTACATATCGTATTGATTTTTCACGAATTTAGCTTAAAAAAAAATAAAAGCTGACACGAATTTCACTAATTTTTTTATGCTATATGCATTTAATTATTTCGTCTAATTAATGTTAAAAATATTTCTATCAACAATTGCCTAATTTCTGTTTAAAACTAATAATTAAAAATTCAACCCATTTTTTAGCATTACAGTAAGTTTGTGAAAAATGCTTAGTGTACATTGCGATAATCTTTGTGCTCTTTGTGGTTAAAAATCAAAAAAAAATTGGCAACACCAAAAGATACCGAAACCCCCTTAATGAAGCAATACAATGCTATCAAGACTAAATATCCTGATGCATTGTTGTTGTTTAGAGTAGGCGATTTTTACGAGACTTTCGGAGCTGACGCCATAAAAACAGCCAATATTTTAGGAATTGTTTTAACCTCAAGAAACAATGGCGATTCAAAATTAGAATTGGCCGGATTTCCCTATCATTCATTAAATACCTATTTGCCCAAATTAGTTCGTGCAGGTTTGCGTGTTGCCATTTGCGACCAATTGGAAGCACCAAGCAAAGAAAAGAAAATTGTAAAACGTGGCGTTACCGAATTGGTTACTCCAGGCGTTACGTTTAACGACCAAATTCTCGACCACAAAAGCAACAATTTTTTAGCCGCAGTACATTTTGATAAAAATGGAGCAGGAGTTTCGTTTTTAGATGTTTCTACAGGCGAGTTTTTGGTTGCACAAGGCACTACTGAATATGTAGATAAATTATTGCACGGTTTCAAACCCACCGAAGTACTTTTTCAGCGAAACAACAAAAAACAGTTTACCGAGCTATTTGGCAGTAGTTTTTATACTTTTTGTTTAGACGACTGGGCTTTTACCGAAGATTTTGGACGAGAAACTTTGCAAAAACATTTTCAAACCAAGTCGCTAAAAGGGTTTGGTATTGAAGATTTTCCTTTAGCCATTTGTGCTGCTGGTGCTGCATTACATTACTTGTCAGATACCCAACACGATAAAGTTCAGCACATTACCAGTTTGTCGCGAATTGAAGAAGATAAATACGTTTGGCTCGACCGTTTTACCATTCGTAACTTGGAGTTGATTTATTCACCCAACGAAAATGCTAAAACATTGATTGATGTATTGGATAGAACCATTTCGCCAATGGGAGCAAGAATGCTAAAGCGTTGGGTAACACTTCCGTTAAAAGAACTAAAACCCATTCAAGATAGATTAGCTGTGGTTTCTGAGTTGGTAAACTATGCCGATTTAAAAGAAAATTTAACTCATCACATTAACGAAATTGGCGATTTAGAACGATTGATTTCAAAAGTTGCTACTGCCCGAATTAGTCCCAGAGAAGTGGTACAATTGCGTTATGCTTTGGAAGCCATTAAACCCATTAAAGAACTTTGTTTGGTAAGTAAAAATGAATCGCTCAAGTTAATTGGCGACCGCTTAAATCCTTGTTTGGTAATTGCTGAAAAAATAGCTCAACAAATTCAGGAAAATCCGCCCGTTTTAATTCAAAAAGGCGGAGTTATTGCTGATGGCGTAAATGCTGAATTGGACGATTTACGGAAGGTTTTAAACTCAGGAAAAGATGCCTTGCTTGAAATTCAAGAAAGAGAAATAGAAAATACAGGTATTTCGAGTTTAAAAATTTCGTTTAACAATGTGTTTGGTTATTACATTGAAGTTAGAAACACACACAAAGATAAAATACCAGAAGGCTGGATTCGTAAACAAACACTTACTCAGGCAGAGCGTTACATTACTCAAGAACTTAAAATTTACGAAGACAAAATTTTGGGTGCTGACGAAAAGATTCTTCAATTAGAAACACAATTGTTTAACGATTTGGTGTTGAGTTTGGCAGATTATATTGCTCCAATTCAATTAAATGCAGTGTTAATTGCTCAGCTCGATTGTTTACTTTCGTTTGCCTCTAGTGCATTAGAAAACAATTATACCAAACCTGAGCTAAACAACTCAAAAATCATCGACATCAAAGATGGAAGACATCCAGTAATTGAAAAGCAATTGCCAATTGGCGAAGAATATGTTGCCAATGATATTTATTTAGACGATAAATCACAACAAATTGTGATGATTACTGGTCCGAACATGAGTGGTAAATCCGCTTTATTGCGACAAACCGCGTTAATTACCTTAATGGCTCAAATCGGAAGTTTTGTTCCAGCTAAACATGCTGCTATCGGGCTAGTTGATAAGATTTTTACCAGGGTTGGGGCATCCGATAACATTTCGCAAGGTGAATCTACTTTTATGGTGGAAATGAACGAAACGGCAAGTATTTTAAATAACCTTTCAGACCGCAGTTTAATTTTATTGGATGAGATAGGTAGAGGAACAAGCACTTATGATGGTATTTCTATTGCTTGGAGCATTGCTGAATACATACACGAAAACCCATCAGCAAAAGCGAAAACACTTTTTGCAACACACTACCACGAACTAAACGAAATGACCAACTTGTTTAAGCGAATAAAAAACTACAATGTTTCGGTAAAGGAGATTAACAATAAAATTATTTTTTTAAGAAAGCTAGTGGAAGGTGGAAGCAATCACAGTTTTGGTATTCATGTGGCAAAAATGGCTGGTATGCCAAAAAAAATGCTCGATAGAGCCAACGAGGTGTTGGCAAAATTAGAAGCTTCGCATGCTGGTCAAACCGAAGTTAAAACAAAAAAGAATACTAAAGTTCCAGTAAACGTAGATGATTTTCAATTGAGTTTCTTCCAGCTCGACGACCCTGTTTTAGAAAACATTAAAGAGGAATTAATCAACATCGACATCAACACCCTAACGCCAGTAGAAGCCTTAATGAAATTGAACGAGATTAAGAAAATGGTGGGAGGGTAGTTAGTCTTCAGTCGGCAGTAATCAGTCTTCAATTGTTATACTTAACAAAATTTTACCTGCACCTTTAGTGTAGTGTAAAATGAAGTGAAATATCTTTTGGTTAAATAGCCGAATTTCTAACCACAAAATCTTTTATTGTTGGAACGAGTTACTCCGAAACTTCGGAGCTATACTCGCACCAGCTTGGGGACTTAGTATTTTATTAAATTAAAAAAACATCACAGTTAACAAGTTCTTCTTCTTCTCTTAATTTAAGAGCTTTATCTTTATATTTTTTTGGAACAATTATATTTCTTATTGACGATTTTTTGAATTTTAACCAGCCTATTAAGATAGATTTAGTAGTGCCATTAATTATTCTTTCTTCATATTCAACATTAATTTCATTTATGTCAAAGATATCGTTAATTGAACCCCACTTTTTAATTTCATTGTCTGTAATACCAAATGGTAATATTCTGATTATTCTCCATTCTCTTTGAGAGTAATATTCCCTCGTTATATTCTTAATATCATCAGTGTGTGGTTGAGTCGAAGCTAAAAACCATGATATTTTGTTTCTTATATCAAAAGGAATATTGTCGGTTTCTCTTTTTAAGTAATTATAGAAATTTATTAATTCATCTTGATAATGCTTTCTTTCTTTTACAATGTAAAGAACTGGATTAGCCCCAATATTTATCATGTCTTGTTTGTCAAATCCAATTCCGAATTTCCCGAAATCTTTACAATGATTTAAAGAATGATCAAGTGGTGTTTCGGTAAAGCAGATCATGGGAGATTCTAGTTTTATATTTTTTTTATTATTAAAATTGTTAGGGCAAGGGCTTAGTTTTAATTTTTCATTTTTTATTATTTGACATATTATATCGAAGGCTTTGTCATGTTCTTTTTTACATGTTCT
>JABTUP010000034.1 GCA_015075325.1 Flavobacteriales bacterium | reverse complement strand
TATCGAATATGTCAGAAACATTAACAGCAAACACATTTGGAATACAAGAGGCTTTAAAAGCTCTAGGTTTAAAAGAAATTAATGAGGGAACTTCAACAGGCTCTAAATTTTTTGGTAGTGGCGAAACGATTTCTTCTTATTCTCCAACTGATGGAAAATTAATAGGTAAAGTAACAACCACAACTAAAGAAGATTATGAAAAAGTAATGCAAGTTGCCACTGAAGCTTTTAAAGCATTTAGAGCAATTCCAGCTCCTAAAAGAGGAGAAATTGTGCGTCAGTTTGGTAATAAATTAAGAGAATTAAAAGAGCCTCTTGGAAAGTTGGTTTCTTACGAAATGGGGAAATCTTTACAAGAAGGTTATGGTGAAGTTCAAGAAATGATTGACATCTGTGATTTTGCAGTTGGGTTATCAAGACAATTGAACGGACAAACAATTCCTTCTGAACGTCCTGGACACGTAATGAGAGAGCAATGGCATCCAATAGGAGTTGTTGGAATTATTTCAGCATTTAATTTCCCCGTAGCTGTTTGGGCTTGGAATACAGCTTTAGCATGGATTTGTGGTGATGTTTGTGTATGGAAAGCATCTGAAAAAGCACCATTGTGTTCGGTGGCTTGTCAAAACATAATTGCAGCAATTTTAAAAGAAAATAAGTTGCCAGAAGGAATTTCTTGTATCATTAACGGAGATTATAAAGTTGGTGAAATGATGACAACAGATGCTAGAATTCCATTGGTTTCAGCAACAGGTTCAACCCGAATGGGAAGAATTGTTGGAGCAACTGTTGCTCAACGATTCGGAAAATCTTTATTAGAATTAGGAGGGAACAATGCCATCATCATCACTCCATCGGCTGATTTAAAAGTAGTAGTTCCTGGTGCTGTTTTTGGTGCTGTTGGTACTTGCGGACAACGATGTACTTCTACACGACGATTAATTATTCACGAATCAGTTTATGATAAAGTAAGAGATGCTATTGTTGGCGCTTACAAACAAATTAAAATTGGAAATCCATTGGATGAAACCAAACATGTTGGTCCATTAATCGATAAAGATGCAGTAAATACCTACTTAGCTGCAATTGAAAAAGCGAAAGCAGAAGGAGGAAAAGTATTGGTTGAAGGTGGTGTGTTAAGTGGCGAAGGTTACGAAAGTGGATGTTATGTTAAACCTTGTATTATTGAAGCAGAGAATCATTTCGAAATTGTACAACACGAAACTTTTGCTCCAATTTTATATTTAATGAAATATACTGGAGAAGTTGAAAATGCAATTGAAAAACAAAACGGTGTTGCTCAAGGATTGTCTTCAGCAATTATGACTAATGAAATGAAAGAAGCAGAAAAATTCTTATCGTTCTCTGGCTCTGATTGTGGTATTGCTAATGTAAACATTGGTACTTCAGGAGCTGAAATTGGTGGTGCTTTTGGTGGCGAAAAAGAAACAGGTGGAGGTCGTGAGTCGGGTTCTGATGCATGGAAAATTTACATGAGAAGACAAACCAATACGATAAACTATTCTGATAGTTTACCTTTAGCTCAAGGAATAAAGTTTGATTTATAAGAACAGAAAAAATTATGGAATAAAAAAAGGGAATGATTTAATCATTCCCTTTTTTATTGAACTAACTGCTTAATTATTTAGCAGCTTCTTCAGTTGTAGCTTCTTCAGTAGCAGCTTCTTCAGTTGTAGCTTCAGTAGCAGCTTCTTCAGTTTCAGCTGTAGCTTCTTCAGCAGCAGCATCTAAAGTGTTCATTAATTCATTAACAGCAGCTTCAGCTTCAGCTTCAGCAGCAGCTTTTTCTTCTTCTGATGGTCCGCAAGCAACTAAGCTAAACATAGACGCAACCATAATCATTGCAAGTAATTTTTTCATTTTAATTAGTTATTTATTTGGTTATTGATTACAAAAATAAAGGACAAATGTATGTATAATATATTAAATATGAAAACTTTAAGCAAATTTTATTTATTTTCTGCAATAATAACAGCAATAAGTGTTTCTCCTACAGCCGATAAAGTAGGTTTGCTAATTATACTCATGTTGTCGTTATGGGTGTGCCAACTGTGATGAAAATTGCCAGAACTTCTTTCGTAATGGATAATATCTATGCTCGGAATTTTAGCAATTTCATTTACATACTTATGGTCGTCGGTTCCAACAAAATAAGTTAACTCATTTGTAAAATGATTGCTGTAACCTAGTTTTGCGGCAACATTCCAAACTTTATCAACAATATGTGGAGCATATCGCATTGAAATACTTTCTCGAGTAAAAACTGCATTTTCAGAACCCACCATATCTAATAAAATACCAAAATCTGCTTTGTAGTTAGGTTTGTGTAGGTTTTTAGCCCAATATTGAGAACCTAAGCACCAACTGTCGGAATCCATTAAAGACATTGCTGATGAAGGTTGTCCGTAGTCTTCTGCATCAAAAAATATAATATCTATACCAATGGCTGGTTTAAGAATATTCAATTGACGAGCAACTTCTAACAATACACCAACTCCACTTGCACCATCATTTGCTCCAAGAATTGGTTTAGTCATGTCTTTGGTATCTTGGTCGGCAAATGGTCTTGAGTCCCAATGAGCAAAAAGTAGAATTCTTTTTTTTGCCTCAGGATTGTATTCGCCAATGATATTTTTTATGGTTATATCTTTATTGTTAAATGTTTTAGCTTTACCAATTTGAATGTTGGATTGTAAACCATACGAACTTAATTTGTTTTTTAAAAATTCGGCACATTTTCCATGGGCTTCATTATTTGGAAAACGAGGACCAAAATCTACTTGTTGCTGAATAAAATGATAAGCCGAATCAGCATTAAAATCTGGACGTTGAATATTTACTTTAACAATTTCTTTTTGAGTAATGTTTTTTTTATTTTCTTTCTGTGAATTCTCGTTTTCGCAAGAAAACAAAACAAACATAATTGTTAATAAAAGTAAGTTACTTTTCCACTTCCCAAGTTGTGCCATCTTTTGTGTCTTTTAATGTGATTTTTACTTTGTTTAATTCATCTCTAATAAAGTCTGATGTTGCATAATCCTTGTTTTCTTTCGATTTTTTTCTAAGTGAAATAACGATTTCCATAACATCAGACAAAATTTCTGGATTTGCATCATCTTCATCGGCTAATAAACCAAGTATATCAAAAACATAAGTTTTATAATGATTTTTTAATATCGATAAATCTTCAGATGTAAGTGTCTCTTTTTCTTCTTTTAACAGATTAATGAATTTAATTCCATCAAATAAGTGTGCAATTGTAATGGGGGTATTAAAGTCATCGTTCATGCTTTTTTTGCATTTTTCAATAATTTCTTTGACAATAAATGAACTCTTGTCACTAGGTTTTATTTCATCAAATAGTTTAATGCTCGAAAGCAATCTTTTCAATCCTTTTTCTGATGCTTGTAAAGCTTCATTAGAAAAATCAACAGTGCTTCGGTATTGTGCTTGCAGAAAGAAAAATCTTACTGTCATTGGAGAATATCCTTTATCTAATAAAGGATGATTTCCAGTAATTAATTCCATTGGCAAGAATGAATTGCCTAATGATTTACTCATTTTTGAGCCATTTACGGTAAGCATATTGCCATGCATCCAATATTTTACGGGAGAGATTCCTTCAGAACCAACCGATTGAGCAATTTCACATTCGTGGTGTGGAAATTTTAAATCCATGCCACCACCGTGTATATCAAATTTTTGCCCAAGGTATTTGGTACTCATAGCTGAACATTCTAAATGCCAGCCAGGAACGCCAATGCCCCATGGAGAATTCCATTTCATGATGGTTTCAGGAGAGGCTTTTTTCCATATAGCAAAATCAGCAAAAAATCGTTTTTCTTCGCCACCCTCTAAATTTTCTCTTGTTTGTTCTAAAAGTTCATCTAACCTTCTTCCTGATAATTCGCCGTAATTATATTTTTCGGCATATTTTTTTACATCAAAATATACCGATCCATTTACCTCGTATGCATACCCATTATTCAAAATTTTCTGAATCATTTCAATTTGTTCAATAATATGCCCTGTCGCAGCAGGTTCTATATTAGGGTTTAGTAAATTGAATAATTGTGTAGTATGATGGAAACTGTTGGTGTATTTCTGAACAATTTCCATCGGCTCAATTTTTTCTAAACGAGCACGTTTTTCAATTTTATCTTCTCCAAAATCTACATCATCAACCAAATGACCTACATCGGTAATGTTTCTAACATATCTTACTTTATAGCCAAGATGTGTTAAATAACGATAAACAATATCAAAAGTTAAGAATGTTCTAATGTTTCCTAAATGTGCTTCATTGTAAACCGTTGGTCCACATACGTAAAGACCAACAAATGGAGCATTTATAGGTTCGAATATTTCTTTTTTTCCCGATAGGCTATTGTAAATAGATAATTGACCGCTTGACATTCTTTCAAATTTTGTGTAAAAGTAAATTTTTTAGTGGATTCAATAAATAAAAAAACCCAGCAAGAATAATTTGCTGGGTTTTTTTAATTGTTTCTTAATTATTCTTTCGGAAGAGGTGCATCACCAATGTATCTACCTGCTTTATATTTTTCGATAACTATTAAAATTCCGTTAGCATCATATTTGTATAATAACCCATCCATTAATCTATAGTTTTCAAAGAAACCAACTTTTGA
Source organism: Flavobacteriales bacterium (assembly GCA_015075325.1). Taxonomy (GTDB): domain Bacteria; phylum Bacteroidota; class Bacteroidia; order Flavobacteriales_E; family Vicingaceae; genus Vicingus. Next base: position 15,043 of record JABTUP010000034.1, on the reverse strand, counting down.
AAGTTGTTTGTCTTTATTGTACATGGTGTGCTGACCATTTCCGTTGAATTTGCCAGAGTTAACCACGTCATCTTTATCGGCTTTAACAATTTTAACTGGTGAACTTGCCAATTCTTTTTCTTCTTTATCTTTAATTGGAGTTTTTGGTTCGTAAACTTTAGTTTTAGTTACATCAATTTCACCATCGTTAAAGTATTTTTCAGCCTTAACAGAACCATCTTCGTAAAATTCTTTTACAAATTTTTCTTTACCAGCAACAATGTCAGCTTCAATCATTATTTGACCATTTTCGTAGAAGTAAACTTGTTTTCCATCTCTTTTTCCTGATTCGTTAAAAACAAATTGTTGAGCTGTTTGACCGTTTTCGTGGAATCGTTTAAAGCCACCTGTGTTTCTGTTGTTTTCCCAACTTCCTTCTTCTTCCACTTGTCCGTTTTCGAAGTAAGTTCTATATGTTCCGTTTGGTCTACTGTTTACGTACGCAATTTCACTTTTTATTTTTCCGTTAGGGAAAAAGTTTTTCCAAATGCCTTGCTTTCTGCTGTTTTCATAATTTCCTTCTTCAACAACTTGGTCGGGTTGATATTCAGGTAATTTTTTCATTTTACCAAATATTCTCCAAAATCCTTGTTTAAGATTGTTGGCATCTATAACATTGATTGTATCACCTTTATCAATTGTAAAAGATTGAGCAGAACTAATGCTGCAGATAAATATGGGGATTAAAATATATAGAATCTTTTTCATAGCCTTAGGAATAATCAGTTTGCAAAAATAAAAATATAAATTAAACTATCTAATGTTTTTAAAATTTAGCCGAATTAATCTTTTTTATCGATAAACTGAGCTAAGTGCTTGTTACGTTTATTTTATATTTTTTGTTTCAATAATTGTTCCAAATTTTTTAACATTTCATTTGTCATTTTTTCTAACGTATAATTTGCTTTCCAGTTCCAATCTTCTTTTGCTCTAGAATCATCAATGCTTTGAGGCCAACTGTCGGCAATTTGTTGCCTGAAATCGGGTTTGTAAGTAATGTTAAAATTTGGATAATGTTTTTTTATTTCAACAGCAATTTCTTTTGGAGTAAAACTTATTCCTGATAGGTTGTAACTTGACCAAATTTTGATGTTTTCTTTTGGTGATTGCATAATTTGAATGGTTGCTTTAATTGCATCGCTCATATACATCATTGGAAGTGCTGTATTTTCTGATAAAAAGCACTCATACGAATTTGTTTTTATTGCTTGATGAAAAATATCAACGGCATAATCGGTTGTGCCACCACCAGGAAGTGATTTATAGCCAATTAGCCCTGGATAACGAATACTTCTAACATCAACGCCATATTTATTGTGGTAATATTCACACCATCTTTCGCCTGCTTGTTTGCTAATTCCGTAAACAGTTGTAGGCTCCATTACAGTAAATTGTGGTGTGTTTTGTCTTGGTGTGGTTGGACCAAAAACGGCTATTGAACTTGGCCAAAATATTTTATCTATAACTTTTTCTTTTGCTAATTCTAGCACATTAAAAAGGCTATTCATGTTTAGATCCCATGCAAATGCTGGATTTTTTTCGGCTGTGGCAGATAAAAGGGCAGCTAAAAGATATACTTCTTTAACATTGTGTTTTTTTATGATTGCATGGAGCTGCTCTTTGTTTAAGATGTCTAATTCTTCGAATGGTCCAGTTTGTTCAACTTGAGGTTTTTTAATATCAGAAGCAATAACGTGAGAATTTCCGTAAATCTTACGAAGTTCTTCAACTAACTCGGTTCCGATTTGTCCTGATGAACCAATAACTAGAATAGATTTAGACATAAATACCAATTAATAAAGTTTTTTATAAAAGTATTAAAAACTTTATTAAATGTTTAAATTTTAGTTTTGCTTTTAGCCGAAAGTGTATTAAAGATAGATTAACTACCTATTTTACTTTCTCTACTTTTATTATTTTAACAGGACAAGCTTTTGCTGCATTAACATTTGCATCAAATTCATCGTCGCCAACCACAGCGGTATAAAACCCTTTTTTATTTTTACCGTCAATTAGGGTACATTTTCCATCTTTTTTCGACATTCGCCAACGGTCGTAAGCTATTTCAACACAATAGTTACAACCAATACATTTGTCACGTTGATGAATTATTCTAATCATTTTTAGGCTTCAATTACTTTGTAAAGTTTGTCAGAAGGACGAATAATTTGGTCGATTGGTGTTGAGAAATTTATTCCTTTTTCAACTTTTTCAACAGATATATTGTCAACCCTCAATTCTTTTATCTCCATTTCAATTACACCAGTTGTAGGACCTGTAATTAATACTTTATCACCAACACTTAATGAATGTGTTTCCATTTTAAATTCGGCTACATTTATTTTTGGAAAATATTTTACACCTTGTCCCAAGAATTTTTTTCGCGTTGTAGCTTGCGAACCGTGTCCTTCAGACCATTCGCCTAATTCTTGACCAAGGTAATAACCATCCCAAAAACCCCTATTATAAACGGTTGCCAATTTTTTATTCCACTCTTCAATTTTTTCTTTAGTGTAAGTGCCTTCCAAAAATGCATCAGCTGCTTCACGATAACATTCAGTTACTGTTTTTACGTATTCTGGAGCTCGCCCTCTTCCTTCAATTTTTAATACTTTAACTCCAGCATTAATAATATCATCAATAAATCCAATGGTACAAAGGTCTTTAGGAGACATGATGTATTCGTTGTCAATCAATAATTCGTTTCCTTCCTCATCTTTTACTTCGTATGTTCTACGGCAGTTTTGAACACAAGCACCTCTATTTGCTGATGAATTGTTGGTGTGTAAACTCAAATAACATTTGCCTGAAACAGCCATACACAGAGCTCCATGAGCAAATATTTCTATTTCTACTAAATTTCCTGAAGGGCCTCTAACATTATCTTTTTTAATGCCATCAGTAATGTCTTTTACTTGTTTTAAACTGAGCTCTCTTGCTAAAACCATTACATCAGCAAAGTGTGCAAAAAACTTAATGGTTTCTAAATTAGTAACATTGGTTTGAGTGGAAATATGTACTTCAAATCCAACAGAAGAGGCATAATTAATCACAGCTTGGTCGGAGGCAATAACTGCTGTTATTCCAGCAGCTTTCGATTTATCCACGATACGTTTCATTAACGATAAATCATGATCGTAAATAATAGTATTTAAAGTTAGGTATGAGCGTACATTATTTTCTTTGCAAATTTTTGCAATGGTTTCTAAGTCATCAAAAGTAAAATTGTTGGCAGCTTTGGCTCGCATGTTTAATTGCTCAATGCCAAAATAAATAGAATCTGTCCTGCCTTGTATGGCTGCCATTAACGATTCAAAAGAACCAGCTGGAGCCATTATTTCAATTTGTTTGTTCATGTTGTGTTAAATATGAACTGCGAAGTTACACGTTTTTATTTTTGGTTGGTTTTATGAAAGTTTATTATTTAGATTGAATCTAAATGGAGTGATTAGTTGTGTTTAAATGAATATTATTTAATTAATTTTTTTATTATTGTATGAAGAATTATTTATAATAATGTCAAAAATCAAGCTATTCATATTATTGAGTTTCTTATTCGTTTTAATTACTCAATGTTCAAAAAAAGAAAAAGAATCTACTCCAACACCAGTTGGTGATAATCCAACTGTGGGAAATCCCCAAATTAGCTTTACCAAAGTTATATACACTAGTTGTCAAGCTGATTTCATTTACTCCATATCATATAACTATTCAAATAGTTTTGTAGTTCCTGTTGGAGTTACCCCAATTGCAGGGTGTGGTTTAGGTGTGAATTTAAGCCTTAAAACAGGTGTTGATTATAAATTTACTTTTGGTAAAACGAGCAATTCTTCTCAAGTGTATAATGCAGATGTTACTTTTAGAGATGATAAGGGAACAATAAAAATGGATATAAAAAATATAGTTAGTCCAAATGGTTATACTTTAATTCTAAAAGATAACTGTTCTAATGGAACCCAAGATTTAGTTATTAAATAATTGTATTATGAAAAAAACATACTTTTTAACCATTTTAACAACAATTTTATTCACTTTCAATGCTCAGTCAACCACTTACACGTCAGCTTCAAATGGTAATTGGATGAATTTTATGACTTGGTCTCCTTTTGGGGTTCCAATTCCTGGCGACATAGTGATTATAAACCACGCAGTAGTTTTAGATACCAGTTTTGCTTATTCAGTTGGTTCAATAACAGTAAATGCAAGTGGAAGTTTAATTCAAAATTCTCCTGTTAGGGACATTATGTTAAATGGAGTAAATGCTTCTTTTTATAATTATGGCACAACAACTATCAGATTTTTATACCTCAACCAAGGAAATTTCATGAATACAGGAACTTTTAATGTTAAATCTGTTTTAAACAATGTAAATCTATACAATAGTGGAAACATGAATGGTGTAGATAGTATTTACAACAACACAGGGACAATAAATAACAATGGAACTATAAATGTAATGACTTTTTACAACAACAATATTTGGGATAATTATGGTATTATCAAAGGGTTAACAACTGTTGTAGATAGCATGTGGAATCAAGGAACTTTTACCAATTACAATGGAGCAATACTTAAAGCGGATAGTGCAACCAATAATGGAACATTTGTAAATAGTGGAACTATTGAATATTTTCAGTTTACCAATTTTACTAATGGAACATTTACCAATAACAATTCGTTGAGTTTTGATGACATGACCAATTTTGGAAATTTCACTAACAATGGACTGATGAATGGTTCAAACAGCATGTGGAACAACGAAATTTTTAATAACACTAGCGTGGGGCAAATAACTTTAGGAAATAGCTTTTTAAATGCCGATTCGGTTTCAAATACTGCTAGTTTTAATAACGATGGTTCGGTAGACATTGGCGATAGTTTCTACAATTTTAATTCCATAACCGGCTCAAGCACTGGGCAGTTTGATGTTGTGGATACCTCTTATAACTCAGGAACAATGACAGGGTCGTTTGACTTTTGTGATGCAACACCTCCACCATCATACCCAAAAATTGATTGGAATCTTGGAACTATAGATGCAACAATCACCTTTTGTGGATTAACAACTGTTGCTGAATTGGATAAATCAACTTTTTCGGTATATCCTAATCCAACAAAAGGAATAGTAAATATTGGAAGCCAACAACAATTTGTTGAAGTTTATTCAATTGACGGAAAGTTACTTTTACAAGATTTTACCAATCAAATTAATATCGGAAACTATCAAAGTGGGATGTATTTTTTGATAATAAAAGACCAAGAAGGAAATCAGCTTTATAAAGAGAAGATAATCAAGGAATAATGTAAAATAGATTATCTGTTACATATAGAATCAAAAACTAGTAGGGTTATGCAATTTTACAAAATTCAACACGTTGTATTTGAAAATCCATTTGATGATAAAGCTTAACTCGTTACTTTTTGTTTGTATACTACTTACTTCTTCTGTGTATTCAATCAATTATACTTCTCAGACGGATGGTAATTGGACATCTCCATCAACTTGGACGCCTTTAGGAGTTCCTGTTTCTGGTGATAGTATTGTCATAAATCATCACATAATTTTAGATGTTAGTTTTATTAGTACATCAGGTTCATTAACCATTAATACTGGCGGAAGTTTAATTCAAGATACATTGAATAGGTTTGTCTCAATTGACAATACTTCATTTTTATTTACAAATTATGGAATAATAGATGTTGATAGTATTTTTAGCAGAAGCATCATGTTAAATGATGTAGGAGGGCGAATTATAGCAAATCGTTGTTTAACCAACAATAGTTTTGTAAATAATTCAGAATTAGAGTTTTATCATTTTGAGTCAAGAGCTACTTTCTTAAATAATGATATGTTAGCATTTAATCAGCTGCTTGTTTCAAATGGTCATTTTGTAAATAAAGGAGTTGTGAATGGAGAGCTTGTTACGAATAAAGCTCTTATTAGTAATGATACTTTAGGTGTTGTATCTATATCAGATAATCTATATAATGGAGTTGGTGATATTGGTGAATGGGCAACTTTTATTAACCATGGATTAGTCGAAATAGGAGGTAGCTTCTATAATTTTATTAGTGTGTATGGATTGTCTACTGGTCAATTCATAATTCAAGATTCATCTGTAAATTATGGTGAGATGAGAGGTTCATTTGATTTCTGTGACCTAACACCTCCCTCAACTTATCCTTATATTGACTGGAATTTTGGTCCTATTGATACAACAATTACTTTTTGTGGCTTAACAACTGTTGCTGAGTTGGATAAACAAATAGTTACCATTTACCCCAACCCAACAACAGGAATAGTAAATTTTGGTAGCCAAAAACAATTTGTTGAAGTTTATTCAATTGATGGAAAATTACTTATACAAGATTTTACCAATCAAATTAATATTGGAAATTATACCAATGGAATGTATTTCTTGGTAATAAAAGATAAAGAAGGGAATCAGCTTTTTAGGGAGAAGGTGGTTAAACAATATTAACAAAAGAGTCACGAAATTTCGTGACTCTTTTGTTATAAAGTTGCTTTAACGTGAATCGATATAAGAATATTTAAATCACCCCTATTAAACCCAAATCTGCACTGCAGATTTTCCTCTTAATCTCAAATCTTCGAGGGGAGAATTGCCTCCGTTGTGGTTTCCTCCCTTGAGGGAGGGTAGGGTGGGTGATTTAACTATATAGTCACTTTTATACTCAACTCGTCCAATTGTTTTTTGTCGATTGTTGCAGGAGCATCAATCATTACATCGCGTCCGCTGTTGTTTTTTGGGAACGCAATAAAATCACGAATGGTTTCTTGTCCGCCAAATAATGCACACAATCTATCAAAACCTAGTGCTATACCACCATGAGGAGGAGCCCCATATTCAAAAGCGTTCATTAAAAATCCAAATTGTGCTAAAGCTTCTTCTTCACTAAATCCAAGTAATTCAAACATTATTGATTGTGTCTTCTTATCATGAATTCTTATAGATCCTCCACCAATCTCTGTTCCATTTATAACTAAATCATAAGCTTGAGCTGTAAATGTATTCAAATCTTTAATTTGTAAAATTTCTTCTTTAGTTAGATTTTTAAATTTCTCCGATGGACTTGTAAAAGGATGATGAATAGAATGCCACTGTATTATTCCTTCAGGGGTTTTAATTTTCTCAAACATAGGAAAATCGTACACCCAAAGTGGAGCATAAATATCAGGATTTCTTAACCCCAATTGATTTCCTAAATGTAAACGCAATGCACTCAATTGAGCTTGAGTAGTTGAGGTTTCTCCCGAAAGCACTAAAATTAAATCGCCAGCTTTTGCATTACATTGCGTTGCCCATCTTTTCAAGTCTTCTTCGTTGTAAAATTTATCTACAGACGACTTAAATGTTCCATCTTCATTACAACGTAAATAAATCAACCCTTTTGCTCCAACTTGTGGTCGTTTAACGTAATCGGTTAATTCGTCCAATTGTTTTCTAGTAAACGAAGCACAGTTTTCAGCATTTATAGCAATTACTGTTTCGGCGTCATCAAAAATGGCAAAACCTTTTCCTTTTACTAAATCAGTTAGGTAATTGAAAGTCATTCCAAAACGAATGTCAGGTTTGTCGCAACCATAGTTTAACATCGCATCAGCATAGCTCATCCGTGGAAATGAATCAAATTCAATTCCTTTACTAACCTGGAATAAGTGAACCATTAGAGCCTCAAAGGTGTTTAAAATGTCTTCTTGTTCTACAAAAGCCATTTCGCAGTCAATTTGTGTAAACTCTGGCTGACGGTCGGCACGTAAATCTTCATCTCTAAAGCAACGAACTATTTGATAATAACGGTCGTAACCGCTCACCATCAATAATTGCTTAAAGGTTTGTGGCGATTGAGGCAAAGCATAAAACTGACCAGGGTTCATTCTACTTGGAACAACAAAATCACGAGCACCTTCTGGCGTTGATTTAATCAAGTAAGGTGTTTCAATTTCTAAGAAATTTAACGAGTCTAAATATTTTCTAACCTCTATAGATAAACGATGACGAAGTTCTAAATTTCTTCTCAACGGAGTTCTTCTCAAATCTAAATAACGGTATTGCATACGCAACTCTTCTCCACCATCCGAATTATCTTCGATGGTAAAAGGAGGTGTTTTGCTTTTATTTAAAACAGTAAGTTGAGTAACGCTTATTTCAATTTCTCCTGTTGGGATATTTTTGTTTTTGCTTTCACGCTCAATTACTTTTCCAGTAATTTGAATAACATCTTCTCGTCCTAGTGTTTTAGCAGTTTTAGTATGCTCTTCGCCAAAAACCAATTGGGTAATACCGTAACGGTCGCGTAAATCGACAAAGGTCATGGCTCCCATTTCGCGGGTTTTCTGAACCCATCCACATAGGGTAACTTCTTGATTTACGTTGTTAATTCTTAATTCTCCGTTGGTATGCGATCTGTACATGGTAATTTATTTTTAGAGCGGTAAAAGTAATAAAAAAGATGTGTTGTACAGAAATAGAAAAAGGAACTAATTTATACTAATCAGTTTTGATGTGATATTGCCTTGATTGGAAACAATTTTTACTATATATAATCCGATTTTAAAAGAAGAAACATCAATTGATGTTGTTTTTTGTATCGTTTTGGTTGAGTAAACTTCTTTGCCAGTAATATCTAAAATATAAATAAGATTAGTTATAGGGTTGTCTAATTCAATGAATAAAACTTCTGAGGTAGGATTTGGATAGATTTGATATGATTCTTTTGTTTTAATATCCTCATTTCCAACAGTCATACAATTTGAAACATTAGAATAAAATACTTCATCATCTTCAAAACAATTGAGCGATTCAGAATTTTCAAAATACCATATAAAAATGCTAAATAAGCCCATGTTAATGTCACCAATTCCTTCAACATAATTTTGAGGTCCAATTGGTTGGCAAGAAGACATCGGCTTATAAGAATATGAATAATTGTATTGTTTTCTATATTCTCCTTGAACTAATACACTATCTATCCATGTTATGATTATATATGTGCTATCCAAATGAGGGTAATGTACAGTATCACCAACATTTACATTAAAATCATATAATAAAACTTCTTCAGTAAAACTAGGATAGGGATAAATATAAGAAGTAAAACAAAAAAAGTATTCTGGATAATAAATATTATAGATACTATCTGGAAAAAAATAGATTTTTTTATTATTTTCTCGAATCGCTCCGTAGTAATTTGAATTAACAGTATCTATATTATTGGGAGTGTCTGAATAATATAACTTATTATACGTAATACTGTTGATTATAGTGTCTCCGTTCATAAAAAGAGCATAATGGATGTCACTTCCTTCATAAAATGATGATGTTTGTTTCCAAACTCCCACACTATCGGGAAAAGGATAATAGGTTTGACCAAACGAATTTATCGAAAGAAAGAGGAAAAAATATAAAAGTGATTTTTTACTCATTATTTTATATTTTATTTGTTTGTATTCGTGAGACTCCGTGTTCATCGAATTTTAATTGAAAAACCAATAATCACGTATAAATGTAAACATTAAAAAGTTTTCATTGGTATTTATTGCAAAATTTTAAAAATACTTTAAATTTGCACCACAAAACAGGTTGTTGGATATCCATTCGGATTAAAAAGAGGGCGTTGGCAAGAGTATTTATCCCCACTGTTTTAATAAAAAGCAATTGCTTTTTATTTCAGTTGTTTTCATTTAATAAATAATAAAAAAAAATTAAGTTATGGCATTTGACATTGAAATGATTAAAGCTGTTTATGCAATATTTCCTAGTAGAGTTGCAGCAGCACGTAAAGTAGTTGGTCGTCCGCTTACTTTATCAGAAAAAATACTTTATACTCACTTGTGGGAAGGAGAGGCAACAACTGCGTATGAAAGAGGAAAGTCGTATGTCGATTTTGCTCCTGATAGAGTTGCTATGCAAGATGCTACTGCTCAAATGGCATTACTTCAGTTTATGCAAGCAGGAAAGAAGAAAGTTGCAGTACCTTCTACAGCACATGCCGACCACTTAATTCAGGCAAAATTAGGAGCCGATAAAGATTTACAAGATGGTATTAACAAAAACAATGAAGTTTTTAATTTCTTAAGTTCTATCTGTAATAAATATGGTATTGGTTTTTGGAAACCAGGGGCTGGAATTATACATCAAGTGGTATTAGAAAACTATGCTTTTCCTGGTGGGATGATGATTGGAACTGATTCGCATACTGTAAATGCTGGTGGTTTAGGTATGGTTGCAGTTGGTGTTGGTGGTGCCGATGCTGTTGATGTAATGGCTGGTATGGCTTGGGAGTTAAAATTTCCTAAATTAATAGGCGTTAAATTAACTGGAAAACTAAATGGTTGGACATCAGCTAAAGATGTTATTTTAAAAGTAGCAGGTATTTTAACTGTTGAAGGTGGTACTGGTGCTATTGTTGAATATTTTGGCGAAGGAGCTACATCACTATCGTGTACAGGAAAAGGAACCATTTGTAACATGGGAGCTGAAATTGGAGCAACAACTTCAACTTTTGGTTATGATGATTCGATGAGAAGATACTTAAAAGCAACAGGAAGAGAAGATGTTGTTGCATTAGCTGACCAAGTTGCTGAACATTTAACAGGTGATGCTGAGGTTTATGCAAATCCTGAAAAGTATTTCGACCAAGTAATTGAAATTAATCTATCTACTTTATCACCACATTTAAATGGACCTTTTACACCAGATTTAGCTACTCCTGTTGCTGAAATGAAAGCAAAAGCTACAGCAAATGGTTGGCCATTAGATATTGAGTGGGCTTTGATTGGTTCTTGTACCAACTCATCTTACGAAGATTTAAGTAGAGCAGCTTCAATTGTAGAAGACGCTGTAAGCAAAGGGGTAAAACCAAAAGCTATTTTAGGAATTAACCCAGGTTCGGAGCAAGTAAGATACACTGCCGAAAGAGATGGTTTGATTGCTACGTTCAATAAATTTGAATCAGCTAAAATATTTACCAATGCTTGTGGTCCATGTATCGGACAATGGGATAGGGAAGGTGCTGATAAACAAGAAAAAAACTCTATCGTTCACTCTTTTAACAGAAACTTTGCTAAACGTGCTGATGGAAATCCAAACACACATGCTTTTGTTGCTTCTCCAGAAATGGTAGCTGCAATAGCAATAACTGGTCGTTTAGATTTTAATCCGATTACCGATACCATTACAAATGAAAGAGGAGAGCAAGTTAAATTAGCTGAGCCAAAAGGTGATGAATTACCAACAAAAGGTTTTGCTGTTGAGGATAATGGCTATCAAGCTCCTGCAGAAGATGGAAGTAAAGTAGAAGTAATTGTTAGCCCAACATCAGACAGACTTCAATTATTAGATTCATTCCCAGCTTGGAATGGTAAAAATATTATGGGAGCTAAATTGTTGATTAAAGCAAAAGGAAAATGTACAACCGACCATATTTCTATGGCGGGTCCTTGGTTAAAATACAGAGGACATTTGGATAACATTTCTAATAACATGTTAATTGGTGCTGTAAATGCTTTTGGTGGAGCAACCAATAGTGTGGTAAATCAGTTAACAGGTGCAAAAGGAGAAGTTCCAGCTACAGCAAGAGCATATAAAGCAGCAGGAATTCCTTCGGTTGTTGTGGGAGATCATAACTATGGTGAGGGTTCTTCTAGAGAACATGCCGCTATGGAGCCACGTCATTTAGGCGTTTGTGCTGTAATAGTAAAATCGTTTGCTCGTATTCACGAAACTAACCTTAAAAAACAAGGTATGTTAGGGTTAACATTTTCTAGTGAGGCTGATTATGATAAAATTAAAGAAGACGATACACTTAATTTTATTGATTTAGAAAGTTTTGCTCCAGGCAAACAACTTACTTTAGAGTTAGCTCATGCTGATGGAACGAAAGAAACTATTAAATTAAATCATACCTATAACGACCAACAAATTGAATGGTTTAAAGCTGGTTCGGCACTTAATTTAATTAAGCTACAAGCTCAATAAGTTTAAAACAAAAAAAATCCTCGCTAAAATTTTAGCGAGGATTTTTTTTAAAGGATTATTTCACTCAAAATCCTCGTACAACAGGTAATTTTTTCGATAGGCTTTAAAGTCATTTATGCCTTCTTGCCAAGTTTCTTTAATTTCTTGAATGGTTTTTCCAGCTTTAATTTGTTCTTGAAGAATGGAATTGCCAGCCAGCAAAAAACAGTATTATTATTTTTAATAACTTTGTTTCATAAACTATTCGTTTTACTCATGAAAATTATCCTAGACATAAAAGACAATAAAGTTGCATTTTTTTTAGAGATGCTTAAAAACTTTACTTTTATTAAACAAGTAACTCCTATATCGAACTCAAAAGCCAATTTTATTAATGAAATAAAAGATGCTTTGAATGAATTAGAATTAGTTAAAGAAGGAAAACTTGATGCCAAAAGTGCTGATGATTTAATCAATGAATTATAATGTAAAATACATTCCAAAGTTTGCAAAGGAATTAAAAAACTTGCAAAAAAGTATCCTTCACTAAAAGTAGAATTTACCCAATTAGTAGACTCGCTCAAAACAAAACCACAACAAGGTACTCCACTTGGTAAAGATTGTTATAAAATACGTTTAGCGATTGCTTCAAAAGGTAAAGGGAAAAGTGGTGGAGCAAGACTAATTACTAATTTTATTATTAATCACGATACGGTTTATTTACTTACTATTTACGATAAATCGGATAAAGATTCACTTACCGACAAAGAGTTAAAAGAACTGTTAAAAGAATTGTTGTAAACTTGTTTTGTAAATCGATTCAGTATAAATGAATTATTCGTCAAAAGCAAATAATTCTTTTATATCCACATTTAATGCAATAGATAGAATATAAAGGGTATAAACATTAGCAGACACTTTATTATTTTCAATCAACTCAATATGCTGCCTATCTTTCATACAAAGCCTTCCTAATTCTGCTTGAGAAATTCCTTTAGCAACTCGAAGTTGCTTAATTTTTAAGCCAATTTTCTCTGAAAACTCTTTTTTTGTAAGCAACGCTAAGTGTCATAAATTATTACGACACAAAAGTTTGTTTACAAATTATAAAAATTGTCATAATAAATTATGACAATTATTTTTTTTAAATATATTTGCCATGTGAAAAACTAAATAATAAATTAAAAATATCGTTAAAATATGGAAAAATTAAACTTACTAATTATTGGACTAGTTTTATCTTTAAATACTATTGCACAATCATCTGATTGGACAAAAAGTGATAGAAATGCATTGTATGAAGAGGGAATGAAAATTATTTCTAAAAACAAAAGCTTAACCGAGGATCAAAAAAGTACAATATCTTTATGTTATCTCAATGAAATTACAAAGAAGTACACAAAAAGTGAATTGGATACAAAAATTGATATTGAATTAAAAAGAATACAGGAATCAGTAATTATAACATGTGCAAAAAATATTGGTGTTGATTTGAATGAAATTCAAAAGACATCAAACAGTAGTGAAATTAAGTTGTCTAAAGAAGCAATTTTAGGGCAATGGTATTCAGATGGTTATGGGGAAATAACTTTTAAAGATGATAATACATATAAGCGACAAGATGGTTGTACTTCAACTTTTGTAGTAACCGAAAAAGAAATTACTATTTCTAAAGAAACTGGGAAAGGTTTAATTTGTCCGCAAAGTATATGGAAAGTTGTTAAACTTACTTCAAATGAGATGGTAGTGATAAGCGGAAGTCAAAGCTACACATTTAATAAAATCAAATAGTTTTTTGCTGATTATCAATAATGGTAAGAAAACTTTTATTGTTTTTACTTGTCATAATTTATTCAAATTTAAATGCTCAATACTTAAATGTTGACAAACCAAAAAAAGACACTGTAATAGATTATTATTTAGATGTTTCTAATCAACTATTGGTCAAATTATTTACTTCAAGAAGTTATTTACAATTAGAAATAACTAATAAAGAGTCGAATGATAAGATAGCGATAAATCCGCTAGGAATTTTAAATATAGGTGGTTCATTTAACTATAAATGGATTGGAATTGGTGTGTTTCTCGGGTTGCCTTCAAATGAAATCGAAGTTAGTAAAAAAGGTAAAACATCACGTTTAGATTTAGTGTTAAACGTCTATAATAAAAGATTTTTGATAGATGGGTTTTATCAAACATATAAAGGTTATCATCTAGCTAATGCCTTAACTGTAGCAGAATGGAAATCTGACACTCTTCCGCAGTTTAGTGATTTCAGACAAAAAACATTAAACATCACAGGTTTTTATATTTTTAATCACAACAAATTTTCATTAAAATCTGCATTTGTAAGGAATGTAATTCAACTAAAAAGTGCAGGAAGTCTTATTGCTGGTGTGTTTTTTAATTATGATGCAGCAAATAATTCATCAGGGTTTTTAGATAATGATAGTATTAAAGTGGATTTAAAAAATAAATTTCCATTTACTGCATTTTCAAGTATTACACTTGGATTTTCATTTGGTTATTCATACAATTTTGTATTTTCTAAATGTTGGTATGCTAATGTAACCGCTGCGGCAGGTTTTGGAATAAATCAATTTAATGCTGATACACTTTATTTTGATAGTTTATCGATTTTATCAAATGGTTCGATAAACAAAACAAATATTGGAAGCATTGTATTGTTAAGAGCTTCGGTTGGTTACGAAAAAAATAATTTTATTGTTGGACTAAATTATATAGGAAATTCTAGAACTATAAACTACAACAATTATATGATTAAACCGTTTAGTGGAAATTTTAGACTTTTTGTTGCTAAACGATTTGGGAAAAAACCCCTCCTAAATTAAAATCTTAAAATTGGATATTTTAAGCAAGCTATTTGTTTCTCATGAGGTTAGAAAAATTAAAACCTATCGCATTATTTTTTTAATCCCATTTTTAGTAAGATTAAAGTATTATTTCACTCAAAATCCTCGTACAACAGGTAATTTTTTCGATAGGCTTTAAAATCATTTATA
>JABTUP010000033.1 GCA_015075325.1 Flavobacteriales bacterium | reverse complement strand
GGGGAGGTCGGGAGGGGCTACTCCTGTTTTGGGTATTACTGGAACAGGTGGTGCCGGAAAATCATCATTGGTAGACGAATTGGTTCGTCGTTTCCTTATCGATTTTAAAGACAAAACCATTGCCATTGTTTCGGTTGACCCATCAAAACGTAAAACAGGTGGTGCTTTGTTGGGCGATAGAATTCGAATGAACTCCATAAAAAATGAACGTGTATATATGCGTTCGTTGGCAACTCGCCAAAGCAACTTGGCATTGAGTGCTCATGTTGGCGAAGCTTTGCAAGTACTAAAAGCTGCCAACTACGATTTAATTATTTTGGAAACCTCTGGTATCGGACAATCCGACACAGAAATAATGGATTACTCTGATGTTTCGCTTTACGTAATGACTCCAGAATTTGGTGCTGCTACTCAATTAGAAAAAATTGATATGCTCGATTTTGCCGATGTTGTTGCTGTAAATAAATTCGACAAAAAAGGTTCGTTAGATGCTTTACGCGATGTTAAAAAACAATTTAGACGAAACCACCAATTGTTTGAAGTTGACGATGAGGAAATTCCTGTTTACGGAACCATTGCATCGCAGTTTAACGACCCAGGCATGAACACCCTTTACAAGGTGGTAATGGATAAATTAAAAACCAAGGCAAATGCCAACTTAAATTCTACCTTTGAGGTAACCAAAGAAATGTCGGAAAAGATATTTGTTATTCCTCCTAGCAGAAACCGTTACTTATCCGAAATATCAGAAAACAATAGAAATTTCGACAAGTGGGTAAACCAACAAGTTGAAATTGCCGACAAATTGTATGCTATTGATAAAACCATTCAAACGCTAGGTTCTAAAAACGATAACATTACCAAAGTGTTAAAAGCTGAATTCGATAACCTAAAACTTAACCTCGACCAGAAAAACTGGTTAATTATTCAGCAATGGGACGACAAAGTAAAACTGTACAAAGAGCCGTTGTACAAATTTAAAGTACGCGACAAAGAATTGGCTATAGAAACACATACCGAAAGTTTATCGCACACACAAGTGCCAAAAGTTGCCTTACCAAAATACAAAGGTTGGGGCGATGTATTGCGTTGGAGCTTGCAGGAAAACGTACCTGGTGAATTTCCTTATACATCTGGCTTGTTTCCGTTTAAACGCGAAGGCGAAGACCCAACACGTATGTTTGCTGGCGAAGGCGGACCAGAGCGTACCAACCGACGTTTTCACTACGTAAGTTTAGGAATGCCTGCCAAACGACTTTCAACGGCTTTCGATTCGGTAACGCTTTACGGAAACGACCCTGATTTACGCCCAGATATTTACGGGAAAATTGGTAACTCAGGTGTTTCTATTTGCTGTTTAGACGACGCTAAAAAATTGTACTCAGGTTTTGACCTTTGCCACCCACTTACTTCGGTAAGTATGACCATAAACGGACCAGCACCGATGTTGCTCGGCTTTTTTATGAACGCGGCAATTGACCAAAACTGCGAAAAATACATTAAAGCCAATGGCTTAGAAAAAGAAGTGGAAGCAAAAATTGAAGCCATCTACAAAGCTAAAGGAGTTAAACGCCCTGCTTACCAAGGTGCTTTACCACAAGGAAACGACGGCTTAGGTTTGTTTTTATTGGGTGTAACGGGCGACCAAGTATTGCCTCCCGATGTGTATCAACAAATAAAAGCCGATACGTTAACCAAAGTTAGAGGAACTGTACAAGCCGACATATTAAAAGAAGACCAAGCACAAAACACGTGTATTTTCTCTACCGAATTTGCACTACGTTTAATGGGCGACGTGCAAGAATATTTTATTGCTAAAGGTGTTCGTAATTTTTACTCGGTTTCCATTTCGGGATACCACATTGCCGAAGCTGGTGCCAACCCAATTACTCAATTGGCATTAACCCTAGCCAACGGTTTTACTTACGTGGAATACTACTTGAGCCGAGGTATGGACATCAACGCATTTGGACCAAACTTATCGTTTTTCTTTAGCAACGGAATTGACCCCGAATATGCGGTTATTGGACGTGTTGCCAGAAGAATTTGGGCAAAAGCATTGGCTAAAAAATACGGTGCCGATGCCCGTTCGCAAATGTTAAAATACCACATACAAACCAGCGGACGTAGTTTACACGCACAAGAAATTGATTTTAACGACATTAGAACCACGTTGCAAGCTTTGTACGCCATTTACGACAACTGTAACTCGCTACACACCAATGCTTACGACGAAGCCATTACCACGCCTACCGAAGAAAGTGTACGCCGTGCTATGGCAATACAATTAATAATTAACCGTGAGTTGGGTTTAGCCAAAAACGAAAACCCATTGCAAGGAGCGTTTATTATTGAAGAACTAACCGACTTAGTAGAAGAAGCTGTATTAACCGAATTTGACCGTATTACCGAACGTGGTGGTGTGTTAGGTGCTATGGAAACCATGTACCAACGCAGCAAAATACAAGAAGAAAGTTTGTATTACGAAACCTTAAAACACAACGGCGAATTTCCAATAATTGGAGTAAACACGTTTTTGAGCAGCAAAGGCTCACCAACAGTATTACCAAAAGAAGTAATACGTGCCACCGAAGAGGAAAAACAATACCAAATAAGCATGCTAGCCGAATTGCACAAAGGCAACGCCAATAAAGTTGCCGAAGAGCTAGACAAAGTACAACAAGCAGCCATTAACAACCGCAACATTTTTGAGCATTTAATGGAAGCCAGCAAATACTGTAGCTTAGGGCAAATTACCAATGCCTTGTTTGAAGTTGGTGGGCAGTATAGGAGGAATATGTAAGTAAAAAATAAGCGAGAAGAACTTTCTTCTCGCTTATTTTTTACTTAATTACTCTTTTTTTTCCCAAAGAATTTTTATTTCGGTAGCAATTCTTTGCATAGCCTTAAATGGAACATCAGAACCACTTGGTGCAATTTCATAATTACTACCATATACATCAACACAGATACATAGTTTTGGATCTACAATATATCCTTTTGGTAAGTAATGAAATTCGAGATAATTACGTAACAATGTAGCGACTATTAATCTTCCTTGTTTTGACAAATGCGGTTTTGTCTTATTCATATTGAATTTTACAGCACCAATCGTTTTATTACCGTTTTTATCCATACCCTCAAATATTAATTCGGGATTCACTTTTATTTCAATACCCTCATAAACAAAATATCCAAGCTTAGGTTTAATTTGATTTTTATCAAATTTTAGAAATCCTAATGGTAAATTTATTTTTAGATATTTTTCAATTAAATCTAATGACAACCGTTTATTTGTAGGTCCATTTCTATCAACTGGTTTGCTATTTTTAATTTTAATTTGTGATAAAAGTACATCTTCAATCTTATTAGAAATCATATGTTTTATAAATCCTTTATAACATTCACTATACCATGGATATCCACCTTCACTTGGCCTCATATATTTACCAATGATAGAGTTTTTATTACCATTAGTACCAAGATCAAATTTTGGAAAATCATTTACCAGTATTCGGTATTTAACCTTTTTTGGAGGGTCTACCTTCTTCTCTAAATCCGAGATATAGCTTCCTGTTTCTAGCTTTCTAAAGCTTTCAACATTTTCTTCATTGTTTTTTAGTGTTGTTTTCTCAACTCTTTTTTCTGGAGGAACATTTGATTCCTCATTTTTAAAATCTTCTGACATTTTCTTTTTTTTTATCAGATTAATAAAAAAGTAATACTTTATGGTATTACCATATTTTAAAAATTTTCCTAAAAGATTTGGAGATGATTAAAAGAGTTGTAATTTAGCTGTGCGAAAGTTAAAAAACGACTATTTAATTAGTCCAAATTATTAAGCCAGTTCTTCTTTTAGGATTGGCTTTTTTTCATACCATTTGACTATCTTTACGACGACTATTAATAAAATTAGTTGCCTTGGTTTATTATTAAATTTTACTTTACAAAGTTTAATCTTTTTTTCTTCACTTTCTAACTATTGCAATTTTTATATGTGAAAACTTTTCAACACAATAATTAACAGATAACTAGTAAGTTATGTAACCTCTTTTAATTGTTAACTAAAAGTAATATTTGCCATTATAATTCCACCCACCTCTAACAGTAATACTTTTATAAAAAGAGATTCCGTGTCAAGCACGGAATGACGATGATTAGCGGGTGTGCGTAAGCCCGTCAGAAATACGGTTCGAGTAGTTGCCCTGACTTGATTTTTGGTTCTTTTCATCAAGGAAAAGAACATAAAAAAACATTTTCGGTACAAACAAACCAAGTTGAGCGATATACTACTTAATAACATAAAAAAAGGTCTCTACTTTCATATATTAATGGTTTCCTGCATACGCAGGAAAGACAAAAAAAATTAATTTTCCTTTTTAATAATGGTTCGCAACCACACCAAACACAAAATGGAAATTAACAGCATAATTGCCATAATGTACCACGTGGCTTGGTAACCAAAATGAGCTACTAACTGCATACCCGAATTGTGCCCAAAAATGTGAGCAATAGAAAAAGTCATAGTAAACAATGCCATGTAATCGCCTTGGTTATTGAACTTTGCAGCTCTGCTCATGGCAAACGAATTGGAAAACGGAAAGTTGAGCATTTCGGCAATCGACATCAGTACCATACCAATGGTTAACATACCTACCCAACCACTTACGTTTAGCACCAAAAAGCTTAATGCAAACAACAACACACTAATAGCCAGAATGCGGTATTTCGAAAAACGTTCGTTTTCGTAATAGCTCACCAATGGCATTTCCAGAGCAAAAATCAACAAACCGTTAAGCGACATCAACCAACCAATTTCTTTTTCGGAAAGTTGATGTACATCGTTGTAATAAAGCGGTATAGTAGAAAAATATTGCATAAATGTAAAACCCACCAACAATAATGCTCCCAAGAAAACCAAATATGCTTTGTCTTTGTAGGGCGAACCTTTTACTCCTTTTTCTTCCTCTTTTATTTTGTTACTAGCATGTTTTTCGCTCAACACATAAAAAAACAATAAACCAGCCAAAATACAGGTAATGCCATCAATCCAAAACAAACCTGCATAGCTGCTGTGGTAAATAATTAAACCACCCACGGCTGGTCCTAACGAAAAACCCAAGTTAATTGCCAATCGAATAAGCGTAACTGCTCGAGTTCGGTTTTCGGGTTTAGCATACGCAGCTACTGCCACAAACAACGCTGGTCGGAACGTATCGGCAACTAACATAATAAAAAAAATGGCTATACAAATGCCAATAAAAGAGGTAATGAATTGCAAGCCAATAAACATGAGCCCCGACAACACTAAACTCCAAAACATCACTTTGTAAAAACCGAATTTATTGGAGAGTTTACCACCCAACCACGAACCACACACCGAGCCCAAACCAAAAGCAGTCATAATCCAACCCACATTGCTTAGCGTAAATTTTAAATTTTCGGTAAGGTATAACGACAAAAAAGGTATAACCATGGTTCCAGCCCGATTAATTAAGGTAATTAACGATAGCCACCACACTTGGGTTGACAAGCCTTTAAAGGAATTTTGATATAGTTTAAAAAAACGTAAAATCATGCATTGGCAAAAGTAATTTTATAAAACCATAATTTTTTAAATAATTCATTACAAGGTTATTCATTATTTTAAAAAAATTATCTCAAAGTATTTCTTCTAAATACAAATATCTTTTAACAATATTTCACTACTAATCACTAATTACTAAACACTTTAAACTGTTAATACTTTTGTTAAAATTTATACTTTTTAACAAGGTTTAACGGTCTATTATTTCTAACTTTGCACCTTAAATTTAAAATAAGAAAAAAACAAGAAATGCCGTCTTCAGCTAAATACATTTTTGTTACAGGAGGAGTAACTTCATCATTAGGAAAAGGAATTATAGCTGCTTCTTTAGCTAAACTTTTACAAGCGAGAGGATATTCAGTAACTATTCAAAAGTTAGATCCATACATTAATGTTGACCCTGGAACTCTAAACCCTTATGAACATGGCGAATGTTTTGTTACCGAAGATGGTGCCGAAACCGATTTAGATTTGGGGCATTACGAGCGATTCTTAAATGTTCCTACTTCACAAGCAAACAACGTAACCACAGGAAGAATTTACCAATACGTTATCAATAAAGAACGTGAAGGTGCATACTTAGGAAAAACAGTTCAAGTTATACCTCATATTACCGACGAAATTAAACGCAGAATTAAACTTTTAGGCAATACAGGTAAATACGATATTATTATTACCGAAATTGGTGGAACTGTTGGCGACATTGAATCTTTACCTTACATTGAGGCTGTTCGTCAGTTAAAATGGGAACCCAACTTCGATTGTATTGTTTTACACTTAACCTTAGTGCCTTATTTGGCAACTTCGGGCGAACTAAAAACAAAACCTACTCAACATTCAGTTAAACAATTGTTGGAATCTGGAGTTCAACCCGATATTTTAGCTTTACGTACCGAGCACCGTTTACCCGAAGGTGTAAAAGAAAAAGTAGCGTTGTTTTGCAACATAGCTCCAAAAGCAGTAATTCAAGCATTAGATGCCGAAACCATTTACGATGTGCCGTTGCTAATGCAAGAAGAAGAATTAGACAAAGTTGTTTTAGACAAATTAAACCTCGATTATAAAAAAGAACCAGAATTAACCAATTGGAAAGAGTTTTTGTTTAAACTAAAAAATCCAAAACAAAAAGTTAAAATTGGTTTAATTGGTAAATACATCGAGCTAAAAGATTCTTACAAATCAATTGCAGAAAGTATTATCCATGCTGGAACAAAAAATCAAATTCAGGTAGAATTGGTTTGGATACATTCTGAAGATATTGATGAAAAAAATGTGTCGATACTGCTCACTCCACTCGATGGTATTTTAGTAGCTCCAGGTTTTGGCGAGCGTGGAATCGAAGGTAAAATTACTGCTGTTAAATATGCTAGAGAAAATAAAGTTCCATTTTTGGGAATTTGTTTAGGAATGCAATGTGCAGTAATTGAGTTTGGTAGAAATGTTTTAGGTTTTACAGATGCACATTCAACCGAAATGTATCCAGAAACTCCTTACCCAGTAATTTATTTAATGGAAGAACAACGAAGCATTACCAAAAAAGGTGGAACCATGCGTTTAGGTGCTTATCCATGCAAAGTAAAAGCCGATTCGTTAGCTCATCAAGCGTATGGAAAAATTGATATTTCGGAAAGACACCGACACCGTTATGAGTTTAACAACAAATACTTAGCAGATTATGAAAAGCAAGGTATGACAGCCACAGGCATTAATCCTGAAAACAACTTGGTAGAAATTGTTGAAGTAGCAAATCATCCCTGGTTTGTTGGTGCTCAGTTTCACCCAGAATACAAAAGTACTGTAACTGAACCGCATCCGTTGTTTATCGATTTTGTTAAGGCTTCAGCTGTTCAGTCTTCAGTTTATAATTCGCAATCTTCAAATTCGCAAACACAAACCGTAAATTTAAAATCGTAAACTATAAAATTCAACCAAACTAAATGAGCAAACAAGGATTAGATAAAAACTCCATAATAGGATTAGTGCTGATTGGAGTTATTCTGTTAATTTTCAGTTACGTTACACAACCTTCTGCCGAAGAAATTGAAGCAAAAAAACAACAGCAATTAGCTAAAGACAAAGCAAAAACTGAGCAAATTGAAAAAACCCAAAATGCTGTAATTTCTGAAACCAACTCAGCAGCATTAACTTCAACCGACTCAACTCAAACCGATTCGTTGAATGTTGCTTCAAACGATTCATTAAAAAATTTAGAAAGTTTTGCTGTTTTTGGTCCTTTCGCGAAAGCCAGTGAAGGCGAAAAAGAACATTTTGTTATTGAAAACGACAAAATGAAAATTACCATTGCCAACAAAGGTGGTCGAATTGCATCAGTCGAATTAAAAGAATTTGTTACCTATCAAAATACACCATTAATTCTGTTTAACGAAGATTCATCTCGTTTCAACATTGAACTTACTATTCCAGGAATTACCGGCGGAAACTCTATTCGCCAAATAAATACCGAAGATTTATTCTTTGAAACAGATGAAAAAGACTTTGCCGTTAAAGGCGATGAAACCAAAACATTTACCTTAAAATTGTTTGGTAATTCAACCAACGAATATTTAGCTTACCATTATACCATTCATGGCAATTCGTATTTAATTGATTTTGATGTTGAATCTGTTGGCTTGAAAAATGTATTATCGCAACATTCCAACTTGTTTTTAAATTGGAGCATGTTTACACCTAACTTGGAAAAAACCATAGCTAGCCAACAACATGCAAGTACCATATATTACAAATACAATAAAGGTGAAGTTGATTACATCAACGAGATGAAGTATGAAAAAGAAAATTTAGTAGCTTCTATCGACTGGGTTATGTTCCGTCAGCAATATTTTAACGCTACTCTTATTGCTAAAAACCAGCCCTTTGATAAAACCGATGCAACCATTGAAACTATAGAAATTAAAGAAGGAAAAACGCCGAATTATGTTGAAGGAATGGCTACCAACTTAACCCTTCCTTTAGTTGGTGAAGAAAAAGAAAAAATTGAATTGCAATTTTATTTTGGTCCAAACAAATACGATATTTTAACCGAATACGGAATTGGATTAGAAGAAACCATGAATTATGGTTGGGGAATTTTTGGTTGGGTAAACGCAATTTTAATACGTCCCGTATTTAACTTGCTTAACTCAACTGGAATGCATGTTGGATTAATTATTTTGTTACTAACCTTTATCATTAAATTAGTGTTATTCCCTATTACTTGGAAAACCTATTTAAGCAGTGCAAAAATGAGAGTGTTAAAACCTCAAATTGATGCTTTAAAAGAAAAAATTGGTAGTGATAAAATGAAATTGCAACAAGCAACCATGTCGCTTTATCGACAAACAGGAGTTAATCCATTGGCTGGATGTATTCCAATGCTTATTCAAATGCCTATTTTATTTGCGTTATTCCGATTTTTCCCAGCAACTTTCGATTTACGTCAGAAAAGTTTCTTGTGGGCCGAAGATTTATCAACCTACGACTCAATTTACGATTTACCATTTAGCATACCATTCTATGGCGACCATGTAAGTTTATTTACATTATTAATGGCAATTTCAATGATTTTTTATACCAAAGCCAACAGTCAAATGACTGCTGGAACAGGTATGGACGGAATGATGGCTCAACAAATGAAAATAATGATGTACTTAATGCCAGTAATGATGTTGTTTTTCTTTAACAGCTATTCTGCTGGTTTAAGCTACTATTACTTAATTGCAAACGTTATAACAATTGCACAACAATGGATTATTAAAGAATATATCGTTGACGAACAAAAAGTGCTAGCAAAATTAGAAATGAATAAAGCTAAACCGCTAAAAAAATCAGGATTTGCAGCTAAATTGGAGCAAAAAATGAAAGAGGCACAAGCTTTGCAAGCACAAAACAAAGGCAAAAAAAAATAAATCCATGAAAGTTACAACACCAATTTTATTGATTATAATTATCGTATCAACATTGGTAAGCTGTAAGCCTAAACAAACAACAACTAATACAAGTTCTGTAGAAGACACTACTGTATTTATTAAAATGCAACGCACCCCTTGTTATGGTAAATGCCCAAACTATACTGTTGAAATATCAAACAACGGAAAAGTAAATTATTTTGGAAAAATGTTTGTCGATTATGAAGGACAACATTATAGCACAATCTCATCTGCTGACGTAGATTTAATTAAAGCAAAAATTAATGAAGTTAATTTTTTTGAATTAAAAGACAAGTACGATAGTCCTGCAACAGACATCCCTTCAACCATTTTTGAAGTAACTTTAAACAAGCATTTTAAAAAAATTACCAACAGACATAATGGGCCGCCAGAGTTAAAAGATTTAGAAAAATTGGTAGAAGAAATTGTTTATAAAAGTGGGCTTAAGATTAGAAAATAGGAATTAGGCGTTAGGCAATAAATAGTAAACACAATAAACCAGAAACCAGAAACCAGAAACTAGAAACCAAAAACTAGAAACCAAAAACTAGAAACCAGATACTAAAAGAAATGGCAATAGAAATTAAAGAAGTTACCTCCGAAAAAGATTTTAAAACCTTTATTGATGTACAATTCGACATCTATAAACACAATAAATTTTGGGTTCCCCCAATAAAAAAAGACGAAATAAACGCACTTAAATCCACATACAATCCTGCATTCCGCTTTTGCGATGCAAAGTTTTGGTTGGCTTACAAAAACGGCAAATGTGTTGGTAGAATTGGTGCAATTGTAAATAAATTATACAACGAAAAACTAGGCGAAAAAATTGGTCGATTTTCACGAACCGAATTTATTGATGATAAAGAAGTGGTTGATGCGTTGTTTGCTGTTGCCGAAAAATGGTTAAAAGACAAAGGCATGACAGAAATTCAAGGACCACTTGGTTTTACTAACCTCGACCACCAAGGCATGTTGGTAGAAGGTTTTGAACACATTCCATCTGCTGCTTCAGAATATCACCTACCCTATTATAAAGAACATTTGGTAAGATTGGGTTACGATAAAAAAATTGACTGGATAGAATTTCGTTTGTTTTTTAAAGGAATGCCCGAAAAAGCAAAAAGAGGTGCCGAAATTGTTAAACAACGTAGCAATGTAACCGTAAAAAGCTTTACCAAAAGTTCCGAATTACAACCCTATGCCGTTCAATTATTTGAAATTTTAAATGAAGCCTTTAAAGATTTACACAGCGTAGTAGAACTGGATAAGGAAATGATTGATTACTACGTGAAACGATACCTGATGATGCTAAATCCAGAATTTGTTAAATTGGTTTTTGATGAAGAAAAAAACTTAATTGCCTTTATTATTGGGCTACCTTCTCTTTCCGAAGCATTACAAAAAGCAAAAGGAAGTTTGTTCCCTTTTGGTTGGTATCATTTAAATAAAGCTTTAAAACACCCCAAAGTAATTGACTTGATGCTTACAGGAATTTTACCAAAATATCAAGCAAAAGGAGTAACCGCAGTTCTTTTTTATGAATTACATGATGTAATGGAAAAATATGGCGTTACCGAAATGGAAACCACTGGTATTTTTGAAGACAACCAAAAAGTAATTCAAAATTGGAAAAACTACGAACACATTCAACATAAAAGAAAAAGATGTTGGACAAAAAACATTTAATAATTTAGTATCATAAAAAAATAGAGTTTATGAAATTTAGACAGATTGCCGTAAGTACACTTTTAATTAGCAGCTTTTATTTGTTTTCACTTAATGCTTCAGCTCAAACCGACACATTAAGAAACAAAAAAGATGGAAAGTATCATTTTACAGTTGTTAAAGACATCGAAGCTTTAGATGTTCAAAGCCAAGGTAGAACAGGAACTTGCTGGTCATTTTCTTCACTATCATTTCTTGAATCTGAGATTATTCGTAAAGGAAAAAAACCTGTTTCTTTATCAGAAATGTTTATTGTACGAAATGCTTATTTAGACAAAGCCATTAACTATGTTAGAATGCACGGTACAATTAACTTTGCTGCAGGAGGTGCTTTTCACGATATTCCTCACACCATAAAAAAATACGGTATTGTTCCTGAAGAAATTTACAAAGGATTAAACTATGGCGAAGACAAACATAACCACGCCGAACTTGATGCTATTTTAAAAGCCACCGTTGAAGAAATCGTAAAAAACCCTCAACGTAAACTAACCAGTTCTTGGAAAGACGCCATCAACGGAATTTTAGATGCCTATTTTGGAAAACTCCCAACAGAATTTACTTATGAAGGTAAAAAATACACTCCAAAAACCTATGCCGAAAGTTTAGGTTTAAATATGGATGATTATGTCGTTATCGGCTCATTTACCCATCATCCATTTTACGAAACATTTGTAATTGAAGTGCCCGACAATTGGAACTTTGGAAGCATTTACAATGTTCCGTTAAAAGAAATGGAACAAATTATGAACGATGCTGTAATGAAAGGTTATTCTGTAGCTTGGGGTAGCGATGTTTCAGAAAAAGGATTTTCGTTTAAAAATGGTTTGGCTATAGTTCCTGAAGATGAGGCTACTATTCAGGTAGAAGGAAAAGATAGCCGTTATTTTAATGATGCTGGAGCTGACAAAATTAGCAATGCGTTTGATGAACCTGTAAAAGAAAAAGAAATTACCCAAGAAATGCGTCAAGAGGCTTTTGATAACTACGAAACCCAAGACGACCATGGAATGCACATTACAGGTATAGTTAAAGACCAAAAAGGAACCAAATATTACATCGTTAAAAACTCATGGGGAACCGACAATTACTTAAGTGGCTACTTTTATGCTTCAGAAACTTATGTGAAATATAAAACCATCGATTTTATGATTCACAAAGATGCTTTAACACCAGAAATGAAGAAAAAACTAAACATTAAATAATCTAATACTTTTTACATTCAATTACACAATGGAAAATTCACAAGAAATTAAAATTGGAAAAGGTTTAAACACAGTTTTATTTGGAATTTCGAGAGACACCTTTAAAAAACAAATGGGTGAACCTACCGAAATAGATGCTTACGATGCTGGAGAAGATGATAATGAATACTTAACTGAAGCTTGGCATTACGATAATCTTGAAATCTCAGCTTCATTTGACGAAGAAGATGATTGGAGATTAACCACTCTTTCAACCAGTGCCGATTATGCTACCTTAAACGGGAAAAAATTAATCGGATTAACAGTTGAAGAACTAAAAGAAGTTGTTGCACCTTTAGAATTAGAAGAACCTGAAATTGAAGAGTTGGAAGACAATCAAACATTGGTTAGCTATCTTGCTTCATGTATTAATTTTTGGTTTGAAAACGGAAAATTATCAGAAGTTCAATGGGGTGTTCAGTGGAAAGATGAAGATACTCCAAAATGGCCTGTGGCTGTAATTTAACGTGAGTTCGATATAATTTCATAAATAACATGAACATGTTGATTACAAAGTGCATACACTTTAGATAAAACAAAAAAAATGATTAATTGTTCTTACAAATTAGTAATTTAAGAACAAATCACCCACCCTACCCTCCCTCAAGGGAGGAAACCACAACGGAGGTCATTCTCCCCCTGAGGATTATTGCGAAACGAGCAATACCGAGGGGTGACCTTAACTTCCTATATCGAACTCACGTTAATTTAGGATAACGTAAACGCAATTTAACAAATCGTAAAAACATATAAACTCGCTCGGCTTTGCCTAACGAGTTTTTTATATTGATTTATTTAAACTGATTATGGTATTGTTTATTGAGTTTTGTTATTTCAGCGGTTTATAATAATAAAGTTCGTGTTCGATTAAATTGGGATGAAAAATTTGAATTAAATCGGCTAAAATAAGTTGTGGATTTACCACTCCAGATTCCCAATAATCGTTGCCCGAAGCATAATTTACCCTTAAATTATTATTATACACTCCGTTATTGTTTACTGATTTAAATTTCGCAAACTTTTTATGTACTGCTAAAACATCATTTAAATTGTCGAACGCATTTAAATTAAGCCAAAAATCGGCATCAAAAGCCTTTTCAAATATCACTTCTTTATCCACCACAAAACTAGAGGTTTCAGTATTGTCAGCCCATAAATAATTTGCACCTGCATCTTTTAACAACTGTGCCTGAAACGATTTTCCTCCTGCTAAATACCAAGCTCCATTCCATGGCATTCCAACAAAAACCGTTGGTTTTGTTTCAACCGCTTTAGTTAGTTCAACCAGTTTATGGTATTCTGTTTCAATGTTGTTATAAATTGCTTCTGCCAACGAATCTTTATCGTAAAAGGCACCAACAAATTTTATCCACTCAGCTTTTCCCAATGGATGATTTTCCATGTATTCAGAATTCAATACCACTTTCTGACCAAGACTTTTAAGCTTATTAAGTTTGGTTTTAGATGTTTCATCAATTCCAAAAGTCATTACCAAATCGGGGTTAAGTTCAACAAGTAATTCGTAATTTACCAATTGCTCACTACCTATTTCCTTTATTTGCCCTGCTTGTAATTTAGCTATTACTTTGTTGTTGCTCACATAATTACCACCCGATAAGCCTTTTATTGAATTTAATTCATCGAGTTTATCAATAAATGCCACATGGGTTAAACTAAAGCAAACTATTGATTTAATAGGAATTTTTATGAATGTTGCCTGTTCAAATCCAGCTGGTTTGGTGTTTTTATACAAAATGTATTGATGAGGAGTGGTTTCTCCTTTCCAAACATTTTTTAAGGTAATGATTTTATAATCGTCGGCTTGTTCTATATCAAACCCTTTGGCATAGTTTAATTCAACTTTTTCTAACGATTTGTTTGTTAACGATGTTTCGTTGTTATTAGAAGAAGTACAGCTTAAAAAAATTAATGCAATAGAAAAAAATGCAAAAATTATTCTACTCATTTCTACAACTATTTGATGTTTACGTTAACCGTATAAAATCCAGCATTAGAAGCGTTGTAAACCGTTTCGTGAATTGACAAATACAACATGCCACTTTGTGTAACTTTTGCAGAATAGTTTGCTCCTGCCTTTGTTGATGTACCGTTTTCGCCTATTTTAAAAACTACATTGCCATAAGAAGGATAATTAGTTCCACTATTGTAATTATCAATATAACTTTCGGCATTAGTATTTTTAACCGAGCCATCGGGTTTGTATTTGTTTCCTGAAAGGCTAGCCAAAGTTACTTCTCCTGTAGCTGATATAATTAAAGTTTGACCTGGTTTTACCATGATACCTGTTTTTAACCAACCACCATTGGCATTTGAGCTGATATGTGTTGCAGCCATTAACTTAAACGCTTTGCTATCGCCCGATGCTTGGTCGAAATACATGACATCAATTTTTTGAATTTTTTCGCGAGGTATGGTTAATACACCATAAGCTGTTTTAAGCTCAATTGATGAAAATTCATACGTTCCTCCCATATTGTATTCATAATCAATAAAAACCACATCTTTCGTTTTATAATTCGACGAAATACCATGAACAGCTTTTAATTCAGATAATGCATTAGTTAAAGTATAATCTGTAAAATTACTTGACTCATAAGTTCCCGAAAAAATAACATCTTCTAAAACTGGAATTGCACCAGATGACAATGAAATTAACGAGTTGTATGCTTTGCTTCGCATTTCTTCGTTGGAGTTTAATAATTGTTTTGCCAAATTGGTAATATTTTCTTTTTGTCCTAAATCTGGTTTGATTCCCAACTCAATTGATGAAACATTTTTAATAGGCACATCTAATTTTCCAAAGTCGGTTTGTAAAATTAAATTAGAAACTTTTGTTGTTCCTGTTACAACATTTCCGTCTTTTAATGTTAATGTAAATTCGGTTTTGCTTTGAGCAATACACCAGTTGGAGATAAAAAGAGTAATAATTAAAAGGTATTTCATATTAATTTGAGATTATAGATTAATTAATTTAATGTTTATAAAATGCTTTACTTAAACATTTGGCGACTTTAAAAATGTTACTTTTCAATCGATTCTAAATTCCATAATGTTTCGGTAATGCTGTATCCATTTTTGGTATAAAACTTACCTCCCCATTTGTAAAATCTTTTTTCGTAAACATCAACATGTTTTCCGGTAACTTTAATTCTACGCAAAACCACAGCATTTCCTTCCTCGGTAGTTTCTTCCGAAATACCTTGTGGATATTTGCTTGATAATTCTAAATTTTCACTTGGTTTTAGTTCGCCCATGTAAACTTCATACGGTTTTACATTTCTTATTTTTTGATATGATAATGTACTCATATCCGTTAAAAACTGTTGATTTTTGTTTCGCTCTTGTTCTATTTTTTCATAATATCGAAGATGATATTGTCCTTTTGATTTTTCAGTTTCCAATCGGTCTTTTTCTATTTTTTCGAGTTGTTCTTTGGCTAAAGCTCTATTTTCATTGTGTTTAGAAACTCTTTCGGCTTCTTGTTGTGCTAAATCGCTTTTATATCCTTTTAAATAAGCCGTTTTGGTTTGATAATTCTGTTGTTGACGTTCTAAAGCCACTTTCATGTCGTTTTCATATTCTTCAATTTCTTTTTTACTCAACTCTCTTTTGTTATCGGCATCTTCAATTCTTCTTTTCTCTAAATTCTGTAGATTTTCGCGGTATTCTTCAATTATTGTAGCATTTAATTCAAAGTATTTTGAGCTTTTCAATTGTTGTTTATGTATGGCTGCAACCAAATCAACCAAGCTATCTTGATTGTATTTTTTTCTATCATTTGCTCTTGAAATTAAAATAGTTTCTTGTTCTTTTAATTGTTTGGTATATTCAGCAACATTCAGTTCACGAGCTTTTCTTCTTTTTTCAGCCTCATCATTATCATTTTTAATTTTAACAGCCAAATCTTTTAAACTTGTTTGGTTCTCTCCTCTTCTATTTTCAGCATTTTCAATTAAAATTAAATTGGTTTCGTTAACACCATCGGCAAAAGCATATAATTCTTGTATTTTCTCTTCTAATTGTTTGTCTTGGCTTTTGTTAAACAATCTAATTTCTTCTTCCATTTTTATTGCTTCATCTTTGGCTGTTTGTCTTTTATTTTCCGATGAAGACAGCAATGCTTTTTCTTGGCTTTCGTATTCCTTTTTTGTGGCATTTAGTTCATCTAAATTTTGAAGATGGTACTTGTTTGCTTCGTTGTATTTGGTTTTTAATTCAGCATCTAATTGTTCCAAATCTTTCTGAGCATCTTTTGTTTTGTTATATGATGAAGAAACTAAAATTGCTTCTTGACTCGAAAGTTCTTTTTTATAATTTTCAACAGCAATACCCTTTTCTGCTTCTCTGTTTTTTAACATATCAGCCATCATGGCTTCCAATTCTTTATCTTTTTCATCAGTAATTTTAACACGAGGTGCATTAGGGTCGAGGTTTACCACAACAACTTCATTGGCTTTTTGCATTCTTTTTTCAATTTCTTCAAGTTGTTCTTTCGGATATTTCTCATCTGCATACAAAGCTAAAGCACTTTCGTACTTGTATTTAGCATCAATAAACTTATCGAACTTAAACGCCCTATCAGCATCATAAATTAATTTATTATAATCCTCTCTTTTTTGTTTTTCAGCTAAAGAAGCATTTTCGTTTTCTTTTTCTTTACGAGCCAATTCTTCTAGCAATGCATTAATTTCAGCAATTTTTTCTTTTGGATACATTTCGGAAGGCATAATGCTTAGTGCTTGATTGTAAAAATCAATGGCATCTTTGTATCCTTTTTTAGCATAAGCATTGTCGGCTTGTTTTACATAAGAATTGTATTTTTCTTCTTTTTGTTTTTGTGCATTGTTGGTTAGCGTAATTTCCTCTTGTTGTTTAGCTAAATCAGCTAAAATCAGGTCTATTTCTAATAATTTATCTTTCGGGTAAGCTTCGTTTGCCTTAACTTCTAATGCTGCCTTGTAGTTTTGTTTTGCTTTATCGTAATCTTTAGCACTAAACCCAGCATCAGCAAGGGCAATAAATGCGTTGTATTTTTCAGTTCTTTCTTTTTCAGCTAAAGCAGCATTTTCTTTTTCGGCATTAAGCTTAGCAAGCAAATCATCAATTTCTTTGATTTTTGTTTTAGGGTATGTTTCCTCTGGAAGAATGATAGACGCTTCGGCAAATTTACGTTTTGCATCTTCGTATTTTTTTGAAGACAATTCACTTTCAGCTTGAGCAATAACAGCATCGTAATATTCGCGTTTTTTTCTTGCCGCCTCAGCAGCTAATTTTTGTTCTTCCGATTGTTTTTCTAAATCGGCAAGTAACTTAACAATTTCATTGATTTTATCTTTTGGATATTGCTCGTCTTTTTTCAATGAAGATGCTTCGTAATACTTAATTTTTGCATCATTGTAGTTTTTAGAATTAAAGTCGTTATCAGCAGCAGCAATAACTTTTGCATACTTTTCATTTAACGCTTTAAGCTCAGCATTAGCTGCTTCTTCGGCAGCTTTTTTAGCTGCTAAATCGGCTAATATTTGCTCTATTTCAGCTATTTTATCTTTAGGGTATTTTTCTTCCGATTTTACTCCTATAGCCTGATTGTAGTTCGATTTAGCATCATCGTAATTTTTTGATGCAAAACTTTTATCTGCTGCAGCAATAAGTTGTTTGTATTTTTCATCTTTTTCTTTTTGAGCCATCATAGCCGATTCTTCAGCTGCTTTCTTTTTAGCTAATTCGGCCAAAATATTTTCAATTTCAACCAACTTATCTTTTGGATAAACTTCGTTTGGTTTAACAGTTAAAGCTTGGTTATAATTTGTTTTAGCGATGTCATAATTTTTATTTTCCATGCCTTTATCTGCTAAATCTATAAAAGCTTGATATTTTTCATTTTTTTGTTTCTCTGCCAAAGCTGCTGCTTCTTCTTCGGCTTTTTTCTTAGCTAAATCAGCTAAAATAGCATCTATTTCTTTTATTTTATCTTTTGGATATTTTTCTTCTGTTTTGATATTGGCTGCATTGGTATAACTCGTTTTAGCCGACTCGTAGTTTTTTGAATTTAGAGCAGCATCTGCTGTCGCTATCAAATCGTTATATTGTTGATTTTTAGCTTTTTCTTCTGCTTCTTTTTTTGCTAAATCAGCAAGTAGGGTTTCTATTTCTGCAATCTTATCTTTTGGATATTTTTCTTCGGCTTTTATTGTTAACGCAGCTTGATATTTTGTTTTAGAGCCAGCGTAATCTTTCGTTTTCATTAAGCCATCTGCTTCAGCTATTAATGCTTTATATTGCTCTTCTTTTGCTTTATTTTCAGCTTCTTTTTTTGCCAAATCAGCTAATATGGTTTCTATTTCAGCTATTTTATCTTTTGGGTATTTTTCCTCAGTTTTTATGGTTAATGCTGCCTGATATTTTATTTTTGAATTAGCATAATCTTTATTAGCCAATAAAGCATCGGCCTCCTTTAGTGCTTTTTGATATTGCTCTTCTTTTGCTTTACTCTCAGCTTCTTTTTTTGCTAAATCAGCTAATATGGTTTCTATTTCTTTGAGTTTATCTTTTGGATATTGTTCGTCGGGTTTAATTCCACTAGCTGTTTCATAGGCTTGTTTTGCTAAATCATACTTTTGTAGCCCCATAGATTTGTCGCCATTGGTAATAGCTGCCTGATAGTTTAATTCTTTTTGTTTATTTTCTGCTTCTTTTTTAGCTAAATCTTCCAATAGAGCTTTAATTTCAGCTAGTTTATCTTTTGGATATTGTTCTGTAGTTTTTATTGTAGCAGCTAATTGAAAAGAGGTCTGGGCTTTCTGATAATCTTTTGATGTAAAGGCTGCATCTCCAGCAGCAATTGCATTTTTATAATCTTCTTCAATTTTTTTCTGACCTGCTATCAATTGGTCAGCTTCAGCAATTTTCTTTTTCGGGTATTCTTCGTTTGGTTTAACGCCTAATGCTTTATTATATGAAACTTTTGATTTTACATAATCTTTGGCATTAAACAAATTGTCGGCTTCAGCAATTGCTGCTTTGTATTCTTCTTCTTTCTTCTGATTTTCTGATAAGATTTTTTCTATTTCGGTAATTTTGGTTTTCGGATATTCTTCATGAGATTTTAATGTAAGAGCTTTTTGGTATTCTGCTTTTGATTTTGCATAATCTTTTAATGTAAAAAACTGATCTCCAGCAGCTATAGCAGTATTATAAGCCTCAGCGTTTTTCTTGTCGTTTGCTATAATCTCTTTAATTTGTTTAATCTTTTCCACAGGGTATTTCTCTTCGGGTTTATAACTTGCTGCTTTTTGATAACTTAATGTTGCTGCATCCCAATTTTTTTCAGTAAACGCTTTATCAGCTTCTGCTATAGCATTGGTGTATCGCTTGTTAGCTTCTTCAAAGGCTGCTAGTTTATCCGATATAATTCCCAATTGAAATTGAGGATACGATTCATCGGGGAAAATTTTAGCAGCTTCATCGTACAATGGTTTTGCTGCTTGCCATTGCTGAGCATTAAATGCTTTATCGGCAGCTGCAATTGCTTTATCGTAACTTGCTTGTTTTGCTTTTCGCTCAGCTTCTTGATTTTTTAATCGTTCTGCAAGTTCAGCTTTTAATCTATCTAACTCTGCTTTTATCGATTTGGTATATTCTGGGTCATAATCCATGTAACCTGTCGCTGGATTAAACGCCACTTTTGCAATGGGTTTATTTAAAATTGACACATCTAATCCGTCCATTTTTTCAAACAAGTTCATCTCCATAGGGAACTCAAAACCGTACTTAGCATCATCAGGCGGAACGTTTTTGGTTGAAAACTCAATACGCTTGGTTACGTGTCCTGGTCTAGAAAATTCTATAAGATAAATACCATCGGGTTCTAATGCTGCTTGAAATTTTCCAGATGCTTCTGAGGTTAATGTTTTCCAAACTGCTCCATTTTTTTTAATGGTAATGGTAACTCCTTCAAAGCGTTTATTGGTTTCTTCTTTTTTTACAGAACCTACCACATCGAGCGTCCACTGTGCAAATGAAACATTGCTAATTAACAACAACAATAAAGCTATTGTAAATTTTGATAATTGATATGTATAGTTTTTTTGCATCAGTTTGTGAATGCTTAACTTACAAATATCGTAATATCTGTTAATAAACCCTAAACTTGAGTTAAATAATTACTGTTGATTAAACGAATTTTATTGATTATTGTTTTAATCTAACAAAACATTAGATGATGAAAAAATATTTTTTCCACAAAAAAAGATTAAAAAGAAGCTGAAATAGATATAAAATCGGTTACTTTTAGTGAGGCTCCACCAATTAAACCACCATCAACATCTGGTAAAGCAAAAAGTTCTTTGGCATTAGATGCGTTACAACTTCCGCCATAAAGAATTGAAATGTTATCGGCAATTGCTTTTCCGTAATTTTCTGAAATTACCTTTCGGATAAATTGATGCATTTCTTGTGCTTGTGCTGGAGTTGCTGTAACTCCTGTGCCTATTGCCCAAACTGGTTCGTAAGCAATAATTATTTTGGAAAATTCTTCAGCATTGAGTTGAAATAATGCTTCTTGTATTTGAGTTTGAACTACATTAAAATGAATGTTGTTGTTTCGTTCGCTAAGTTGCTCGCCACAACAAAAAATTGGTGTAATATTTTGTTCCAAACAAATAACAACTTTTTCTGCCAACTCCTGATTGGTTTCATTAAAATAAGTTCGTCTTTCGGAATGACCAACTATAACATAATTAACGCCAAGTGAAACAAGCATTTGTACCGATACTTCTCCTGTAAAAGCACCATTTTTATTTTTGTTGCAATTTTGTGCACCAACAGCTATTAAGCTTGATTTGCAAACTTCTGATACTGCCTGAATAAAAGGAAATGGTGGACAAAGTATTAATTGAGCAACTGAATTTGATTGAGCAGCAACAATACCTTTTGCTAAATCAATGGCTTGATTTAAATCGGTATTCATTTTCCAGTTTCCTGCAACTATTTTTTTTCTCATGATTGATTATTTTACCCTTACTCTTGGGTCTAACACGCCATAAACAATATCAACAAGAATATTGATGATTACAAAGATAGTTGCTGTTAACAACACCCCTCCCATTATAATTGGTAAATCAAATTTCATTAATGCATCGTACAATACCCAGCCAATTCCTTTCCATGCAAATATTTGTTCAACAAATAAAGCACCAGCCAACAAACTAGCAAACATACCTGAAACAGCCGTAACAACTGGATTCAACGCATTTTTTAAAGCATGTTTTATTACCACTTTATAAAATTTTAGCCCTTTTGCTCTTGCTGTTCTAATATAGTCTTGCGAAAGCACATCTAACATTGAACTTCGGGTAAGTTGCATGATAGCAGAAACAGGACGCATACCCAATGTTATGGCTGGTAAAATAAGATTATCTAATCTTAAAATTTCTCCATTTCCCAAATCGTCGTATTCAAAAAGGCTTCCCGTCATGTTTAGTCCTGTTAGTTCAGAAAGTACGTAGCCAAACAACCAAGAAAAGATAATTGCCGAATAAAATGAAGGTACCGACATTCCTAAAATGGAAGAAAACAGCAATGATTGATCCATCCAAGTATTCTTTTTTAAAGCAGCAACAATTCCAAAAGCAATACCGAAAAAAGTTGCCAAAACCATTGCCGCAAGAGCTAAAACAGCTGTTTCAAAAAGATAATCACTTAATATTTCGGAAACTTTTCGTTTGGTTTGGTACGACCTTCTAAGATATGGTGATTTTAAAACAACTACATCCGATGCTCCGATTGAAAACAATTCCTTGTAATCATATTTGTCTGGATCGAGATATAGGTAGTGATTTACACTTCTATCGTGAACAGAGATAGGAGATAAATCATTGATATACATTACAAATTGAGTCGATAATGATTGATCGAGACCTAAATCTTTTTTTATTACGCGTAATGATTCTTCATCTGCACGTTGCCCCATCATCATACGTGCAGGGTCGCCTGGCAAAACATTAAAAAGCAAGAAAACAATGGAAATTACTCCGGCTAACACCAGAAATCCATACAATACTCGTTTAATAATAAATTGTAACAAAATATAAGTTTACTTTAAGTATTTTTCTTTCACTTCTTTATAATCAGGCAAATCATTTGCATTCCATTTCGCTATTACCGTACCTTTTTTCAACAATACAATTCCTGGATTTGCTCTAACAATTGTTTTAAGTGTGATGGCATCGCATGAGAAAAAGTCGAACATGGTTTGATTTTCATGTCTGAATTTTTCAACATCATCATACAAAGAAGCGGTTAACCCAATAAAATAATGACCTTCCAAATTACTTTGGTCGACAAAAGTATTAATCTTTTTGTAGGTTGAAAGTTTTGTTTTATTTATATCATAAGCAACCAGCATAAATAAGTAACCTTCTTCGTTTAAATAATCCTGAGCATAATCATTTCCATCATCAGCAATAATGGTAAAATCGGTAATGGCTGGATGATCTCCTGCTTTAATCAATTTGGTTGTACGGTCAGCAAATTCATAATTTGGGTTATCCCAAGGGTAATTTTTTTCTGTAAATTCTTCAACCACTCCGGTTGTTTTGTTTTTGTAATAAAAAATATTTTCAAAAACATCGGGCTGAGCTCCAGGAGGCAAAGTCATTTGTTCCAATATATTTTTTCCAATTGCATAAGGACGATAATCTTTTATTGGTAAATGAGCGATGGTGTAATAAATAAAAAAAGTTGAAATTAAAGCAATGTAAGTTATTGGTATAAATTGAGATGCAACAGATTTTATAAAGTATTTTGATAACAAGTATCCCACAAAACCAATTGCTGTAAAAATTAATGGGAAATACCAACTAAACACCCACGAGTAAAACCCTACCATTACAAATGCTGGAATTAAAATAAAAGCATCGTCGCGAAGTGTGTTTATTTTAATTTTATGGCGTTGGAAAAATACGGGCAATATCAACACCATCAATATTAAATCCTTAAAAAAAGATTCCCAAGGTGTTAAACTTCTTCCCAACGAACCTTTCATGGCATCGCCAAAACATCCGCAATCGGTAACACATTGTACTGGCAATTTTTCGTTAAACACTACTTCATTTCCGTTTTCTTCGGCAATCGAAAGTTGAGGATTCGACTCCATTTTCTCCAACATACTTTTATGTTCAGGAGAATCTTTAACCACTTCGGTTAATTGATTGTAAGTTGCTGACGACTCGCAAGTTGCTGTGTGTAAAGTTAAAAAGAAGAAAATAACTGTTAACCCCAATAACGAATAAACAGTAATTTTAATTCGGGTAGCAAATAGTACGGTAAAGCCCAAAATAATTTCGAGGGCACAAAGCACCACTGCAAAAGTCAATGCGTATTCGGCCAAAAATTCCAATGTAAACGAATCCCAACCCAATAGGTTTCTAACACGATAAGCTAACGCTCCGTTTTCAAAATATTCTTCTAATTTGTAGCTAAACCCAAGTGGATCATTAGCTTTAATTAAACCAGATACAATAAACAGTGAGCCTACTAAAACTCTAGATATGTTTGCAATCCATTTCATCATTCTTAATTTGTTTTAAAAAAAAACTAAATTAATTTCTAAACTT
>JABTUP010000032.1 GCA_015075325.1 Flavobacteriales bacterium | reverse complement strand
TTGATTGATTTAAACCAAAACAACCTCGATAACATTGAGGTTGTTTTTAACTAAACTTAATAATTAACGAAAATGATACATCGGAAGTACCAAAATCATCATTTGCGAAAATATAACGAAAAAATGGAATAAAAAATACTCAATATTGAGTATTTTTTGATTGAACTAGTATAAAAGTATTTGATTAAAAAGCCTTTGTTTCTACTAATTTCGCTCAAATTAATATTCCACTTTTAAAGAAGAAACAGTTTCTTTGAGCAGATGCAAAAGTTTTCGATATTCTTCATCAATTTCGTAATCATCTAATTTTTCTTCAATGTCGTAAACAGCGTCCATAATTTGTTCTTCATCGAAACTGGTGTCAAAAGTTTCAATAACAGTTAAAACTTCTAAACACGAGTTGTAATCGTTTTTTGTAGCTATTCGAACCAATGCTCCTAAATGTTCACTCGCATCTAACGATGATTGCCAAAAAATAGAAATAAGAAATGGTTTAATTGCATGATACTTTTTATCATTTATGGCTTTTAGTATTGGAAGAACAGCTTTTTCATCTTTTAAATCGAAGAGTAGGTTGGTAATGCCTTTTTTAACATCTTCGTTTGTTGTTTCAGTAAAGACATCTATAATTTCTGCAATAGCTTCTTTTTTTCCGTGAAGTCGTAGTTGTTTAACTGCGGTGAGTACTTTTTCGGTATCGTTCGATTTTAAATCTTTAATGATGTTGTTGAAGCGGTTATTATTCTTTTCCATGACAAATTTTATAAAAGCAAAAGCTCACCAAAATTAGTGAGCTTTTATTGATTGTAGTTGTTTTATCTTGTATTAATAGTATATTAATCGTTTTACTTTAGCAACATGTTTTGCTAAACGAATAACTTGTTTGGTGTAGCCAAATTCATTATCGTACCAAACGTATAATACAACATTCTTTTTGTCGGTAGAAACAATAGTTGCATTGCTGTCAAATACCGAACAACAGATGTTTCCAATAATATCTGATGATACCAATTCTGGATCGTTTTCGTATTTAATTTGGTTCACTAAACCACCTTGTAAAGCTGCTTTTCGAATAATTTCGTTTACTTCTTCAATAGAGGTTTCTTTGTTTACACTTAAACTAAGAATTGCTAATGATCCATTTGGGGTAGGAACACGAACAGCATTTGCTGTTAATTTATCTTTAAACGAAGGAATAACTTTGGTTACCGCACTACCAGCTCCAGTAGAGGTAATTACCATGTTTATTGCAGCAGAACGTCCTCTTCTTGGTTTTTTGTGGAAATTATCTAATAAGTTTTGGTCGTTGGTATAAGCATGAACAGTTTCAATGTGACCTTTGCTAACGCCCAATTCGTTTTCTATAACATATAAAATTGGAGCAATGGCATTAGTAGTACACGATGCAGCTGTAAAAATATTTTCTTTTTCTAAATCTAGAGTATCTTCATTAATTCCATAAACAATATTTGGAACTTCTTTTCCTGGTGCAGTTAACAACACTTTACTTATTCCTTTTGCTTGCAAATGTCTTGATAATTGTTCGCGGTTAGTAAATGCACCTGTGTTATCAATTAGTAAAGCATCCTTAATTCCATAAGCTGTATAATCAACATCTTCCGGATTTTTAGCTTCAATTAATTTAACTATTTGACCATTAATAATTAATGCGTTGTTTTCTAAATCTTCTTCTACTGTTCCAGAAAACATTCCATGAACAGAATCGTTTCGTAATAAAGCAGCTCTTTTAATAGTTTCTTCTTTACTAACGGTTCTAGTAACGATTGCTTTTAAACGTAATTGTTGACCTTTTCCAGCTTGTTTTACTAGTTCTCTGGCAGCTAAACGACCAATACGTCCAAATCCAAACAAAACAACGTCTTTTGGAGTAAGTGTAGCATCCTTATCAGATGTGAAGTTGGCTAATTTATTGC
Source organism: Flavobacteriales bacterium (assembly GCA_015075325.1). Taxonomy (GTDB): domain Bacteria; phylum Bacteroidota; class Bacteroidia; order Flavobacteriales_E; family Vicingaceae; genus Vicingus. Next base: position 22,408 of record JABTUP010000032.1, on the reverse strand, counting down.
CTAAAAAATCGGTTAATGATGAGAAATTATTTTTTTCTATTAACCACTCGCTAGCCAAACGACCAATATCAAGTTTAGATGGAGCTAAATCCATTTTAGCCAATTCTTCTCCAATTTTTTGAGTGGTAAAAATATCAACTGGATTAAAGGCAATACTTTTTGCTTTTTTGTGAAGATTTAATACTTGAGAAATGCTTTGGTCAACCAAAGGATTTCGGAAAAGTACTAATTCTACTGATTTTTCGTACATTAAGTAGCCAATAGAACTAATAAGGCTTACCGCAGCTTTTTCATTTGATACATATTCACTTAATTTTGAATCGTATGCATTGTTGTGTAAAACTTCCATTTTATTATCCTAAATAAGTTTTTAATAAATTACTTTTTGATGAATGTCTTAATCTTCTTATTGCTTTTTCTTTTATTTGACGAACTCTTTCACGAGTTAAGTTAAATTTTTCGCCAATTTCTTCTAACGAAAGCGGATGAACTAAACCTATTCCGAAAAACATTTTTAGCACATCTTGTTCTTTATCTGTTAAAGTTGCCAACGAGCGACTAATTTCTCTTTGTAATGATTCATTCATTAACGTTACATCCGAATTTGGGGTGTCGTTATTGGCAAGAACATCTAATAAATTTCCATCTTCATCGTCACGGAAAGGAGCATCAACAGATACGTGTCTTCCAGAGATTTTCATAGAATCAACAATTTTGTCATCACCAATTTCTAATAAATCGGCCAATTCATCAATTGATGGTTCACGTTCGTATTCTTGTTCTAATTTGGAAAATGCTTTATTAATTCGATTTAACGAACCTACTTGGTTTAATGGTAAACGAACAATTCTGGCTTGTTCGGCAATTGCTTGTAAAATGGATTGACGAATCCACCAAACGGCATAAGAGATAAATTTAAAACCTCTGGTTTCATCAAAGCGTTGTGCTGCTTTAATTAAACCTAAATTACCTTCATTAATTAAATCGGGTAGGGTAAGACCCTGATTTTGATACTGTTTTGAAACAGAAACTACAAATCGTAAATTTGCTTTTACTAATTTTTCTAAGGCTCTTTGATTGCCTTGTTTAATTTTTCTGGCTAACTCTACTTCATCTTCTGCTGTAATTAACTCTTCTCTTCCAATTTCTTGTAAATACTTATCAAGAGAGGCACTATCACGATTGGTAATAGATTTTGTGATTTTGAGTTGTCTCATTAAAGATAGTTTATGTTAATATTGATAGGGTTAGGCAAACTTACCGATTAATTTGTTTGAAATTTAAAAATGTGTTTACTTTTTATTTATTGATAAATAAAGGGTTTTCGTCGTATTTTTTATTCGTTTTGACGATATTTTTTAGCGATAAGAGTTGAACTGTTGATTTTAAATTTTACTTCATTTTAATGATAAATAAATTTAATCAACTTTTTTAAAAATGAATAACATAAAAAATGCTATTGGGTTAAAATTTCATCAAGCTTTTCGTGATAGAAATGGAAGGTATTTAAATTGCTATGTGAACCGTTTTGTATGGTAAATAGTTTTACTTTTTTACTCAATTTTGCTAGTCTTAAACTTGAATTATAGGGAATTGTCTTATCCTCAGTGCCATGAAAAATATAAATAGGCATATTAATTTCAGGAATTAATTTATTGTTTTTAAATCGGTAGTGTAATAAAATTGAGTTTGGTAAGTAGGGATAATGAAATTTTGAAACATCGAAAAAATTAAAATAAGGGGTTTCTAAAATCAATAGCTTAGGATTGTTTTCGTGTGCAAGCCTACACGCTATTCCTGTTCCTAACGAAGTTCCATAAACTATAATGTCTCTCTCTTTGTAATCGTATAAGAGTTTTTTATAAATCATTAAAGCATCAGCATAAATCATGCTCTCGTTTTTTATTTTACCAGTGCTTTTTCCAAAACCTCTGTAATCATACATCAATACATTATATCCTCTTTGAGTAAAATCGATGGCTCTAGCACCCCAGTATTCGAGATTTCCTGCGTTTCCATGTTGATAAAATATCAGCCCTTTAGGAGAGTCAGCTTTAAATAAAATGGCATTTAATTTATTGCCATCATCGGTTGTGTAAAATAGTTCTTCAAAAGGCTGCTCAAATCTAAATTCATATTTTAATGATAAAGTTTCAGGATGAAAAATTAAGCGTTCCTGAAAAACATATAAAGCTATTCCTAAACTAATGAATATTGAAGGAATAATTATAGCAAGATATAATAAGTAATTTGGCACGTTAAATGTTTGTTAAAATAAAATCGATGAAAATAAAAGCAATTTATATCGCTAAATTTGACTCATCAACTAATTATTGCATAAAGTTATGAAGAAACTCTTATTTATTGTATTTCTAGCAATTTTTTCTACCTCATCATTTGCGGCAAATGATGCTTATAAAATTAAAATTAAGTTTAATGGACTAAAAGATACCGTTTGCTATTTAGGTAATTACTTTGGAGACAAACAATATTATAAAGATACCGCAAGAATTGATTCTAAAGGGAATTGTGTTTTTGATGGTTCTGAACCATTACCTGGTGGAATTTATAGTGTAATTTTTAATAACATGTTGTTGTTTGAATTGGTTGTAAATGAGCCACTAATTGAAATAGAAACTGATACAGCCAATTATGTTAAAAAAATGGTTATCAAAAAGTCGATTGAGAACCAGTTGTTTTACAAACAATTACTTTTTGTGGGAGAAAAACAGAAAGAAACAGCAAAATTTCAATCTGTTATTAACGATGCTTCAGCAAATGAAAACGATAAAAAAACAGCCCAAATGGAGTTGGAAAAAATAGGGGTTGACATCAAAAACATTAGATTAGAAATTATAAAAAACAATCCAAACACATTTGTCGCTTCTATTTTAAAAGCGATGAAAGAACCCGAGATTCCTTCGTTTGAAGAAGTGAAAAATGATTCTTTAGTAAGGTTTAAAAAATATTTTTACATGAAAAATCATTTTTGGGATGATTTTGATTTTACAGATGATAGATTAGTTAGAACACCAATTTATCATGGAAAACTTGATAGGTATTTTAATAAAATCGTTGTTCAATCGCCCGATAGTATTATAAAGGAAGCTGATAAAATTTTAGCAAAAACAAAAGTGCCTTCCGAAATATATAAATATACCGCGCATTTCATTACCAATAATTTTGAAAAATCGAAATATATGGGAATGGAAAGCGTATTTATTCACATGGGATTAAAATATTACACACATGAATTAGCTTATTGGGTTGACTCTGCCCAAATTGAAAAAATTAGAGAACGTGCTTTAGCTCAAGAACCGCTTCAAATTGGTAAAAAAGCTATTAATCTTACTTTGCTCGATACCTCGGGCGTTTGGAGAGATTTTCATTCGTTAAAAACAGATTTTACTGTATTGGTTTTTTGGGATCCAGAATGTGGGCACTGTAAAAAAGAATTACCCAAATTAGCTGAGTATTTTCAAACCATCAAACAAAAAAGTGTTTCAATTTATGCTATAAGTTCAAGTCATGATGATGCTTGGAAAAAGTTTATAAAAGAAAAAAAACTTGATTTTATTAATGTAGCTGTACCTTCTGAAGTATATACCGATCAAAACAAAGTAAACGAATATGTTTTGGGTGGAAAAACAGATGTTAAAAGCTTAAACTATCATTTAACCTACGATATTTTTACCACACCTCAAATTTATCTGTTGGATAAAAATAAAACAATAGTGGGCAAAAAATTAGACACAGACTTGTTAAAACAAGTTTTAGAAACCAGATATAAATTTTAAACATGAAACGACTAATACCAGCCGGTTTAATCGTTTTTACCGGAATTATTATTGCATACTTTTTAATTAAACCAAAACAATTACCTGTTTACAATCCTTCAGATATTAACCCTAAATTGGTTGATGAATCGCTTCAAGGAGTGAACAAATTGCATCGAATTGGTAGTTTTAATTTAATCAATCAAAACGGTAAAACCATTACTGAAAAAGATTTTGAAGGGAAAATTTACATTGCTGATTTCTTTTTTGTTACCTGTCCAACCATTTGCCCAAAAATGACCAAGCAAATGAAAAGAGTATATCAAAAATTTGAATCAAACAGCGATGTTTTAATATTGTCGCATACTGTTATGCCCGAACATGATTCTGTTCCAGTTTTAAAAGAATATGAAATAAAAAATGAAGTTTCAGCTCCAAAATGGAATTTTGTAACTGGCGATAAAAAACAAATTTATAATTTGGCAAGAAAATCGTATTTTGCTGCTATTACAGAAGGAGATGGAGGTGTTGATGATTTTATTCATACCGAAAACTTTGTGTTGATAGATAAAGAAAAAAGAATAAGAGGGTTTTATGACGGCACTTCAGAAAATGATGTAGACAGACTAATCAACGATGTTTCTACGTTATTAAATGAGTATGAATAAATTAGAAATTAGAAATTAGAAATTAGAAATTATCTTCATTTAAATCCATTTTATTAAAATGATTAATTACATCAGAATACCTTTTTTTATTGCTACTATATTTTTGCTTTTTTCTTGCAACAAAAAACTCGATCAAAACAACATGTTTCAAGGAAGAGCAACAACAAATAAGAAAAAAGGACATTATGATACTGGGGTAAGAAGAAATAAACCAATGAGTGTTCAATATGCTGAGGAGTCAAGAAAAGAAAATAAAGATGCTACCAACCCTAAAAAGTTAGCTAAAGAAGCAGAAAAAGAAATCAAAAAGAAAAAATTAAAATCGCAACGAGAAAGAGATAAACATAATAAAAAAGTTCGTCAAAAAGTTAAAACAACAAAAGGAAAAGCAACTGGTGGAGGGCAATAATGGTAAGTTGTTTTAGGATAAACATAAAAAAGCAAAAGTCTTACAAATTGTAAGACTTTTGCTTTTTTATGAGACTTAATAATTAAGCCTCAATACCTATTGATGGACCAGCAGAAACTAATGCTTTACCTTCGGCTGTATCAGTAAATTTCTCGAAATTTTTAACAAACAAATTAGCTAATTTGGTAGCTTTTTCGTTCCATTCTTCTTTATTTGCATACGTATCGCGAGGATCTAAAATAGAAGAATCAACACCTGATAAAGCAGTAGGAACTTTTAAATTGAAAATTGGAATAGTTTTCATTTCAGCTTTTTCAATTGAGCCATCTAAAATAGCATTAATAATACCTCTTGTATCTTTTATAGAAATACGTTTTCCGCTACCGTTCCAACCTGTATTAACTAAGTATGCAGTTGCTCCGTGTGCTTCCATTTTCTTAACCAATTCTTTAGCATATTGTGTTGGATGTAATGATAAAAATGCTGCACCAAAACAAGATGAGAACGTTGGAGTAGGTTCGGTAATTCCTCTTTCTGTACCAGCCAATTTAGCTGTAAATCCAGAAAGGAAATGGTATTTAGTTTGCTCAGGAGTAAGTTTTGATACAGGAGGTAATGTGCCAAAAGCATCTGCCGATAGGAAAATTACTTTTTTTGCATGACCTGCTTTAGATACAGGAGTTACAATGTTTTCAATATGATAAATTGGGTAAGAAACTCTTGTGTTTTCAGTTACCGATTTATCACAAAAATCAATTTTTCCGTTTGCATCTACTGTAACATTTTCAAGCAAAGCATCTCTTTTAATTGCAGCATAAATTTCTGGTTCTGAATTTTTATCCAGATTGATGGTTTTTGCATAGCAACCGCCTTCGAAGTTAAATACACCATCATCGTCCCAACCGTGCTCATCATCGCCAATCAATTGTCTTGAAGAATCGGTTGATAAAGTAGTTTTTCCTGTTCCAGATAAACCAAAGAAAATAGCAGTGTCGCCATCTTTACCAACATTTGCAGAACAGTGCATAGAAGCTATTCCTTTTAAAGGAAGGTAGTAGTTCATTAATGAAAATAATCCTTTTTTCATTTCACCACCATACCAAGAGCCTCCAATTAATTGTATTTTTTCAGTAAGGTTGAAAACAATAAAGTTTTCAGAATTTAATCCGTGTTTTTCCCAATTTTTATTGGTTGTTTTTGAGCCATTTATTACAGTAAAATCAGGTGTTCCAAAGTTTTTTAGTTCTTCTTCTGTTGGTCTGATAAACATGTTTTTCACAAAGTGAGCTTGCCATGCCACTTCCATAATAAAACGAACTTTTAATCTAGTGTTTTCATTAGCACCACAATACGCATCAACCACAAATAATTTTTTGTTCGATAATTGGTCGGCTACAGTCTTTTTCAAATCATTCCAAACTGCTTGAGTTGTAGGCTTATTATCATTTTTTACTTTATCAGATGTCCACCAAATAGTATCTTTTGTAATAGCATCTTCAACAAAGTATTTGTCTTTAGGAGATCTACCTGTAAATACTCCAGTCATTACATTAATCGCACCTAATTCAGTTTTCTGACCAACTTCAAATCCTGTTAAAGAAGGGTCTGTTTCATACTTGTATAAATCTTCGTAAGAAGGATTGTAAATGATTTCATTAACTCCGTTAATACCTAAATCATTTAAAAATTTGGTAATAGATTCTAAATTAAAGTTCATATAATTTAATAAAAAAATTTAATAAATTAGAGATAATGCTTATCCCCGTTGACTAATAAAGAACAAAGTTCTTATAAGTTTTGGAATTTTTATATAAATGGTTTATCTTTTATGAACAGCTTTTTCGTTGTATTTTAGGTGAACCATGTCTGTATGTCCCACAGTTTCTTTAACTAAGCTTATAAAGGAATTTTTCTGCTTTGTTGATAAGTTTTTTAAGTCAAAGTTAAGGTCGTATTCACCTTCACGCCCCCAATGACGTTTGTCTGCTTCGATATTGGTATGATTATCTTTGTTGAATTTAGCAACAGCTTCATCGAACTTAACGCCCAATTCTCTTGCTGTTCCTTCACCTTTACTAATAAATTGAACAATTAAATCAAATACTTGTTCATCAGGATTGGTGGTTTCTTGTGTTGTTGAATTATCCACTTTAGTTGTTTTTGAGTTGCTTTTACAAGCGATTAAAGTTATCGCTGAAAGCATAATGATTAACTTTTTCATGTGTTTTTAGTTTAAGTTGTACAATTTATTGTATTTCTTTTTTGCGTAGTTTAAGAAGTGTTTAAAATTAAGCTTTTCTCCTGTAATTTTTTCACATAATTCATCGGCTGCAAATAATCTGCCATGTTGGTGAATTTTTTCTCTCAGCCAATCTAATAAGGGTTTTAAATTTCCAATTTCAATTTGATATTCAAGTTGGTCTATTTCCTTTTTAGCTTGGTTATAAAATTGAGCGGCATAAAAGCTTCCAATAGAATAGGTAGGGAAATAGCCAAAACTTCCGTGCGACCAATGAATGTCTTGTAAAACTCCCTGCGAATCTGAAGGAACGTCAATGTTTAAGTATTCTTTGTATTTTTTATTCCAAACAGTTGGTAAATCTTCAACTTCAATGCTTCCTGCAATGAGTTCTTTTTCAATTTCATAACGTATTAAAACATGAAAATGGTACGTTAGTTCATCGGCACTTGTTCTAATTAGCGATGGTTTTACAATGTTCATGGCTTTGTAAAAATCATCTGTTGTAAAATGACCTAAATTTACCTGAAAAACTTCTTGCAAACGTCTAAAATTGTAATTCCAGTAAACACGACTTCTACCTACATTATTTTCCCATAATCTCGATTGAGATTCGTGAATACCTAACGATAAATAGCTGCCAGCTGGTAAACCGTAATTTTCTTCTTTTAAGCCTTGTTCGTACAAAGCATGTCCGCCTTCGTGTATGCTACTCCAAAGTATTTCGTTTAAATTATTTTCGTTAACCCTTGTTGTAACTCGAACATCTAAAGGGCCAAAATTGGTTGTGAATGGGTGAGATGAAATATCTTGTCGCCCAGCATTAAAATCGTAGCCCATTTGAGCCAACAATTTTTCAGTAAAAGCCAGCTGTTTTTCTTTATCGTAAAAATTATACATTAAGCTATCGTTGTTTTGATTAGCATTGGCAATTTCCTTAACAAATGGAACCAACTGTTTTTTTACATCATTAAACAAAACATCTAAATCTTTAACCGTGGCATTTGGTTCGTATAAATCAACCAATGCATTGTAAGGATGGTCACTATAGCCTAATAATTCACATTCTTCACGTTTTAGTTTTACCAATTCTTTTAGCTTTGGAGCGAATATCGAATAATCATCTTTTTCTTTGGCTTCTTGCCAAGCTATAAATGATTGAGAAACGGTTTTGCTCATTTCTTGAACAAACGCTGTAGTATATTTTTGTGCTCTTTTGTAGTTTTTTAGCGATTCCTCAATGTTTCTTTTTTCAATTTCAGTAAGGTTTTCGTTGCTTAATTTTTCTAATAATTCACCAAAAGCTTTATCAACAGACAGTTCGTGAGCAATTCCGGCTAAAGTTGAAATTTGTTGGGCACGGTGTTTTGCTCCTTTTTCGGGCATAAAAACTTCCTGATCCCAGTTTAAAACCGATAAAGCATATTCGATATCTGCAATTTTACTGCAATGGTTTTTGTAATCTTGATAAGTTGTCATTTTATTGAATGTTTTTGAAGTTGTAAAAGTAGTTAAAAACTAGTTGAGTTGATTGATTATTCTTAATATAAAAGAGGTGTTGCGGGATAACTCGGACTTACAGTAACAAGAAAAAAAGAGAAATGAATAAAAATAAAAAATATGATAAACAATACCAAGAGTTACTCCGAAACTTCTGAATTAAACTCGAGGCAGCAGGTGGCTAAATACGATAATACTCAATCAACTTGGCTAAAAGAAACCATTAATTCCCCAAAGTACGAGCTAAGTTTTGTTATGGCAGAGAGCGAGGTTACTTAGGTTGCACAAAATTATACCAAAAAAAAAGTACATTTGTTTAAATGTCAGAAAAATACAAAACACATAGCGATGGACTTTATTTTGTAACTTTTAGTGTAGTTGGTTGGTTAGATGTTTTTACACGAAGAGTGTATCAAGAAATTTTGATTGATAGTATAAACTTCTGTAAGCAAAACAAAGAGTTAAAAATATTTTGTTATTGTATAATGCCAAGTCATGTACATTTTATTACTTATTCAGAAAATGGTTCATTATCGAATACACTAAGAGATTTAAAGGCACATACGGCAAAACAACTTATAAAAGCCATAGAAGAAAATCCACAAGAAAGTAAAAAAGAATTGTTTTTAAAACTTTTTAAGTACTTTGGTAGTAAAGTCCACAAAACCAACAAATGCAGTTTTGGAAACATGATAATCATCCGTTCTTTTTATATAGTAATCAAATGATAGAACAGAAAATAAATTACATACACAACAATCCTATTGAAGCGGGTTTTGTTAATAATGCTAACGAGTGGAGATTGAGTAGTGCAAACGAAGAAAGCCCGATTAAAATAGATGAATTATGAAAGATATATCACTTTAAATTATAAAAGGATGAATAAAAAATCACTAAGCCCTCTGCAAAGAAAAATGCCAACGCTTCAGCTTAGCGCTTACGGGGGAACCAGAAAAAACAGGTCAACCAGGAACGATTACAGTCCTTTTTAGAGATGGTAAAACTCAAGAAGTAGTTAAAAATGGAAGAACCATAAAAGGATTTATAGGTGGTAAAACTGCAATGAAAGGTGGCGGTGGAAATGGAGGAACTCAAACAAATATAATTAGTATTTTTACAAGTGTTGATGGTATTATGAGGGATGCCGAAGCTGTAACAAGAACAATGGTACATGAATTAGGACATTCTGGTGGATTATCTCATCCTTGGGAAGTTCAAGAAAATACTCCAGAGGCGGATATAAAACAAGGTTCTTATGGAGTATTAGATAATACAGTCAAAACTAATATTATGAATTCTGCTGAGAACCCTAATATAAACAATGGAATTAAAGGTGATAATGGTTCAAGTTCTATGTCAAGTACTCCAGGGCAGTTAAAACAAATTAATCAAGCTATAAATGAAGATACATCAACACCATAAAACGATGAAAAATATTTTAATTCTGATATTGATTATTTTTATAAGTAGTTGTACAATAGCACAACAAAGCACAAAACCTACTGTGAAAACTTCCTTTGTATATTCTGATGATGTTGACTGGGGTAATTTAAAAGAAGTCATGAAAGTTGATACAACTATAAATGAAACAACTTTTTATTTTATGAGTGGGTTTAATGATTCTATATATGTGAAATATAAAGATGTTATAATTTTTAATGATTTTGTTGAAACTGATTTTTCAACTTCTTATAGTGGGAAAGCATTTAATATTAATTATGATGAGAAAGAGAAAGAACAAAAAATAAATATTTACTTTAATAAGAAAAAATCTCAAATTAATATTGATATAATTCATGGATTTAGGTTTGTAAAACTTCATAAAAATAAGGATAACGGTATTTGGGATGTTATATATTCTAATGTCGTTCCTACATTTGAATAAATCTACAAACATTAAAAAGCTATAAAACAACAAAAAAGATAAAACGAACCTCTCAGAAATGGGAGGTTTTTTGATTTTAAAGAATACGTAAATTGGTAAAGTGAATTATTTAACACAAATATTTAATAACCGAGAATTAGCTTTAATTATTTGGATTGGTGTATTTGTTATAGCCTTATTATTATTTAAACAAATAAGACAAGGCTTAAAAGGAGTATTAGAAGCCCCCGTACGTCCTAAGCTGTAGAAGTACGAGCTAAGTTAAGCGAGGGTAAAGAGGGTGGTTACTTAGGTCGAGAAAAAAAACAATTCCTCTACTGCCCCCGCTGCCGCAAGGCTCTGCCTTGTGGTGGAATTAAAAAAAAAGGCTGAATGAATATAAGCAAAACAATGAATATATAGTATAGTAAACCACAAGCGAGACGCTTGCGGGAGCAAAAAAGCTTTAAAAATCCAAATAAATAGTTAGTGTAGTATTGGTTTTATTTAAAAATAAAAACCTACTTTTGCCGTCCAATTAAAAAAAAGCCAGAATTCAGCATGGCATTATAAACAAGCTCTCGTTTAAGCTGAAAATAAAACGAGATACAAGTTAAATAAAATGGCAGAAAAAAAAGACTCGGCTTCAAAAGCCAAAACTGCAACAAAAAAACCAGCTAGCAAACCTGCAGCTGAGAAAAAAGCAACACCAGCAAAAAAAGAAGTAAAAACTGAAGTAGAAGCTGAAGAAGCTCCTGCAAAAAAAGTTGTTGCTGAAGTAAAAGCAGAAAAACCAGCGGTTAAAAAAGCTGCACCAGTTAGCGTAAAAACTTCAGACATTAAACCTTTAGCAGATTTTGACTGGGATAGAATTGGTAAATACGAAGATACTTACAGCCCTGCTGAGAAAAAATCGATGCAAGATGTGTACGATGAAACATTAAAATCGATTGCTGAGCAAGAAGTTTTAATAGGTACTGTAGTTGCTAAAACCAACCGTGAGGTGGTAATTAACATTGGTTATAAATCGGAAGGAGTAGTTTCTATTTCAGAATTTAGATACAACCCAGATTTAAAAGCTGGCGACCAAGTAGAAGTTTTCGTTGTAAATCCAGAAGATAAAAACGGTCAGTTAATTTTATCACACGCTAGAGCTCGTTCTCTTAAAGCTTGGGATAGAGTTAATGATGTATTGGCTTCTCAAGAAATTATTAAAGGTTACGTTAAATGCAGAACTAAAGGTGGTTTAATTGTAGATGTATTCGGTATCGAAGCATTCTTACCAGGTTCGCAAATTGATGTTAAACCAATTAGAGATTACGATGTGTATGTTGATAAAACAATGGAATTCAAAGTAGTGAAAATCAACAAAGAATTTAAAAACATTGTAGTATCTCACAAAGCACTTATCGAAGCAGAAATAGAACAACAAAAATCTCAAATCATTTCTAAATTAGAGAAAGGACAAGTATTAGAAGGTACTGTTAAAAACATTACTTCTTACGGTGTGTTTATCGATTTAGGTGGTGTTGATGGTTTAGTTCACATTACAGATTTATCATGGAGCAGAATTAACCACCCAGAAGAAATTTTGACATTAGATCAAAAATTAAACGTGGTTATCCTTGATTTTGATGATGATAAAAAACGTATTGCTTTAGGTATTAAACAATTACAAGAACACCCATGGGATAAATTAGACCCAAAATTAGCTGTTGGCGATACTGTTAAAGGTAAAGTTGTTGTTGTTGCTGATTACGGTGCATTTATCGAAATTATACCAGGTGTTGAAGGTTTAATCCACGTATCAGAAATTACTTGGAGTAACCATTTAAAACCAGCTCAAGAATTCTTTAAAGTAGGTGATGAAGTTGAAGCTCAAATTTTAACTTTAGACAGAGAAGAAAGAAAAATGTCTTTAGGTGTTAAACAATTGGCTAAAGATCCATGGGAAGGTATTGAAACTAAATACGGTGTTGGTTCTAAACACACAGGAAAAGTAACTAATATTTCTGATTTTGGAGTGTTTGTAGAGCTTGAACAAGGTGTTGATGGATTAATCCACATTTCAGATTTATCATGGTCTAAAAAAATTAATCATCCATCAGAACTTACTAAAGTAGGTGAGAAAATGGATGTGGTAATTTTAGAAATAGATAGAGACAACAGAAGATTAAGTTTAGGACACAAACAATTGGAAGAAAATCCATGGGATGTTTTCGAAACAGTATTTACTGAAGGTTCAACTCACGAAGGTACAATAACTGAAATTACAGCTAAAGGTTTAGCAATTGTTTCGTTACAATACGGAGTAGAAGGTATTGCTACTAAAAAGAATATCGAAAAAGAAGATGGTTCTTTAGCAAAAGTAGATGAGAAATTAACATTCAAAGTATTAGAGTTTAACAAAAACGCTAAGAAAATTGTATTGTCTCACACACAATTGTTTAAAGAAACAGAAGCTGAAGAAGGAGCAAAACCTGCTGCATCTGGAAAATCGAAAGCTAAAGGTGGTAAAGAACAACAAGAGAATACTACTTCAAAAGCAGTGAAGAAAAACAACGACTCAATGGAGAAATCTACATTGGGTGATATTGATGCTCTTTCTGCATTAAAAGCTAGCTTAGAGAAAGGAGGAAAATAATCCTTTATTCTATTCATACAAAAGCCCCATGCTCTCAAGTGTGGGGCTTTTTTTATTGTAAAAAAAATAAAATTGATAGTTTTATTTTTTTAACCTATTTTTGTTTGTTAGTCAATTTTTTAACAATTATTACTCCATCGTTTATGAACACCTTTTTACGCGTTGCTCTAATTTGTTTAGTCTTTTCTTTGTTTTCTTTTCAACTTAAAGCACAATCAAAACCTACTTTAATAAAAACAAAATATGCTTATACATTTAGTGGAGAAGCATCGTCTACAACAATCGAAAACTTAACACAAGAAATTTTAAATCTAAAAGGGGTAACAACCTGTAAGCCTGTTTTTAAGCCAGAACAACATAAAGGACAAATCATTGTTTTTGTAGAAGAATATACCAGAACATCAGAAGGAGATGTGCTTTTTGAACCAACTGATTTAAAAAAAATAATCATTAAAAATGGACTTTTACCTGATGAACTAATCACGGAGGAACAGCCTAAATAGTCTATTTTCTAAATCAAACTTATTTAAATTATGCAATTACGTTACGTATTAACCATTTTTCTATTTTTTGCTTTTTCGGCAAATCAATTGTTTGCTCAAGCAGACAATTGTTCGGGAGCAACTTTAATAAGCGTTACAGCAAACTGTTCAAGTCCAACTAACGGAACAACCATTGGAGCAACTCAAAATTTACCAGGTTGTGTTGGTAATGCCGATGATGATGTGTGGTATCAATTTGTTGCAACTGGAACAAGCCACCAAATTACAGTTGTACCTAGTGCAAGTTTTGATCCAGTTGTTCAGTTGTTTTCAAATGTTTGTGCTACATTAAATACCATATCATGTATGGATGCAACATTTACTGGTCAAACAGAAACAATAAACGCAACTGGTTTAACTATTGGAAATACCTATCGAATTAGGGTTTACCATTATGGAGCTGGTTCAGGGTCTGGAACATTTTCTATTTGTGTAACCAATCCTCCACCAGCACCAGCTAATGATGCTTGTGGAGGAGCAGTAAATTTATTGGTTAACACTGTTTGTTCTAATACTGCAGGAACCACCATTGGAGCAACCCAATCGTTGGTTGGTTGTTCGGGTACAGCAAATGATGATGTTTGGTATAGTTTTACAGCTGTAAATTCTACAGCAACCATAACAGTCAATCCATCTTCAACAATGGATGCTGTTTTACAAATGTTTTCGGGCACTTGCGGAACATTAACTTCTATACAATGTACAGATGTTGGATTTACAGATGGAAATGAAACTATTAGTGCTGTTGGTTTAACCGTAGGTGCTACTTATTACATTAGAGTTTATGATTATTATAGTGGAGGTGGAGGCACTTTTGATATTTGTATAACAGGACCATCAGCATCACCAGTACCAACAAACGACGAACCTTGTAATGCAATTGCTTTACCAAATCCAACTTCGGCATGTAATTATTTACAATTTACCACTGTTGGAGCAACTGCGTCAATGGGAGCTCCAACTCCAGCATCTTGTGCAGGAGGTTCTTCGCCTTTTCAGGGAGGTTTTAATGCAACAACTTCCGATGTTTGGTTTAGTGTGGTTGTTCCATCAAACGGACAAATAACCATAACAGCTCAACCAGGATTTGGAATAAATGATGCTGCTATGGCTTTATATAGTGGAACTTGTGGTTCGTTAACTCAAGTTACTTGTTCTGATGATCATAATTATCCAGGAACAACAAATGATTTTAAACCTTACATTAATGCAACAGGTTTAACTCCTGGAGCAACTTATTTTATTCGTTATTGGAGATTTAATACAGGGACTGGTCAGTTTGGTTTGTGTGTTTCTTCAGTTACTAATGATTTTTGCGCTAATTCGTTATACATCTGCGATTTGAATGGATACAGTGCATCTACAAGTGCTGCTTATACGTCCGACAGACCATGTAACATGTACGGAAACAACGAAGATACCTTAACTGGGATAAATCAACCCGATGGAGTAAATACTGGTGGTATTTTTGGTCAGGCAGGACCTTGGGGAACTGGTTCTGGAGCATTTGATGTAAATATTAATAACAATTCATGGATTAAATTTACTGCATCGAATACCACAGCTATATTAAATGTTGCAATTGGTGATTGTTGGATAGGTAATTATCCGTCGGGAGGAATTCAAATGCAAATATTTTCATCGAATGGTTGTTGCGATTTTGTTCCAGTTTCTAATTTCGAGGAAAACTCTACAGGTTTTACTATTACAGCTAATAATCTAACCATTGGTAATGATTATTATTTAATGGTAGATGGCTTTGAAGGAGATATTTGTAATTATACCATTTCGGCAAATGCAGGAGTTCAATTTCCAAATATCACTACTGGAAAACCAACATTATGTTATGGTGATAGTACAGTTTTAGTTGGTCCAGTTGGAGCTTCATCGTATGAATGGTTTCCAACAGGAGAAACTACTCCTAACATAACTGTAGCACCTTCTACAACTACAACTTATACATTAATTGTGAGTGGAGTTTGTGGTGCAAAACAAACCTTAACTCAAACCATAGTAGTAAACCCATTACCAACTGTTCAAATCAATTTGTCAAATCCAGTTTCGGTTTGTGATCAAAGTAGTGTAACACTTACTGCATCAGGTGGGAGTAGTTATGTTTGGAACACGACGAATTTAGGAAATTCAATTAATGTAAGCCCAACAGCCGATTCAACATTTTATGTTATTGGTACAGATGTAAATGGATGTGTTGATAGTACTTCAACATTAGTACAAGTATTACCAAAACCTACAGCAGCAATAACATCTGCAACTGGAAATACCATTTGTGTTGGAGAATCACTAACACTTAATGCTTCTGGTGGTGGAACATATACTTGGAATGATGCTTCTATTTTAGATTCATTGGTTGTTTCGCCTGCAAGTAATTCCACATATACTGTTGTGGTAAATGTAAACGGCTGTTTAGATACAGCCACTTTTGCCGTAAATGTAAATAACTTGCCAACACCTTTTATTAATGGAGATACCGTTCTTTGTGTAGGAGAATCAACCACGTTAACTGCTTCAGGTGGAACATCATTTGAATGGAATAATGGTAGTACTTCAAATTCCATTAATATATCTCCAATTGCTGATTCTACTTATTCAGTTGAAGTAACAGATGTAAATAGTTGCAAGAATACAGCAAATGTAAATGTAGTGGTAAATGCCTTGCCAAATCCTTTTATTACAGGTTCGTCGCTCATTTGTGATGGAAGTTCCACAACCCTTACTGTAAACGGTGGTGTAAGCTACGTTTGGAACAATGGTTCTTTAGCTAATTCAATTAATGTTTCTCCATCAGCTGATTCTACTTATTTGGTAACAGCAACTGATGCAAACGGTTGTTCCGATACCGTAAGCACATTGGTTCAAGTTATCAGTAATCCAACAGCAGTCGTTACTTCAAGCAATGGAACCAACTTTGTTTGTAATGGAAGTTCAGTAACCCTTACAGCTTCTGGAGGTGGTACATACACATGGAATGATGCTTCAACATTAGACTCATTAGTTGTATCACCAACAACAAACACCACTTATTCGGTAATTGTTGAAGTAGGAGGTTGCTCTGATACAGCCACTTTTGCTGTTACTGTAAATAATTTGCCAACAGCTGTAGTAACAGGAGATCAAACGATTTGTATTGGAGAAACTACCACATTAACTGCATCTGGAGGAGTTTCTTATGTTTGGAATAACGGAATAATAGTAGATTCTATTGTCGTTTCTCCTATTGCAGATTCTACATATATAGTAACAGTTACTGATGCAAATGGTTGTGTTAATTCGGCTAATTCAACGGTTACAGTTAATGCTTTGCCAAATCCAGATATTATTGGAACAACAACAATTTGTGACGGAACATCAACCACCCTTACAGCAAACGGCGGTGTGAGCTATGTTTGGAACAATGGATCTTCAGCTAATTCAATTAATGTTTCTCCATCAGCTGATTCTACTTATGTTGTAACAGTAACCGATGCAAATGGTTGTTCTGATACCGCAAGCACATTGGTTCAAGTTATCAGTAATCCAACAGCAGTCGTTACTTCAAGCAATGGAACCAATTTTGTTTGTAGCGGAAGTTCAGTAATCCTAACAGCTTCAGGAGGAGGAACATATTTATGGAATGATAATTCTACATTAGATTCATTGGTGGTGTCTCCAACTGTAAATACAAATTATGATGTAATAGTAACTTTGGGAGGATGTTCTGATACGGCTACATTCGCAGTAACAGTAAACAGTTTGCCAACTGCAATAATTTCGGGCAATAATACCATTTGCAACGGACAATCAACAACTTTAACAGCTTCGGGTGGAACATCGTATTCTTGGAATACTGGAAGTACAAATGATACAATAAATGTAAATCCAACATCAAATACAACTTATACTGTTACAGTTACTGATGCAAATGGTTGTGTAAATACAGCTAATTCAACAGTTACTGTAAATGCTCTACCTGTGGTAACAATTTCCGGAACAATAACCATTTGTAACGGAGAAACTACTACTTTAACAGGAAATGGAGCAAGCTCTTATGTTTGGAATACAACAGCAACAACAAATTCAATTAATGTAAGCCCTACAACAGGAATTACTAATTATAGTGTTATTGGAACAGGTGCAAACGGTTGTGTTGATTCTACTCAAACTACTGTAACGGTAAATCCAAAACCAGTAGCCGTTATTTCTGGTAATTCAAGTGTTTGCGATGGTCAAACTTTAACATTAACAGCATCGGGAGGTTCAAATTTTGAATGGAGCACTTCAGAAACAACAGCTACCATAAATGTGTTACCAACAGATACAACCACTTATTCGGTAATAATTACCACCAATGGTTGTGCCGATACCGCTTCAATAACGGTAAATCATATTCCTTTACCGAGTATTACAGCTTATGCTGATACAACTATATTTTTAGGACAAACTGCAACAATAAACGCTACATCGTTAACACCATTTAATTGGACACCAAACGAAGCGATAAGTTGCACAGATTGTATTACAGCCACAGTAAATCCGATTGAAACAACTACTTATTGTGCTACAACTACAAAAAATGGCTGCGAAAATTCTTCGTGTGTTACCGTTGTGGTTGATAAAAGATGTGGAAATGTGTTTGTTCCAAATGCGTTTTCGCCAAATGCCGATGGCAGTAATGATTGTTTAATGGTTTATAGCAATTGCTTGGATAAATTGCTTTTTAGGGTTTACTCTCGTTGGGGAGAAATGATTTTTGAATCAGACAAAGTTGATGGTTGTTGGGATGGTACATATAAAGGAGAAGACTTGAATACAGGTGTTTTTGTTTACACCGTACAAGCTTTACTGATTGATGGAACAGAAGTAGAATTTAAAGGCAATACCACATTGTTTAGATAGTAGCCCACCCAATCCCGATTATTCGGGACTTTTGTATATGGACGAAAAAAATAGAAAGAGAAACAAATGATTATTGATTAACAATATAATTTATGAGAAATAAAACAACTTCAACATTCATCAAGTTGCTTTTCCTTAGCCTTATGTGTGGGCTATTTCCCCCCTTCGGAGGGATTGAGGGGGGCTGTCAAGATATTCACCTGTCTCAAGCTAATATGACTCCTTTGTTGGTAAATCCAGCAAATGCAGGTTCGGAATACACCATTCGAGGAATTTTAAATTACAGAAGCCAATGGGGTAGTGTAAGCGAACCTTTTACAACCATGATGGCATCATACGACATGAACTTTAAAACTACCAGAAACAGTAAAACGGGTTATTTTGCTGGTGGTATTTACTTGTTTTCTGATAAAGCAGGAGCTTCACAAATGAAAACCAATCAAGTTAATTTAAGTGGAGCTTACCACATAAATTTGAATTCGAAAAATACATTAGGCTTGGGTGTTCAAGGTGGATATTTTCAACGTTCGGCAAATACAAATAACCTTACTTGGGGGAGCCAATTTGATGGATACGAATACAACCAAACGTATAGTACTGGAGAAAGCCCAGATTTTACGGGTATTTCATTTGGTTCTGCCGATTTTACTTCGGGTTTGGTTTGGACGTATCGTAACGATGAAGGATACCTTTCGGGTAAAAAGATGTTAATCAATAGTGGTTTTTCATTACATCATTTAACCAAGCCAGAAATAGAAACTCAAGCATTGGTGCAAGACGAACTGCATTACCGCTGGATTTTCCATACCAATGCTATTGTTGGTTTAAATGAAAAATATACCCTTTTGCCTTATTTTTTGTTCTCACGACAAGGCACAGTAAATGAAATTATGTTTGGTTCGGATGTATTGTATATGTTTAAACAAGCATCGAAATACACCAAAAACAACAAAGGAATGGCAGTTGGAATGGGAGCTTTTTATCGTTGGAATGATGCCATTATTTTATCAACCATGTTGCAATACGACAGTTATACCATAGCTTTTAGTTACGATATCAATTCATCATCGTTAAACGAAGCCTCAAACAAAAGAGGAGCTTACGAATTGGCTATTCGATATGTTTACCCAAATCCTTTTGGTGGAATTAAAAGTAAATCGAGATTTAATTAGAGTAAAAATACTTGTACAAACTCACTTTTTTTAATTGGACTACTTCCGGGGAAGCTTACACTGTTAACTGATGCCCGTTTTATTTAAATCTGATTTGTAAGTTTAGTTTAAAGTAACTTTTTCCATTTTCGTTGTAAATTTTACCGAATTCGTGTCGAGAGCTACTTGCGGTTTCTAATTTTGTGTTTTGAAATAAATATTCTTCGAATTGATTCCTGTTGTAAATATGATAACACAGAACGTCACCGTTTTCTTTTACAATTAAGTATCCTCCAGTTGCGTCATAAATTCCATTCCATACTTTTGATGGTGTCATCCCTAATGCTACATCAGTTAAGAAGCGTTTAATTTTGTATTCATAAAATGTATGAGCAAACTGTTTGTCATAATTTAATGGGTTTGTTTTGTTTATGTTTTCTGTTAAATCTTTGATTGAACTTAAACTTGAAGTGTAAAAAGTTTTAACAATTTCTGCTAAAATATTAGGTAACAAACTATCAATTAAAACTAAATTGTTTTTGAAAACATCTTGTTCAAGTGAAACGTAATTTATGTTTCCACCAAAATGTTTTATGCTTTCAATTCTGTCTTTAATTTTACTTTTTGTGTCAATTTCGTTTATACTTTTTGATTGATTTTCTGTTGGTTTAAAGCCTGAAATTTGATAAATAAAATTGGTTGTTTTTCCTGCATTTAAAAGCGTTGCTTGTCCGCCAAGTTGTGATTTAATACTAAACCCTAATTCTGCGGTTTGATTAATTCTTTGGTCGTGAATAACGATTTGAATGTCAGATTTAGAAGTTGATTTTGCTTTTAAAGAACTACAATTTATCGAGTTCATAAAAGACTCCGTTTCTGGAATACTAAATGCACCATTTGAACTTTTTATAGTTGCTAAAAGTTTTACTGATTGTTCAGTAAAAGTTTTGACAGGAATTCTTAATTGTTCTTTTCCACCTGAAATTATGATTAAATCACTATTTATTTCATACTCAAAATTTCCTCCACTTTCGTTACGAATAATTTTGATTATTGGATAAAATAATTCTTCAATTTTGTTTAAATCTGCATCGCCTGCAAATAGTTGTTTATCGCCGAGCAATTTAAACAAAGCGTAAATTTCACTCCATTCTCCTTTATTTCCTGATAGCATATTTCTTAATTCCGATTAATTCTAAAATTTTTTCTGCTGTTGCTTGAATAGCTGGAACAGCAACGGAGTTACCGAATTGTTTATATGCAGATGCGTCAGCAACTGGAATTATAAAATTATCTGGAAACCCTTGTAATCTTGCCCATTCTCTTGGTGTCATTTTACGAATCCCTTCACGATTTACGGTTCCTTTTATGTGGGTAGTTGGTGTATAATCAGTAATTCGATGGTCTAAAACCAAATTTCTTTCTCTTCCCATTCCGCCAACAACAATTGCATTTGCTATTCCATCGTCAGGAATAATTGCATAACCAAAACCATTGCCTTTGTTTTCGTGTCTTGCCTTATGATTGATTAAAGTTTGAACGTATTGAGTTGAAAGATAATATTTTGTTGGTGGAACAGTTTTCTCTTTTATTTTTTCAAAAGTTGGATTTACTTTTAAAGGTTTTGGATATTCGAAACTTGTAATATTTAAATCTTGGCGAAAGCCAATGATATAAATTCTTTCACGATTTTGAGGAACTCCAAAATCTTTAGCATTAATAATTTGTGGTTCGGGAACAAAATAACCTAAATCATTTCTCAAAACATTTAGTATTGTTTCTAAAGTTTTTCCTTTATCATGGCTTCTTAAACCTTTTACGTTTTCAAGAAAAATTGCTTTTGGTTTATGTTTTTTAATAATTTCAGCAACATCAAAAAACAAAGTTCCTCTTGTGTCATCAAATCCGCCACGTTTTCCTGCAATTGAGAATGCTTGACAAGGAAAACCTGCACAAATCAAATCAAATTCTTCAGGAATATAATTTTTAATATGTTGTTTTGTAATGTCGCCAAATGGAACTTCTCCAAAGTTTACTTTGTATGTTTTTTGTGCCTCTTTGTCCCATTCGCTTGTGAAAACACATTTACCACCAAGATTTTGCATAGCAATTCTGAAACCACCAATTCCTGCAAATAAATCTATGAATTTAAATGTATAATTCTCTGGAGTTGGAAACGGAACGTTTTCAACTTCAAAAAGAAGTTGTTGTATAGCATCTTCAGCAACAATTGTAAGCTTCTCTTCTTCTTTTTTGTATGCTACAAAATTATTTAAAGCTTCTAAAGCATCTTCTTTGTAATACTTTGAAACTCCGTTGTGAATGTTATGCAAATAATGAGTTAAAACCGCTTTTTCATTGTTGTTAGGTTCCACAAGTCTTGTTTGATAACGTTTGCCATCAAATTCATCGATACTTATTTTTTCTTTTAACTTCATCTATTAATTCAATTCTATTTTTCGAAAGTTCGTAATTTTTGCGTTAAGAATTAATATCAATACGAAAAGTATTTCACGATTTTTTCAACACCTATTTAAGATAGATTTTATGTTTTTTGATAAGAAAAATATCTTTTTAATACTGAATACCAAGGGATTTAGCTAACGGTTTGGCTATGATTTCGGCGTGGATAAATCCGCAGGATTTGTCCGCAGAGAAATCAGCTTTGTTAAATTAATATATTTTTCAAGATTGTTCATAAGCCACGCTGAATTATAGCCGG
>JABTUP010000031.1 GCA_015075325.1 Flavobacteriales bacterium | reverse complement strand
TTCTACCTGTCCAATGAATTAGGTATTCACTAATATGATTCGGTGGATTATTAAATTCAATTTCAATAGGATCATTCATAAGTTAAATAATCAAGAATTAAATATATAAAGTAATAAATTGTATAATATATATGGTTATATAAATCCAAATCTAATCAATTTTAAATGAGAGTATAATTTAAATGACTTAAAAAGACGTTACTCTATATCTATTAAATCTTTTAAATTAAAATCTAATGCTAGAGCAATCTTTCTTAAAATTAATATGGTCGGATTTTGTTCCGCTTTTATAATTCTTCTAATGGTTCTGGTGTCAACTTCACATGCAGCAGCAAAGTCACTTTGATTTTTATATTTTTCAATATAAAGCTTCTCAATTTTCCTACCTAAACTTTGTAAAAATTTTTCATTTGACAACATGACATAAATGTCCGATGCAATTGAAATAATATTTAGGCGTATATGTCCGAATTGTAAATTTATTATTTATATTTGTTGTTATAAAATTTTCGAGGAGAGATAAATAATTTAAAAAAATCAAAATGAGAAAAATATTACTATCAGTAATTACCCTTTTATTTATGGGAGTTTTAACTGCTCAAACTGAAAAATGTGGAACAATGCAAAATCTAGAAGAGATGATGTTGAAAGATCCAACATTAAAACTTAGAATGGATTCTATTGAAGAACAAACTCAACAATGGTTGAGAAATAATCCAAATAGCAGGTTGAAAAACTTAGATATTCAAAATTCAAGTTTGGATAAAGCACCTAAGAAAGATGATAACGGGCATTCGATTATGTCACTTTGTGGAAATAATAATACTTATTTTACATCTATTACAGCACCAACGACTTTGAATCAAGTAGTTTCACCTTCTCCAAATTGTACGTTTGGCGGAGAATATGTAAGAGTTACGGGAATGATTGCTGGCAATGTTTATAGAATCAGTACTTGTGGAGTTAATAATTTTGATACACAACTATCAATATATAATACTTCTGGTTTTGCTGTTGCACATAACGATGATGCTTGTGGAGGTTCACAATCTGAAATTCTGTTTAATCCAATAGTTACAGAGACTTTTGATGTGTTGATAGACCAATATGATTGCACAAGTAATTCTTTGTGTGCATCATTACAAGTAGAATTGATTTATACGCCACGATCGGTAATTACTATTCCTGTTGTTGTTCATGTAATACATTTTGGTGAACCGATTGGAACTGGTAGAAATATTTCTGATGCACAAATTCAATCTCAAATAGATGCGTTAAATAGAGATTTTAGAAGATACAATACAGATATTTTTAATGTACCAGCTGCATTTAGAGGTGTCTCAGATGATCCATTAATTCAGTTTTGCTTGGCTCAACAAGATGAATTCGGAAATTCAACAAATGGTATTAAACGGTGGGTAGGTTCACAGGCGAGTTGGGGGTGGTCAGATATTCAATCGATAATAAAGCCATCGACAATATGGGATAGGAACAAATATTTGAATCTTTGGACACTTGAATTCGGAGGTGATTATATTTATACACTAGGTTATGCTCAGTTTCCTGGAGGGACAGCGAACACTGATGGTGTAGTAATTGGTTATAACTATTTTGGTACGGTTGGTAATGTCGTTGCTCCTTTTAATTTAGGGAGAACAACAACACATGAGGTTGGTCATTGGCTAAACTTGAGACATATATGGGGTGATGCAAATGGGTGTAGTACTGACGATTTTGTGGCTGATACTCCAGTTCAAGATAGTGCTACAAGTGGGGCACCTTCTTTTCCTATTACTTATGATGCTTGTTCAGGAGCTTATCCAGGGATAAATTTTTATAACTATATGGATTATTCAAATGATGCAATTACATCTATGTTCACATTTGGTCAGGCAGGGAGAATGGATGCTGCTTTATTTGGTCCTCGAAGCTCGTTGTTGACCTCAATAGGATGTCAAACACCTACAGGAATAAATGAATCAACAACAGATTTTAATGTTAAAATATATCCTAATCCTAGTAAAGGTATTGTAAACATATCGTTTTTAGAAACTGCATCAAATGTAATAATTGAAATTTATGATTTATTAGGAAAACAAGTTCATTATCAAATTATTAGTAACATTTCGTTGGGTACAGTTCAAACTATTAACCTTAATGAATTTGTAGGTGGTATTTATAATGTTCGGATTACGTCTGATAAGAATATCAGTAATCATAAATTATTGTTAACGAAATAATTAAAGTGTTATCAGGTTGCGTTTATTAATCCAAACAATAGTTTATTTATAAGGAATAATTTAGAAGGTTTTCCAACAACTTTAGCCTATTTCTAATTAAATCTTTTTTCTTAGGTAAGGTTTCTTTATCTAACATCTTTTTGAGAATCTTGATTCTTGCTTCAGTCGATGATTTTCTATCTTTTATTATTGAAGGAACCGCCATATCAATTGCTTCAATATCATTGATTATTTTGTTAGCTAATTCTTGTGCGAATATAGGTTCAAGTATATAATATTCCTTTTCATAATGGAAATCCCTCAGAAAATAGTGTAAGGAATTTTCTATATATTCCGAGTCCTTGACTTCTTTAAACCATTCACAAATAAACTTGCCTATCACTCCTGTTTGTCTATTTAATTGTTCGGCTCTAACTTCCGGATGTTTATTAGTTCTGCCAATTTTAATTTTCTCATGTTCTTCATTTGAGAATATATAAACGTATTGTTTCATAAGCTTGCTATTTGTTTGTTAAATTCAATCAATAATACTTCCCACCAACCAAATAATTCTTCACATAATCTTCAACGCCTTCTTCGAGGGTATAAAAAGGTTTGTTGTAACCGATGCTTTTTAGCTTTTGCATGTTTGCTTCAGTAAAGTACTGGTATTTATCGCGAATGTCTTCTGGGGTTGGGACAAAACTAATTTGTGGTTCTTTTTCTAAGGCTTTAAAGGTGTTATTAACCAAATCTAAAAAGGTACGAGCCTTGCCCGAACCTAGGTTGTATAAACCCGAATTTTTGCGGTGTTCTAGCAAAAACAGGCAAACATTTACCACATCTTTTACATAGACAAAATCACGCAATTGTTCGCCATTTTTGTAATTGGGGTTGTGTGATTCAAACAATTTCATAGCACCAGTTTGTTTAATTTGGTTGTAGGCATGAAAAATTACCGATGCCATTCGTCCTTTGTGGTATTCGTTTGGTCCGTAAACGTTAAAAAACTTTAAACCTGCCCAGAAATAAGGTTGTTTTTCTTGAGCCAACGCCCATTTATCGAAATCGTTTTTCGAATCACCGTAAGGGTTTAGTGGTTTTAATTTGTTTACCACATCGTGGTTGTCGTCGTAGCCAAATTCGCCCAAACCATACGTTGCAGCAGAAGAAGCGTAAACTAATGGTAATCCATGTTTTACACACAAATTCCAAATGCTTTTGGTGTAATTGAGGTTTAATTTATCAAATATGTTGGTATCAAATTCGGTGGTGTCGGTTCTAGCTCCAATATGAAAAATAAATTGCACCAATTGGTGGTTTTCTTCTAACCAAGGAATAAATTCTTCACGATCAATTTTTTTAGAAAACGTTTTTCCTTCAAAGTTTTTGTTCTTCTCAGGATTAGAGAAATCATCAACTAATACAAGGTCTTTATAACCTTCTTGGTTAAGTTTACTTACTAAACAACTAGCTATAAAACCTGCAGCACCTGTTACTATTATCATACTTAAGAGTTTAAAGTTTAAAGTTCAAAGTTTAAAGTTGAGGAATTATAACCTGAAACTTTAAACCTGAAACCTTGAACTTATTTTATAAACAACGAATTACTAATTGAAGGAATAATACCTTTTTCTTGTGCTAAGTTAAACATTTTCGTAATGGCAGATTTGCCTTCATCACCTAAATCAATGGAGTATTTGTTTACATACAATCCGACATGCTGCATCATCACATTTTTATCCATTTCTTGTGCATTACATTGCATGTATTCCAATGGTGAATCAGGATTTTCGAAAGCATATTCAATGCTTTTTCTTAGCAATCGATTTACTTTTAGTATAGTATCTATGGGTAAACTTCTTTTTATTACAATACCTCCCAACGGAATAAGTGAACCAGTGGTTTGTTCCCAAAATTCCCCTAAGTCAACAATTTTTTCTAATCCTTTTTGTTGGTAGGTAAAACGGTTTTCGTGGATAATTAAACCTGCATCTACTTTACCCGAAAGTACAGTATCTTCAATTTCTGAAAAAAGCATTTCTACTTTGTTGGTGGCTTCGGGATGAGCGATACTTAACAAGAAATTGGCAGTAGTGTATTTTCCAGGAATAGCTATTTTTAGTGTCGATATTGGAGAGTCGTGGGTGGTGGGTTTTGAAATCAGTAATGGTCCGCAACCTGCACCTAAAGCACTTCCAGCATCTAATAACACATAATTTTCGGTAAGATAACCATAAGCATGGTAACTCAATTTAGTAATATCCAATTCGTTGTTAAACGCTTTTTGGTTTAAATCTTCTACATCGCCTAAATACACTTCAAAATCGAGCCCTTCAGTATCAATTTTATGATGAACTAAGGCATCAAAAATAAACGTATCGTTGGGGCAGGGCGAAAATCCGATGGATAATTTTTTGTTCAAAATAGCTCTACATTAATTTAACTCAAAATTAAGGAAAAATAACCCTCCAACAGGAATAAATGACCGTATTTTGCAGTCTTATCATCTTAATAGAAACATGGAAAAACATTCAAAAAATCAATATCAATTACATCCTTGGCATGGAATAGAAATAGGCGAAAATTCCCCAAGTGAGGTGAAATCTTTTAAAGAAATAACTCCTTCAGATTCGGTAAAATATGAAATTGATAAGGCTTCAGGTTTTTTAAAAGTGGACAGACCGCAAAAGTTTTCTAATATCGTTCCGGCATTGTATGGCTTTATTCCGCAAACGTATTGTGCCGAACACTTAGCTCAATATTGCATGGATAAAACAGGTAAAAAAAATATTGTTGGTGATGGCGATCCTCTTGATATTTGTGTTTTAACCGAGCGAAACATTACGCACGGAAATATTATTGTTCCTGCCATTCCAATAGGAGGTTTTAGAATGATTGACCATGGAGAAGCTGATGATAAAATTATTGCTATACTTAAAGGTGATGAAGTTTATGGTGCTTGGGATGATATCGATAAATGTCCTGAATCGTTGATAAAAAGGTTAAAACACTATTTTCTTACTTACAAAAGTATTCCTGGTGATTCGGTTTCAAAGGTTGAAATAACTCACATTTACAACAAAGCAGAAGCATTAGAGGTTATAAAAGCGAGTCAATTAGATTATCAAGTTCACTTTAAAAGTTAGTTGATTATCCGCGTAATTAATCTTAAGTTTTTTTTGCCACAGATTTACACAGATTAAAATCACGCCGAAGGCGTGATAAAATCAATCTGCGAAAAAAATCTGCGAAAAATAAGTGAAATTTGTGGCATAATGAGTAGAAAAAGACAATCATAAAAAGCTAAACTTGTTTTTATAGCTTAAAACAATTTCTTTGGTAATTTGGTGGTGTTCATCAATTCTTCCCAAACAATTAACTCCCGAATAATTAAGGATATAATTTTCTGTTTCCATATTTGGGTTACCGTTAAATATAACTCCTTTAACTTTTAACTTTCTAACCTTTAAGCTTTCTATACTAAGTAAAGTATGATTAATACTCCCCAAGTAATTTTGTGAAACTAAAATAACTTCGGCATCAAGTTTTTGGATTAAATCGATAATCAACTCATTATTGTTTAAAGGAACCATTAAACCACCAGCACCTTCAATAATAAGGTTGTTGGAAGTTTTTGGAATAGTAATCTTATTTAAATCAATTATTATGTTATCTAATTTTGCAGCGGCGTGTGGCGACATGGGTTGATTAAGTCGGTAAGTTTCTGAATGTATTTTAGTTTTGGTATTTGAAATCAAATTTTCAACCTTTACACTGTCAGATTGTTCTAAATCACCAGCTTGTATTGGCTTCCAATAATCGGCTTCTAATGCTTCAGTTAATATTGCTGAAACTATTGTTTTTCCGATATTAGTTCCTATTCCTGTTATAAAGTAATTGCTCATAAATTCTTTTTTATAATAGTTAATAACTCATCAATTTGTGCTTGAGAATTAAAACTATGCAAACAAATTCGAAGTCGTTCTTTACCCTTCGGAACAGTAGGACTTAAAATTGGTCGGACATCAAAACCATTTTTTTGTATGTTTTCTGCCACTTTTTTTACTTCGGTGTTTCCTGGAATAATAATACATTGAATGGCACTAGTTGAGTTAGAAGTTAGAAGTTGGAAGTTGGAAGTTGAGTTTTTAAAATACGTAATCAATTCTTTTAACTCATCAATTCTATTTAAATTTTTCAATAAAAATTCGTGAGCGTTTTTAATTGCTAAAATACTTGGTAAGGGTAGGGCTGTGGTGTAAATAAACGCTCTTGAATAATTGATTAAATAATTGCGTAAAATTTTACTGCCTAGAACGGCAGCACCGTGGCAACCATAAGCTTTTCCGAAGGTTATAATTCGTGCAAATACATCATTTTCTAAATTAGATTGAGCAACCAAACCTAAACCGTTGCCATAAATACTTGTTGCATGTGCTTCATCTACTATTAATGCAGCTTGGTGTTTTTTACAAATTTTAGCAACTTCAACTAATGGAGCAGCATCGCCATCCATCGAATAAATGGATTCTACTACCACATAAACTAAACCTGTGGCTAGGTTTAATTTTTCTTCTAGTGCAGTTAAATTGTTGTGCTCAAACGCAAAATGTTTAGCGTTACAAAGTTTTATTCCATCACGAATGGAGGCATGAATGTATTCGTCATAAATAATGGTGTCGGTGCGTTGCGGTAAACATTGAAACAAACCAACATTAGCACTATATCCAGAGTTGAAAATTAAAGCAGCTTCCGAACGATAAAAGTTAGCTAAATAGCCTTCTGTTTCTTCTGTAATCGTATGGTTTCCAGATATTAAACGAGAACCTGTTGCACCATAACTTTCAAGTTGGTGGTTGGTTTGATGAATAGCGGTTTCTTTAGCAAATCCCAAATAATCGTTCGAGCAAAAATCAATCAAATGATTGTTGTCCTTTAATTCACGAAAGGCGTTTTCTTGCTTTCGTTTATCAATTTGTTGTTGAAGATATTTTTTCTGTTTATTCATTTTAAATTAGGCGAATTGTCATTACATATTTAATAGTTTCTCTATTAAATTTCTCCAAATACTCAGCAGAATTACTGCATCATATTTTTACCCCAATCACACACACATCATCAACCTGCTCGTTATTTCCTTTCCATGCGGCAAATTCATCTGCAAGTTTTTGTTCTTGCTCGTGCATGGGTAAATGGGCTATGTTTAGTAAAAGTTCTTTAAAATTTTTAATCATGTATTTTTTGCCTTTATCGCCACCAAACTGGTCGGCAAAGCCATCGGTAAGGGTGTAAATTACATCGCCTTTTTGCAGTTGTAAGGAGTGTAAGGTAAAAGGTTCGTGTTCTTTTTCGTGCTTGCCAACGGGCATTTTATCGGGTTTGTATTCGAGAAGTTCAGCCCCTCCTAATCTCCCTGAAGGGGAGGAACTACTACCCTCAAATCCTTCGTTATTTGGATGGATTGAGTGTTGGCTCTCCCTCCCTTCGGGAGGGTTGGGGTGGGCTGCTCTTACAATAAACACGGGGTTGTTTGCCGATGCGAAAGTAAGTTCCGATTTTTCTTTGTTCAAAACCAACAAACTGCAATCCATACCGTCTTTACCGCCTTCGGGGCTGCCGTCTTTTTTTAAACGGTCTATAATAATTCTTCTGGTGGTGTTTAAAATTTGGTGTGGCTCAGTATCTTTTTCCACCGATTTTTCTAAGCTGGAAATATTTAAAATACTCATAATAGCACCCGGCACACCATGCCCCGTGCTATCGGCACAGGTAAAGGCAAAATTGCCGTTGTTCAGCTCGGCTGCCCAGTAGAAATCTCCGCTAACTACGTCTTTGGGGCGGAAAAACACAAAATAATCTTTTAAGTTATTATCCAACATATCTTTTGTTGCCAAAAAACTTCGTTGGATACGCTCGGCATAGTTGATGCTGTCGGTTATTTCTTTGTGTTTTTCTTCTATTATTTCTTTTTGGGCATGGGTTTCTCTTTCTTTTTGCTCTATAATTACTTTTTGTTTTTGGGTAATTTTTAAACGGTTATACACAAAGCCTGCAAACAAAAGCACCAATACCAAACCACCATACAGTGCATATTGCTGGTTGCGTTTGGCTTTTATCTCTGCCTTTTGTTTGGCTATTTGTGCATTTCTAATTTCGTTGGCTTTGGCGTTAGCTACACTATCGGTAGCAGCTTTTTTCTCGTAATTGTACTTAAACTCTTGGCGTATCACTTCTTTTGCACTTTCTTCGCTTTCTATGCTATCTCGCATTTGTACGTAAAGCTCGTGCATTTCTAATGCCGCTTTGTGCCTGCCCAATTTTTTGTTTACCTCCCACAAGTGCTGTGCTGCACTTTTTATTACAATTACAGCTCCTAATTCCCGGGCAAGGGCTAATGCACGGGTGGAGTAATCAATGGCTTTGGCGTAATCGCCTTGGTCTGAATAAATATTTCCAATGCCGTTCAGGGACATTGCTATGCCTTGTTTATTGCCTATTTCTTCCTGTATTTTCAAACTGCGGGTGGAGTAATCAAGAGCTTTGGCGTAATCGCCTTGGTCATAATAAATCATTCCAATGTTGTTCAGGGAATTGGCTATGCCTTGTTTATTGCCCATTTCTTCCTTTATTTTCAAACTGCGGGTGTGGTAGTCAATGGCTTTGGCGTAATCGCCTTGGTTGTGATAAATCATTCCAATGTTGTTCAGGGAAGTTGCTATGCCTTGTTTATTGCCTATTTCTTCCTGTATTTTCAAACTGCGGGTGTGGTAGTCAATGGCTTTGGCGTAATCGCCTTGGTTGTAATAAATCATTCCAATGTTGCCCAAGGAGTTGGCTATGCCTAGTTTATCGCCTATTTCTTCGTATATTTTCAAACTGCGGGTGTAGTAGTCAATGGCTTTGGCGTAATCGCCCTTGATGGTAAATGATGTCCCCTGTGTGTTGAGGGCTGCAGCCATCTGTTTTTTAAGCCCTTTGGTTTTGGCAAAGTTGTATTGCAATTGGGCATAATAAAAGGCACTATCGGGTTGGGTAAAGAGGTAACCATCCCATGCATAATCGTTCATAGCCTTGAGCCTGGCTGTATCCGGTTGGGTTTTATCTTCCCACACTTGCCACAAAGAGTCGGCTACCTCCGGTGGGAGAGCGGGCTGGGCAAAGCAATTGAAGGCAGGCAGAAGACTTAAAATCAAAAACAGTTGTTGTAATTTTTTCATGGTTTTTAGTGTTTATAGTAACCCTTTGTACATTGGTAAGAAAATTTGTATTCTCGATAATTTTCTTTCAGAAAAACTCGAACCAACACTTTTTTTATAGAAAAATCTTATAAATGCACAAGGGGTTAAAGAAATTATTTCAAAGCTTTTCTAGCTTCTTTCCCTTTTTCTGTTGCTTTCACATTTCGTTCAATAACATGTCCTGGTCTGCTCCATTTTTCTTCTTCTGCAACAACTGGTGCTTGGTCTTTTCTAATTTTTACTTTTCCCGTATTGTCTTTTTGTTTTTCAACAGGAGTTAATCCCATAATTTTCGAAAAGAGACCGTCATTTCTAATTTCAATCGGTCTGAAATCGTTAATGAGTGCATTGCGTATTCAAATCGTTAAAATAAATTTTTCGATTTTTTAATTCCGTTCGTTGATTGGTATAGATATCCGGGAAGCTTGTAAATTACAAAAGCTTGTTCTAACATTTCAATATAACTTTCTACAGTTTGATTGTCAATTTTCAATGAATTTGATAGCTCATTGAAATTTACTTCACTTCCTATTTGAAAAGCCAGTAATTTCAATAGTTCAAGCATTTTTTCAGGCTTTTTAATTCCTTTAAACAGGAAAATATCTTTGTACAAATAACTGTCCGATAAAAAACGTAAAAGTCGTTCTGCATCGTTTGGTGAAGTAACAATTTCGGGATAATAACCATACACCAATCGCTGCGGTAATTCACGTATTTCTTGCAACAGATTGGTATGTTTTACCATTTCAGTAAACGAAATGGGAAATAATTTATACTCAAATTTTCTGCCTGTAAGCGGTTCGTTCAACGTGTTTCGCAATTCAAACGCACTTGATCCGCTGGCAATTACCTGAATATCCTTGTTATAATCGGCAAAGAGTTTTAAAACGGAACCAATATCTTCAATTTTTTGAGCTTCATCTATTACCACAATTTTATTATTAGCAGTTAACTGCTTTAATCGTTCACTGTTGGCATTTTTTAATATTTGACGAACATCTGAATTTTCCCCATCCAACCAAAGCGTATCGATTGTATTACACGTAGGCAATATTTTAATTAGCGTACTTTTCCCGACCTGCCTTGCACCAAGAATTACAATAATTTTACCTTTAAAAAAGTCGTTTTCTATTATTTGCTCTATTTGTCGATGTATAGCCATAACCTGAATTTCTTGAGTCCAATCGCAAATATACTACTTTATTTTAGGATTAAATCAAAATATTCAGACCTTTTTAATTGATTCCATTCATTAGTATTCCCACGAAAATCAATTACCTAGTAGGTGAAGTTGTCCCGGTTTAACTAACAAAATAAGGTTAAACCTGCACCCCAATCACACACACACATCGTTAAAATTTAAGAGTTTGCATAAAATGTTCTCGATACAGTTTAATTCCGTTATAATTTTGTAAAACCAACTCGAATCGACACTTTTTTTATTAAAAATTCTTTCAAATGCACAAGGAGTTAAAGAAATTATTTCAAAGCTTTTCTAGCTTCTTTTCCTTTTTCTGTTGCTTTCACATTTCGTTCAATAACATGTCCAGGTCTGCTCCATTTTTCTTCTTCTGCAACAACTGGTGGTTGGTCTTTTCTAATTTTTACTTTTCCAGTATTGTCTTTTTGTTTTTCAACAGGAGTTAATCTAATAAATTAAACAACTGCATGTCTTCGTTGTCGCCTGGGTTTGGAGTGGTTAACAGCTTGTCGCCAGCAAAAATAGAACTTGCTCCTGCCATAAAACACAACGCTTGTCCTTCTTTGCTCATTTGCATTCTTCCAGCCGATAAACGCACGGTGCTTTTAGGGAAAACTATTCGTGTGGTAGCAATCATACGAACAACATCCCATATTGGCACAATTTCTTGATCTTCTAAAGGAGTTCCTTCAACTGGAACCAATGCATTAATTGGAATAGATTCTGGTGCTTCGCTCAATTTTAATAAACCCATTAACATTCCTATACGGTCGTCAACAGTTTCACCCATTCCAATAATACCACCCGAACAAACTTTTAAAGAGCTTTTACGCACATTTTCTAATGTTTTTATTCTATCATTAAATCCTCTGGTAGAAATTACTTCTTTATAGTATTCTTCAGAAGTATCAATGTTGTGGTTGTAATAATGTAACCCAGCTTCAGCCAAACGAGTGGCTTGGTTTTCGGTAACCATACCTAAGGTGCAACAAACTTCCATGTTCATCGCACTTAAACCTTTTACCATTTCAATAACTTGGTCAAAATCTTCGCCATCTTGTACGTTTCTCCATGCAGCACCCATACAAACTCTTGAAGAGCCTGTAGCTTTTGCAGCTTCAGCTTTAGCTAAAACTTCTTCAACGGGCATTAAGTTGTTTTTTTCGATGTTAGTATGGTAACGAGCAGCTTGCGGGCAATAACCACAATCTTCAGGGCAACCACCTGTTTTTATAGAAATTAATTTACTTACTTGAATTTTTAATGGATCGTGGTGTAAACGATGAACAGTAGCAGCATCGAAAATCAATTCCATTAAAGGTTTGTTGTATATGTTTAGAATTTCTTCTTTTGTCCAAGTTTTATTATTTTCCATAATCGATAAAAATTTTAGAGAACAAAGATAATGTAAAAATGGATAAAGGATAATTGATAATGGATAACTTTACCACTTTATAAACTTTCTGACTTTATAAACTTATGAGAATAGACATTATTACCGTTTTACCTGAATTGTTGGAAAGTCCTTTTAATGCTTCCATTCTAAAACGAGCCCAAGAAAAGGGTTTGGTAGAATTGGTAGTACATAATTTACGTGATTATTCTACTAACAAACAAAAGAGTATTGATGATTATGCTTTTGGTGGGGGTGCTGGAATGGTAATGCAAATTCAACCCATTGCCGATTGTATAGAAAAGTTAAAAGCAGAACGAACTTACGACGAAATTATTTACATGACCCCTGATGGAGAAACCATGAAACAAGGAATGGTAAATACACTTTCGCTGAAAGAAAACTTGATTATACTAGCGGGGCATTACAAAGGAGTTGACCAACGAGTGAGAGATTTATTTATTACCAAAGAAATATCAATTGGCGATTTTGTTTTAACAGGAGGAGAGTTGCCTGCAGCTATTTTAGCCGATGCTATTATTCGATTAATTCCAGGTGTGATAAGCGATGAAACTTCTGCTTTAACCGATTCTTTTCAGGATAATTTATTGGCACCTCCTGTTTATACTCGACCAGAAGAATACCGAGGATTAAGAGTTCCTGATGTTTTATTGAGTGGAGATCATAAAAAAATTGAGACTTGGCGTGACGAACAGGCTCTAAAAAGAACAGAAGAAAGGAGACCAGATTTGCTTAATTAGTTGTTTGTTAATTGTTTTTTGTTGATAGTTCAGCACTATTAACAATTAACCAACAACAATTAACTATTTATCTTCCTTTTTACACTGCTCTTCTGGCATAGCTCCACAGAACCCACATGGTTCTCCGTCTTTATTTAAAACGGAATTAGTACTAGCACAAGTTTTATCAAACCGACCACCTTTTTTAAAGATAATCTTTACAGCCATACCAAATACGCCTATTGCGAGTAAACCTATTACTAAAAGAGCTAGTTTCATAATCTTTTTTTTACAAATTTAGGATTAAATGGACGTTTTAATGTGAAATCCTTTTCATTTTTATATTGTCTGCCACAGATTACTCAGATTTTCACAATTTTTTTTCACAGATTTGGCTATATTACTATATGTTAGATTTTGGAAAAAGGTCAATGATGTATTGAAACAACTATAATAAATAAAAATTTCACAGAATAACCGCTTTGGCGGTTATCAATCTGTGTAAATCTGTGAAATCTGTGGCAAAAAAATAATGGCTAATTAATAAAATTACTTAAAGTGCAACTTAACTTTTGCTAATAATTCTTGTTGAATGTGTGGGTTACACGTAATAATTTCTTTGCCAAATAAGTAGTCGTTTTCTCCCTTAAAATCACAAACCTTACCACCAGCTTGTTGAACGATAAATGCTCCAGCAGCAACATCCCAAGGATGTAGGCTGTATTCGTAAAACGCATCGAATCTACCACAGGCTACATAAGCCAAATCGACAGCCGCAGAACCTAATCTGCGTAATCCACGCGAGTTTCTCATGAGGTCTTTAAACAGGTTCATGTATTCGTCTTGTTTTTCGTATTCGTAATACGGAAAACCTGTTGCAATTAACGAGTCTTCAAGTGTTGGAGTAGAGGTAACCGAAATTTCTTTACCATTTAAATATGCTTTGCTACCTTCCCAAGCATAAAAAAGTTCATCGAGGTTGATTTCATAAATAACACCCAAAACCAATTCGTTGTTTCGTTTTAAACCTATGCTGATACAATAGCAAGGTACTCCATGAATAAAATTAGTAGTCCCGTCTAGTGGGTCAATAATCCAATTGTACACTTCTCCAATTTTATCTGAAGTTCCTTCCTCAGCAATAAATCCAGCTTCTGGAATAAGTTCCGATAGTTGGGCAACCAATTTAGCTTCGGCAGTTTTATCTACAAAAGTTACCAAGCTGTTTTTCGATTTTGTTTCAACATCGGCAACCACAATTTTTTGTGATTTAATGTATGCTCCAACTTCTTTAGCTAAAATATTTACTTGCTTACAAAGGTTTTCTAAATTCATGAGTTGATTTTTTTTTTACAAAGCTACTTAAAACAAAAAATAAAAATTTTATTCATTTTTTTATGGAATGATAATAATTGCTACATCTATGGTTTAAAAAGTTATTAATTAAAACCATAAAATCATGAGAAATCTAATTGCTTGCATCTGTTTTATTCTTGTGGCCACAAACGTGAAAGCCGAAAATAAAACCTCATTAAATTCAAAAATTAAAAATGTAACGGTATTCCTTAATGGAGCTCAGGTAAGTAGAGAAGCTGCTGTTTCTGTTAATAAAGGTGTTTACGAATTTGTTTTCGATAGTCTGCCTTTAAGTATTAATCAAAATAGTGTTCAAGTAGGTGGAAAGGGCGATTTTATTATTTTAGATACAAAATACATGGTTACTCAGCCTGATTACAATACAAAACCAATACTTCCTGAACAAATTACCAGATTATTAAACCATTTAAATGATTCTATTGAAATAGTGAGTTATCAATTGGAGGAACTGAAAAATAACAAACAGGTGTTAGAAACCGAAAAACAATTTTTGATTACCAATAAAACCATAACAACCGATTCGCTTCCGGTATTAAAAGATGCCTTTATATTTTTTAGAGAAAAATACAACGACATCAACAATAAATTGTTGCAAACCAAGAAAAATGAAGCTAAACAACAAAAAAGACTAAGTAGCTTAAACGAAAGACTTGCTAAATTGAATCAAGAAATTGCTTCAAAATATTATGCAAAACCTTTGCAACCCAATCATAAAGTAATTGTAACGGTAAAATCTAATCAGCAATCAAACGGAAAACTTATCTTAAATTACATGATAGCAAACGCATCGTGGAGCCCAAGCTACGATTTAAGAGCAAACCAACTAAATGAACCAGTAGAATTAACTTACAAAGCCATGATTTACCAAAATTCTGGAGAAAATTGGGATGATGTAAAGTTGAAACTTTCTACCAACAACCCATACAAAAGCAAAACCAAACCTGTTTTACCAGTTTGGTACCTGAATTATTACAATAACTATACTAGAGTTCAAACTGCTACTTTTGGAGGATTAGCTCAACCTATGTCGAGTTCTGAAAAAAAAATGGAGGAAATGGATAACTTAGCTGATAGCGAATCGGCTGCATATTACACTACCATGACCGAAAGTTTTACCAATGTTGAGTTTAATATTACTATTCCTTATTCTATTCCATCTGATGGAGAACAACATACGGTTGCCGTAAAAGAAGAAAAACTAAAAGTAGAATACAACTATTTTATGGTTCCAAAAATGGATAACAACGCGTTTTTAGTTGCCAACATCAAGGGTTTTGAAGAGTTAAATTTACTTCCAGCATCAGCAAACATTTATTTTGATGGTACTTTTATTGGTCAAACCATGATAAACCCTGCTGTAACTGGCGATTCATTAGCCATTGACATGGGAAGAGAAGAACGTATAACCGTAAAACGTACCGCCTTGAAAATCGAAGAAAAAGAAAGATTGTTGGGTAGTGATAAAATTAAAAACTACGGTTTCGAAATGAACATTCGCAACAATCTTGCTTCAACCATCAACCTAATAGTAGAAGACCAAATTCCGGTATCTAACGACAAAGAAATAGTGGTAACCATTAAAAACAAAGATAATGCAACTTTAAATGAAAATACTGGAATGTTAGTTTGGAAGTTTAACCTCGCTTCGAAAGAAAGCAAAAAAATAAACTACAACTACGAAATAAAACATCCAAAAGATAAACAATTGGCTTTACATTAAGTAAATACATAGAAGCTAAGCTTTTATTAAAAGCTTAGCTTCTTTTAACAAACTGCTGTTAATTAGAATAATATCGGCACAAATAACTTCGTAGTTTAATAATTTAAATTTGTGTTATGTTTAGTAAAATTCCTAATTGGCTCAAAAATAAATACATCTTAACCATAGTTGGTTTTATTGTATGGTTGTTGTTTTTTGATCAAAACAATTTTATTACACAATATGATTTTATTAAACAACTAAAATCGCTTGAAAAAGATAAAGCCTTTTTTATTGAAGAATTGAATAAAACTAGGCAAGAACTAAACGATTTAACCACCAACCCTGTTACACTAGAAAAGTTTGCTCGTGAAAAATATTTCATGAAAAAAGACAACGAAGAAATTTTCGTTTTTGAAGCAGAAAAGTAAGCAGTAAAGCTTTTAACAAAAGCTTTGCTACTATTCAGCTATTTTACTACTTTTGTTTTCAAACTTTCTAAAGAAACATGAGCTTATTCGACGAATTTGAAGGCACAACCCACCAACAATGGTACGATAAAATTATTAAAGACCTAAAAGGTACTCCAGGAGATGCTGGCGTTATCGAAAAATTAATTTGGAAATCGACCGAAGGAATTGAAGTTCAACCATTTTATACTTCAGAAAACCTTAAACAAAATAAATCAAAAGATTTTAATCTTAAAAACAGTAAAACAGTTTGGGAAAATCGTTTTGTAGTAAATATTAATTCGATTGAAGAAGCAAATAAAAAAGCTCTTTACGCATTAAGTAGGGGAGCTGATGCAATTCAATTTGTTGGAAATATTAATTCTCAAAATGAACTAAATCTATTATTAAAGCATATTGAAGTAAGTATTGTTGGGATTCATTTTTACAATTCAAATCCGAACAAAACCCATGAGTTTTTTTCTAATTATTTACTAAACAATAACATTAAATTAAGTAATTTAAATTATTCTATATCATTTGATTATATTGGAGAGTTGTTAGTATGTGGACATTGGAAAACTAACGAGCAAGCCGATTTAGAAGAGTTAGCAATTTTAACAAAATCTCCTCTTCCCATTAAAACCATTTCTGTTAATGGATTGAGTTTTAATAACGCTGGAGCAACCAATGTTCAGGAATTAGCATATTCTTTTTCTCAGGCAGTTGAATACATTAACTACCTAACCGAAAAAGGGTTGAAAATTGAAGAAGTAGCAAAAAAAATAACCTTTCACTTCGGAATAGGCTCCAATTACTTTTTTGAAATTGCAAAAATTAGAGCAGCAAAAATTTTATGGAAGCTAATTTTAAATGAATATGGAGTTATAGACATACCGATTAACATTAACTCAACCACTACATTTACCAATTTTGCTTGTTTCGACCAGCACAACAATATTTTAAGAACAACAACAGAAGCCATGTCGGCAATAATTGGTGGAGCTAATAGCGTTAGTATTTTACCTTTCGATAGTGCTTTTGGTACATCAACCGAATTCTCAGAACGTATAGCTATAAATATTCAGCATATTTTAAAAGAAGAAACATTTTTGGGTAAAGTGAACGACATTTCAAAAGGAGCTTATTACATTGAATCAATTACTGATGAACTAGTAGAAAAATCGCTTGCTCTTTTTAAAGAAATTGAACAAAAAGGAGGCTTTTTAGCAAACATTAAAAATGGATTGATTCAAGATGCTATTCAACAAGTAGCACAAAACGAACAACAGCTTTTTGTTGACGGAAAGAAAACATTATTAGGAGTAAATAAACACCAAAATAAAAACAATCAAGAAATAAATAAAATAGAAACTAAAGGTTTAACAAATAACATTCAAATAAAAGTATTACAACAAGTTAGGTTTTCTGAAAAAATTGAAGATACAGCTGTTTCAGCCAAGATTTAAAATGGAAAAAGATATTCATATCATTAAATCAGTATCTCTTGATTTTGGCACTATTGAGTTGAGGTCGGATTCCATTTTAACTTATGAACCAAAACCCGGATTAACCACCTTAAATGTTGAGCAATTAAAAGTAATGACCGAAGTATTGATCGAATTTTGTGAAGGAAAACCCAAACCATTTTTAAGCAATAATAAAAAATTGACCTCTTTCGGTTTTGAAGAACGAGAATATGTTGGTAAAAACATACACCTTTTTGCATCTTGTTCTGCCATATTAGAAGAATCGTTTATCACAAGGTTTATTCACCATTCTATACTTTTTATGTTTAAACCAGAAGTTCCATTAAAACTTTTTAAAACAAAAGAAGAAGCAATTAGTTGGTTAAAAACATTTAATAATTGAAATGATGAAATTGCCACGAAAAAAATGTCACTAATACTGATAAGTAAAAAAAATGGCGTATTCTATGTGACTATAAAAAACAAAAAAATACTAACAAATGAAACCTGATTTTAGCAATTTAACATACCATAAAAGTTCAGATAGTGCTTCGGTTCAAAATGAATCAACATGGTTAACAGCCGAACAAATTGCTGTTAAACAATCATACGATGCTAAAGATGTAAAAGATTTTAAACACCTCTCATTTGCAGCGGGAATAACGCCCAATTTAAGAGGTCCATATTCCACCATGTATGTAATGCAACCTTGGACTATCAGGCAATATGCTGGATTTAGTACTGCCGAAGAATCAAACGCATTTTACAGAAGAAACTTAGCTTCAGGACAAAAAGGTTTGTCGGTCGCATTTGATTTAGCAACACATCGTGGTTACGATTCTGACCATCCAAGAGTAGTGGGCGACGTTGGAAAGGCTGGAGTTGCTATCGATTCGGTTGAAGACATGAAAATACTCTTCGACCAAATACCATTGAATCAAATGTCGGTTTCTATGACCATGAATGGTGCTGTAATTCCAATTATGGCATTTTATATTGTTGCAGCATTAGAGCAAGGTGTAAAATTAGAAGAGCTTTCAGGAACTATTCAGAACGACATTCTAAAGGAATTTATGGTTAGAAACACTTACATCTATCCGCCACTTCCTTCAATGCAAATTATTGCTGATATTTTTAAATACACCACGTCTAACATGCCAAAATTCAATTCCATCAGTATTTCGGGCTATCACATGCAAGAAGCTGGTGCAACAGCAGATATTGAATTAGCTTATACTCTTGCCGATGGTTTAGAATATTTAAGAACGGGTGTAAATTCAGGAATGGATATTGATGCTTTTGCACCTCGCTTATCTTTCTTCTGGGCTATTGGAATGAATCATTTTATGGAAATTGCCAAAATGCGTGCTGCTCGTATGTTGTGGGCAAAAATGGTAAAACAGTTTAATCCTAAAAACGAAAAATCGTTAATTCTCAGAACTCATTGTCAAACAAGTGGGTGGAGTTTAACCGAACAAGACCCATTTAATAATGTTGCCAGAACTTGTGTAGAAGCATTAGCAGCTGCATTAGGCGGAACACAATCGCTGCACACCAATGCTTTAGACGAAGCCATTGCTTTACCAACTGATTTTTCGGCACGAATAGCTCGAAATACTCAAATTTATTTGCAAGAAGAAACTGAAATTTGCAGAACAGTTGACCCATGGGGAGGTTCTTATTATGTAGAATATTTAACCAACGAAATAGCTGAAAAAGCATGGAAATTAATTGAAGAAGTAGAAGAAAATGGGGGCATGGCAAAAGCCATAGAAAAAGGAATTCCTAAACTACGAATTGAAGAAGCTGCTGCCAGAAAACAAGCTAAAATTGATTCGGGTAAAGAAATAATTGTAGGAGTAAACGAATATCAAGTAGAGAATGAAGAGCCTTTGGAAATATTAGAAGTAGATAATAATTCAGTAAGAAAAAGTCAAATTGATCGTTTAGAAAAAATAAAAGCAAACAGAAATACAGTCAAAGTTAACGAGGCATTGGCAAAAATTTCCGAAATTGCACAAACAGGAAATGGCAATTTATTGGAGGCAGCAGTTGAAGCTGCTAAAGTTAGAGCAACATTAGGAGAAATTTCCGACGCAATGGAAAAGGTTTTTGGCAGATATCAGGCTCAAATTCGTTCAATTAGCGGAGTTTACAGTAGCGAATCTATGGAAGACAACGATTATATAAAAGCGAAACAATTAGCCGATCAGTTTGCTGAATTGGAAGGTAGGAGACCTCGAATAATGGTAGTGAAAATGGGGCAAGACGGTCATGATAGGGGAGCAAAAGTGGTTTCTACTGCTTATGCCGATATGGGTTTTGATGTGGACATTGGTCCATTGTTTCAAACACCTGCAGAGGCAGCCAAACAAGCTGTAGAAAATGATGTGCATATTGTTGGTGTATCTTCTTTAGCAGCAGGACATAAAACACTTGTTCCTCAAGTAATAGATGAGCTAAAAAAACTAGGTCGTGAAGACATCCTAGTAATTGTTGGTGGAGTTGTTCCTCAACAAGATTACGATTACTTGTTTAAAGCTGGAGCTGTTGGTATATTTGGACCAGGAACCAAAATCAGTAAAGCTGCTCAGGAAATTTTAGAATTGATGATTGAAGCACGTTCATAAAAACCTAGAAGCAAAGCTTTTTTTAAAAGCTTTGCTTCTCTATTTATTTTTATAACCATCCACCGCTTTTCTAACGCTACCAAACTCCAACAATAGTTTGTTTGCTTTATTGTAATCAATGTTTAGTTCGTTCATAATCATCAGAGTGCCTCTATCCACTAATTTTTCATTACTCAATTGCATGTCCACCATTCTATTTCCTTTTACTCTTCCTAACTTAATCATAACAGCAGTAGAAATCATATTCAATACCAATTTCTGTGCAGTACCCGATTTCATTCTTGTGCTTCCTGTAACAAATTCAGGTCCCACAACAACTTCTATCGGAAACTTAGCCACTTCTGCTAACTTACTTCCTTTATTACAAGTAATACAACCTGTTGAAATACCTTTTTCATTACATTTTTCTAATGCACCAATTACGTAAGGTGTTGAACCTGATGCAGCAATACCAATAACCACATCATTTTGGTTAATATTAAACTCCTGCAAGTCTTTCCATCCTTGGCTTTTATCATCTTCTGCAAATTCTACTGCTTTTCTAATAGCTGCATCGCCACCAGCAATAATTCCTACAACCAACCCATGTTCTACACC
This sequence comes from Flavobacteriales bacterium, assembly GCA_015075325.1. Classification (GTDB taxonomy): domain Bacteria; phylum Bacteroidota; class Bacteroidia; order Flavobacteriales_E; family Vicingaceae; genus Vicingus. The sequence continues at coordinate 9,130 of JABTUP010000031.1, read as the reverse complement.
AAATGTTGGAGGACATTCTGAAGCATCAACAATGCCAAGCCTGCCGCTTGTGCCAGCTCCCATATAAAACAACCTGCCTCCCATTTTTAATTTTGCCACAATTTCTTCTATCAAAAGCATAATACTTGGTATAGCTTTTTCTATTGCAAACGGCACTGTTTTATCTTCGTTATTAATGCCAATTAACAATTCCTCCACACTTTTGTGTTCCAAATTTTGGTGGTTCGATTCTGCTTCGGTGGTTTTATTTGTCATAGTTACAAGGTAAAATAAAAAACGAATTTACAAAATCTACTTTTCTTTTAACAGAATATTACTAATTTCGGTAAAACTTAATCTAAACCAATAAATGAATTTATTTAATCCAGATACGTCTTTTTATGAGAGCTATTTTGATAAAGCTAAATATTTATTAGGTTGGAGAATTTCTATTGTTTTTATTCTGATTTTCTCAATCATTTCAATTTTTTATAGTTTTACGAGTTTTACAGCTGCCTTTCCTTCCTATTTAGTTTTAATTGTAGGCATCTTTTCTTTATCCTATCTTTATTTAACAAAAAATTACAAACCTATTTTCTGGGTTTATTCAATAAGCGGATTTACCATTTCTCATTTTGCAATGAATACCGTTTTTGAACTAACTCATTACATCGATTTTTTATGGGTAATGATATGTATATTCTTAACTTTTATTGGTTTAGGTCGTAAGGTAGGTATCATTTTCACTATAATAAATGCTTTTCTAATCGCTTATTTTTTCTGGTTCACACTAAATTATCATATTTTAACCCTAAAACCTAGGACTAATACCCAATTAATTGGTGAATATCTCGAAGTGTTGTTTGCTCTATTCATTTTAGGCTACCTCATTCATCAATATTTTTTATTTCAACAATACTCTGAGAAAGAACTTATTGCTGCAAATCAAGGATTAGAAACCCAAAACCAATTGATAACAGCAAAAAATAACGAAAACATTTTATTGATGAAAGAGGTTCATCATCGGGTAAAAAATAACCTTCAAATTATTATTAGTTTGTTGCGGTTACAAAAAGGAAATTTGGCTCCCGAAATTCAACAAAAATTTGATGAATCGATTAATAGAATTATGACAATGTCGTTAATTCACAGTAAATTATATCAATCAAACGATTTTAGTAAAATAAACATTAAGTCCTATATTGAGGATTTGATAAATGAAATTTTATTGAGTTTATCTATTGACGATAACATTAATACAAACATTGTATCTAATGTTGATGCCATAGGTTTAAAAACAATTGTTCCGTTAGGATTAATACTTAACGAATTACTTTCCAACTCTTTTAAGCACGCTTTTAAAGAATGTGAAATAGGTTCTATTTCTATTGAAATAAACAAAATAAACAATCACGAATTTGAATTAAACTATTACGACAGTGGAAAATGGATGGATGTTACCACCGAAAAAAGGGTTAAGTTTGGTTTAGAATTAATTGAAACATTAACCGAACAGTTAGATGGAACAATGAGTAGAGTAGAATCTAAGTATAACTTTAAACTTAAAAATATTGATATTTAGTACATCAATAAATTTAAGTTTTTATTATAAAACAATAAAACAAGAATTCTTACGCTAGGTTAATAAATTCAAGTCTTTTAAAAAGATGAAAAATACCTAATTTTACACCAGATGTTAAAATTCAATTTCATATTTTTAGCAATATTTATTTTGTTAATTTCATTTTCGTGTAGAAAAGATGAAATTATTACTGATAAAAATGCTAAGGTATCTTTTTCTACCGATACTTTAATAGTTGATACTGTCTTTACAACCATAGGTTCAACCACAAGAAGATTAGTAGTTTATAACAGAAATGACCAACGAATTAATATTTCTACTATTGCTGTTGGTGGTGGTTCAAATTCTCAATTTAGAATTAATGTTGATGGTGTTTCTGGTAACATACACCACGATGTTGAAATTGAAGCAAACGACAGTTTGTTTATTTTTATTGAAGTAACCATTGATCCTAATAATGCTTTATCACCTTTTGTTGTTGAAGACGCTATTTTATTTGTTACCAATGGAAATCAGCAAAGCGTTCAATTGGTTGCATGGGGGCAAAATGCACATTATTTTACTCCAAAAGTTTTTCCTACCAATGGGTTACCCAATTATTCATGTTTAGATGGAAATTGTGATGAGTCTCTTGCTCCAATTAATCAAACCTGGGTAAACGATAAGCCTTATGTTATTTACGGTTATTTGGTTATCGATTCTGCCGATGTATTAACTATCAACTCTGGAGTTCGAGTACATTTATACAATAAATCTGGAATTTGGGTTTATAAAGGAGGTAACCTAAATGTAAACGGAACTAAAGATGAACCTGTTACTTTTCAGGGTACTCGCTTAGATTATAGTTTTAAAGATGTTCCTGGGCAATGGGACAGAATATGGATTAATGATGGGAGTATAAACAATACGCTTAATTATGCCATTATCAAAAATGCTTTTATCGGAATTCAAGCAGAAACATCTCCATTTGAACCAAATATACCAATAAGTGCTAATAAATTAATTTTAAACAATTGTGTTATCAACAACTCTTCGGGTATTGGTTTGTATGCAACAAATTATAGGATAGAAAGTAACAATACCATTATTTCCAATTGTGGTCAATACAATTTTTTAGTTAGTGGAGGAGGTATTTATAATTTTAATCATGCTACTATAGTAAATTATTGGTCGGGTGCAAATAGACAAACACCAGCAGTTTATGCTCAAAATTATTATCAAGATATAAATGGAAATATTCAGGTTAGAAATATTGATTCATTAAACATTAAAAATTCGATTATTTATGGAAATATCGATAATGAATTTGCATTAGAGGCATATTCACCAGGGGTAATCAACTATAATGTTTCGTACAGCGTTGTAAAAACCACATACAGTTGGGGAGGATACTTTAATAATGTTGTAATTAATCCGTCGAACTCACTATTTGTTGATGCGGAAAACAATAATTTTCATATTACATCAACATCGCCAGCAAATAACATTGGTATTGCTACCAGTATTTTGTTAGATTATGATGGAGTAACAAGAAATAATCCGCCTGATGCAGGAGCTTTTGAAAATTAAATCGATTTTTTAGATTCTATTTTAGCAATTATTGTGGCTACGGTAATATCACCAGTAACATTTACAACAGTTCTGCACATATCCAAAATTCTATCAATAGGAAAAATAATTGCAATCCAAGCAGGGTTTAAGCCGACAGAATCCAATACAATCATTAACATAACTAAACCGGCACTTGGAACTGCTGCAGAACCAATTGAAGCCAAAGTAGCAGTTAAAACAATTGTTAACTGTTGAGCAAAATCCAAGTCAATTAAATGTATTTGAGCTAAATAAACCACTGCAACAGCTTGATACAAACTTGTTCCATCCATGTTTACTGTTGCTCCAATTGGTAATACAAAACTAGATATTTCTTCAGGTACTTTTAAATTATCGTTTACACATTCCATCGTAACAGGAAGTGTTGCAGCACTTGAACTAGATGAAAAAGCTAACAATTGAGCTGGGCTTATTTTCTTGTAAAAATCTAAGTATTTAAATTTTTTAATAAATACTTTTATTAAAAATGGATAAATGGCAAAAATCATTAAAAAAAGACCTAATACTACAACCAAACTGTAACCTCCTAAGTTTAAAATAATTTCTTGAATTGCTTGTGGGTTGTCGCCTGCCATTTCTGTCAGTTTTGACGCCATAAGAGCAAAAACAAAAAATGGAGCACCTTTCATAATAATGTCAACCATTTTTAAAAAAACATCATTAAATGCATCTAAAAACGATTCAATATTTTTCGCTTTTGTTTTATCTATTTGCAACAATACCACGCCAAAGAAAATAGCAAAAAATATTATCTGCAACATTAATTTATTGTTTGATAGGGATAAAAAAATGTTGTCTGGAATCATATCAACAATAAACACTAAAGGGCTAGCTTCTTTTGTTTTTTTAGCCTCATTTTTTCGTTCCTTAATACTTTGATCTGTTTCAGCTTGTGTTTTGTCTTCTTGAAACTGAAGAGTTGCATCATTTACATAATTAGTATAATTAGCATCAGTTAAGAATGATTTATGGTCTTTTACTTCTATACCGTTTTCATTTGCCCATAATTCATAAGCAATTCTATTTTTGATTTTTTGGTCTTTTGATAAATTATTGCCAGGTTTAAAAATATTAACCAAAAACAATCCCAATGAAACTGCAAAAACGGTTGTTAATAAGTAGGCAGAAAGTGTTTTAAAACCAACTCTTCCAAGTTTTTTAATGTCAGATAAACCAGCAATGCCAGTAATAACAGAAAAAAGAACCAAAGGAATTGCTATTAATTTGAGTAAATTAATGAAAATTGTACCAAAAGGAGCAATCCAATCTTTTGTGAAATTACCCCAACCAAAATTTGATGAAAAATATGCCCAAACAACTCCTAAAAGAAGACCAATAATAATTTTCCAATGTAAAGCTATTTTTTTCATCTTGCTTAATTTTTATAATTTAACTGTTTTGTTGAATAATAGATGATCTACAATAACTAAAGCAGCCATTGATTCAACAATTGCAACAGCTCTAGGCAATACACAAGGATCGTGTCGACCTTTACCAGTTATTTCAACTTCGTTTAAATTTTTATCAATTGTTTGTTGTTTTTGCATAATGGTAGCAACTGGTTTAAAAGCAACTCTAAAAAAAATATCTTCACCGTTACTTATTCCTCCTTGTATTCCTCCTGAATTATTAGTTTTTGTTCTAATTTTTCCTTCTTCTACAAAAAAAGTATCGTTATGTACAGAGCCTTTTTGAGTTACTCCAGAAAATCCCGAACCAAATTCAAATCCTTTGGTAGCATTTATGCTTAGCATAGCCTTCGCTAAATCTGCTTCAAGTTTATTAAAAACGGGGCTACCTAAACCAGTAGGCACGTGTTTAATTACACAGCTAACAACACCACCAATAGTGTCTCCCTCTTTCCGAATTTTATCGATGTAATTAAACATGGCATCAACTAAATTTTCATCAGCACATCTCACCGCATTTAAGTAGGCGTTTTCTAAATTTAACTGATGGTAATGCTGTAATGATATAATTTCTCCCACCTGAGATACATAAGCATTTATTGAAATTCCATAATGCTTTAAAATTAATTGTGCTATTGCACCACCAACAACTCTAGAAGCGGTTTCTCTTGCCGAACTTCTTCCTCCTCCACGATAATCTCTAAAGCCGTATTTTTCATAATAGGTGAAATCGGCGTGCGAAGGTCGAAATTGGTCTTTTATATGGTCGTAATCGTTCGATTTTTGATTTTCATTTTTTATTATAAAACCAATTGGAGCTCCCGTTGTTACACCTTCAAAAACTCCACTTAAAAATTCAACAGTATCACTTTCTTTTCGTTGTGTGGTAATTTTCGATTGTCCAGGTTTTCTCCTGTCTAACTGTTGTTGAATAAAGTTCAAATCAATTTTTAAACCCGACGGACATCCATCAATAATACCACCAATTGCAACCCCATGAGATTCGCCAAATGTGGTTAGTTTAAAAATATTTCCGAATGTATTTCCGCTCATATTGTATTTACGAAATTAATATTAAAAAAGCGAAATAGGTAGTAAGTTATTTGTAAAAAAAAACCGCCTTACAAGTTTATTTGCAAGGCGGTATAAAATTATTGTAAATTGGTTTTATTTAATTCTATAACCAATTTTTAATGCTAATCTTAAATCTACAGGAATTTTGTTTCCTAAAATTGGTAAATAATCTTTTTCATCCCAATCTGTTGTAAGATTTTTTGTTTCATCATCGGCTTTGCTGTTGCTAATTGTTATTGAGTTGCTCAATAATTTTCCAACACCAATTTCTGCTTCAACAATAAAACCATTAGAAGCAACCCATTTATATCCAGTTAAAGCACCTAAACCAATTGCTGAAGATTTTACATCGGTTTTTTCAATAACAGGAATACTATTGTTGTCTAATGTTAAAAATTTATTGTCATTTGAAGCTGAACTTCTGTAACGAGCAAAAGCACCTAAGTAAAAACCATCATCACCTTTTTCAGGGTTAGAAAAATATTTAAATGTTGGAATAATATTGAATTCTGAATACTTTTCACCTCCAGCCTCAGTCATATTTTTTGAAGCAGTGTTGATGTTTAAACCTACAGCAACTTTATCGTTAAATCCATATTCAGCACCTAACTCATATTTTGAAAAAGCAAAATTCAATACATTTAAATTAATATCGAAATGTTGGGCTAGAGTAGAGGAATAGCTAAATAAAACTACTGAAACTAAGGTTAAAATTTTATTTTTCATGGTATAAAAGTTTAATAATTGTTTTTACCGGTTCATTTAAAGATTACCACCAACCTCTTACATTATAAGTGATAGATTTTGGTTGGCCGTTTCCATAAGCAACACCAACATCGCGATAAGCTTTAATCATTTCACTTTTTTGTTCTTGATCTTTCAAGATGTATTTCCATTCTCTAGCATCAATTTCTTTAACTCTAGCTGCAATTTTTGCATTTAAAGCTTTTACTTCACCATAACAACTTGATTGTGGCTCAATTGAAGATAGAATTGCACCAGCTTGGTCAGCAGCATCCATACTTTGGTTTGCAGACCAAATGTTGCTTGCCTCTGCTAACTTAAGTTTACAATCTCTATCAATCATTTTTTGATACATTGGACCAATAGCAGCAATTGCTTTGTCGTAACATTGAGCACATGCATCAGGAACACTAGTTAATAAGAAAATAGCTTCTTCATATTTGTTTTGAGAAGCTAAGGTATTAGCTTCTTTAATAATAAAGTCACATTTAGAATTGTAATATTCTACAATTTTCTCTTTACCTTTTTGAACAAACGCAGCTAATTCAGGGTTTTCTGGTTTAATGTTGTTTAAAGCTTGCATGTAAGCTTTAGTTTCATTTTGACCAACACCTTTTACTTGTATTGATGTGCTTGCAAATAGTGTTCCATCAAAACCATCACCTATGTATAAATTAACATCTAATGTATAAGCTTGCATTGGAGGAGCAGTAGCAGTTAAATCTTTAGTTGCTACAACAATATTTGCTGTTAAAATAAAACGAGAATTAAAACTACTTGCAGCAACTCCATTTTTATTAATGATTTGAGTTAATTTATTTGCTAAAGATTGACGTGCTGTGGTTGGCATTCCTTCTATTTGGTCTGGAACCCAAGCCTTAATAGCTACACGACCTAAGTCGTCTTTTTTATCTTGAGCATTAGCAGATATTCCTAAGGACAATGCTAATGCTGAAACAAAGGCTAATTTTAAAATTGATTTTTTCATGTCTTTTTTGTTTATTAGTTTATTTGTTATTTCTCACCAAGTACAATAACTGCTTGACCTAAACCTTTCATCATTAGCTTGTTAGTAATTAGGTAAGGTTCAGATTTTAAGAATTTTTGTAAATTTTTAGCGAAACCTCTAGCATCAATTGCTTTACCAGAATCATCAAACATTGGAATACGAACTTGTTCGAATAACATCATGTTTTCAGTAGCATCAGTTGTATTAAATCTTCCTTTAACTGTGTTTGCAGCCATCCAGTCTTCAATAATAGCACTTAATTCTTTACCATCAAATTCTGATTCTAAATCTTCTGACCATGAATCGAATTTTTTAATTCTAATGATAATTTCTCTTCCATTTGCAAACATATCTTCAAAATGCAATTGTAACTTAGAATTGAAGTTATCGATATGAGTGGTTACTGCTTCTTGCAAAAGAACTGCAATTTCTGCAGAGAAAGAAGGAGCACCAGTTCCTTGAGCTCCAGCAATTTGTTTATCGGTATAAGAATCTAAACCTTGTAAATTAAAAGTTATAGATTTTTTTGGACCTGTAGTATTTACTGTCCATGTTAATTGCATAATAATGTCAGCTTTTGCAACTCTTTTTAACGCATCAACAGGTGATTCACTAACGCCAGCACCAGATTTAGAGGTTAACATATTGTTTTCAGCAGCTTCTGCTTCTAAAGTTTTAATTGCAGATTCCATGTTTTTAAGCGGAAAACCTCTTTCAGACATCATATCATTTAAAGAACTGATTACAAGATTTAAGTCGGAATTTTCTTGAAAAGCTCTTTTGTAATCTGGAATTTTAACTTTAGTTCCTTGATTGTCAAATTCTAAAAAGAATCCATTAGTAATACACCAGTTATCACTTGGTACAACCATAATTGTTGGTTTTTTTGCTTGACCAAAAGCTAAAGCAGATAGTAAAACAAACGATAATGTTATTGAAATAATTTTTTTCATTTTTTAAAATTTATTAGAGTTAATTATTGAGTAATTATTTTATCTTGAATCATTCTTTCTTTAAGTTTAGCACGTTGAACACGAACAACTACACCGTAGTTTTCTTGAGAACCAGCTTGAGAACGACCTTTTCTTACTTCACTATGCATATCTGAGCCATCTTCTGAAGTAATAAACTCTTTATATGGACCGCCATCAGCAAAAAATGCGTTGAAATAGTCTTCAAACTTTTCGCGAGCATTTGGGTTAAACAAAACTGGTTTTGCGTTACATTCACTACTTCCTTTGGTTATACCTTTAAAAAGAACGTCTCTAACAGCGTTTTTCTTTGCTTGTTCAATAGCATCTTCACGGTTTCTACCTTTCCCATGAGAACGAACTGTTTGAGAACCATCACCTTCAACTCCTAAACATTCAGTTTCGTAATCGTAAAAACCTGCTGTTTTCTTTTGTTTTTTCTGAGCAGAAGAGTTTAACGTGAATCCTACAAGAAATACAAGTAGAATTCCTACTGATTTTAAAATTGTTTTCATAGCTTAAATAGTTTAAATGTTAGAAACCAGAAGAAAGACCTTTAATTATACCAGCTTCTTCTAAATCTTTTCTTAATAAATCGGTCATTACAGATACTACAACACCAACTTTATACTCTTTTCCAACTTTCATAGGTTCTGGAGTTCCATCTCCTGATACAGAAACGAATTTCATGTATTTTCCACCTTCAGCAAAAAATGGGTCGAAAAAATCAGCTTTTTGTTGTTCTAAAGAA
>JABTUP010000030.1 GCA_015075325.1 Flavobacteriales bacterium | reverse complement strand
CATTTACTTGTAATTACTATAAAATAATACATTTATATATAAAATAGAAACAATTATTATATTTTATGATAATAAATATTTTTGAATATTTTTTTTGTTTATTGACATGTTGAGATTTAAATTTATCTTATTATTTTAAATTAACTAGTAAGATATGATTTTATCTAATCTCAATAGAACATCATGTAAATACTCTTTAATATTGATTGTCATTTCAATTTTGCCTTCTTCCTTTTTTTCACAAACATTTAATTGGAGTAGCTTCCCTGCTGGAGGTACATCTTATACAACTGGAATTATGACGGCTACAATAACATCAAGTGCAGCAGGTTTTACGAATGGTGCTCCAAAATATTACTCAGGAACAACAGTTGGAAGCGGAGGTTGTGGAATTGCAGGTGGTTTAGCATTAGAACAATTTTTTGGAAATATATCTAGTGCTCACGTTACATTAACATTAGATTTTACTGGAGGAAATACAAATGGTACTTGCTCTGTTATAAGTTTTAAAATAAAAGATATAAATGCGGACGAAAGTGTTCAAACTTTTCGTGATATAGTTCATATTTCTGCTATAGATGCTAATAATAATGCAATACCTGTAGCAAATATTGTTAGAACAGGCGGAGCAAATAAAATGGAAACAACAAGTGGAAATACTCGAATTATTGCTGGCTCATCTGGATCTTATGGTTCTAGAAGTAAAACCGATTGTGATGAAGTAACTATTACTGTTACTCCTCCAACAGGTGTTCCACTAAGAAAAATTGTTATAAGATATCAACCAGATTATTCTTCTTGTGCAAGTTGTTATTATAACTGGACAGGTCCAACAAGACCTGCTTATCAATTTATCTCCATTGGTTCTATTACAGCAACAGCAAGTGGTGGTGGTTGTGTAGTTCTTCCTATTGAACTTGCCAAATTTGAAGGAAGTTGTGAAGAAAATCAGCAAGTTTTTGAGTGGATAACTTCAACTGAGATAAACAACGATTATTTCACTTTAGAAAAAAGTACTGATGGGGTTAGTTATACTGAAGCAGCTAAGGTTCAAGGAGCAGGTAATTCTAACGTAAATAATTACTATAAAACTACACTTAATTTGAGTGAGGAAAACACTTATTTTAGATTGAAGCAGACGGATTACGATGGTCAGTTTACCTACTCAAAACCCGTATACGTTAAATGCAACGAAAAGATTAATCTAACAGCTATATATCCAAATCCAGCAACAGATGAAATTTTTGTAAAATACCAATCAAAGAACCAAGAAATTGTTGGTTATATCATTAATGTGTTAGGCGAAAAAGTTAAAAACTTTAACAGTAATAATGATAGTAAAATATTAACCATTTCGATAGATGATTTACCTCTTGGTTTATATCATGTTGTTTTAATGTCAACAAGAACTGGAGAGTTTATCAGTTCAGCTAAATTTATTAAAAAATAAGATGAATGAGTGCTAACAATCCACCAAATATTCACGCATTTCTATTTTGGGGATTTTCTATTTTATTTTCAATAGTATTAACCATTTATATAATTATTTAAACTATGATATCTGTTTTAAAAAATGAAGAATCTATTGTTGTTCGATGTTCTGAAGGTGAATACATTACCATTGATAAAATAAAAGGCATAGTTAAAACAATAAAAAAAATTGATAAGAGTAACAACTCTCCTTGTAACATCATAATAAAATCAATAAATGATATACGATTTACATTAAATGGAGAGCGTTTTTATGAGCGAATTTCTAATTCACATCTATTTACAAACTCTAGAATTCGTATTTGTTTAGAAGAATAAAATGAATTTTAATAATACAAACTATCTTCTAACAACTATTTTATCAATGTTACTTTTCCTTGCATGGTGTGAAGTTTCCCTCGATAATCTTTTAGCCTAATGTTGTACACATAAACATCTTGTTGAGCAATATCACTTCCATCTTTGGCTCTTCCGTCCCAACCTTTTTCTAAATCGTGGGTTTCAAATATTTTCTCCCCCCAACGGTTGAATATCTGCATACTAAATTCTTCAATTTCTTCTCCTACCGCTGTAAACACTTCGTTTAAACCATCTTTATCTGGTGTAAACGCATTTGGTATGTAAAAATTATATTCAGGATTTATCGTTATTTCTTTGCTTGTGGTATCAGCACAATTAAAGTTGTTGTTGGTAATTAAGGTAATTAAGTAATTGCCTTTATCCTGATAAGTATGTAAAGGTTCTTCAACAGATGAGGTTTTTCCATCGCCAAAATTCCATCGGTAAATAGTTGCATCTGTAGAGTTGTTGATGAATTGTAACTTGGCATTGTTGGTGGTTAACTCTTCATCAGGAGTGAACTCAAATGCTGCACGAGCTACTGGATTAACTATTGCCTGTATGCTAGCAGTAGCTAAATCGGTACAACCAAAAGGAGTTGTTACAATTAATGTTACAGTATAGTTTCCTGATTGTTGATACGATTTTACCGGAGTTTGATTAGTTGAAAAAGTGTTGTCGCCAAAGTTCCAGTTAAAAGTTGAGCCAGAAGGATTGCCAAATTGGTTTTGGAAGTTAAAAGTTACTTCTTCACAAGCTACTGCTGCTTGTGATGGAATTTGTACTGCTGGCAACGGATTTACTTGAACCAACACGTTGTCAGAGATGGAATTTCCACATTCATCGGTTACCGTTATGGTATAATTTGTAGTGGTTGTTGGAGCTACAGCCATTGGTATTAAGCTGTTTCCTAGTCCATTATCCCAACTATAAATATAAGTTCCTTTACCAGGATTAAAGGTGGCGTAAAGTTCTGCTGTTTCTCCAACACAAATATTATCATCGCCAAAAGCAGTTAAGGTTGCAAAGTTAATGTCGTTAAGTTCAACAGAAGTTGTAGCAATATTTCCTGAACAACCGTTTTCGTCTGTGCTAAAAACGGTATAAACTGTTTCTGTCAATGGAGAAACGGTATTGTTTTGTCCGTTAAACCCGTTGCTCCACGAGTAGGTTAAAATACCTGTTCCACCAGTAGATTGTGCTTGAAGTGTAGTTGTTTCTCCTGGACAAATCATTACATCTGCCGAAACAGTAGTAGTAATTGGAGTAGGTTGAGAAATTGTTGCATTTGCAACTGAAGAACATCCATTTGCATCGGAAACCCAAGCATAGTAATTGCCAACACCAAGGTTGTTTGCGGTTGAGTTAGTTGCTCCATTACTCCAATTGTATGTGTATGGTGGCGTTCCTCCTGAAGCTGTGTTGGTAAGGCTTCCATTTGTTAACCCATAACATGTAATTTGTTGTTGATTTGTAATTGTTGAAGTAAGTTCTGATGGTTGAGTTATTGAAAAATTTGCGTTATCGGTACAACCATTGTTGTCGGTTACCACCAAAGTATAGTTTCCTGCAAACAGATTGTTTAATGAATTACCTCCGTTTATTGTTCCATTGTTCCATAAGTAATGGTATGGTGCAACACCACCAGAGATGTTTACATCAATAGCTCCGTTATTTGCATTAAAACAACTTACATTTTGTTGATTTATCAAGTTAATCGATAATTCTTCTGGTTCGGCAACACTAATTGTTTGTGTAACCTGACAACCGTTGTTATCTGTTACAGTTACGATGTAATTGTTTGCAGTTAGGTTTGTTGCTGTTGCTCCTGTTTGAATAGGCGTAGTGTTCCAACTGTATTGATAGGGCGTAGTTCCTCCCGAAGCCAACGCTGTTGCACTTCCGTTGCTGTTGCCAAAACAAGTTACTGCATTAGCAGATGTTGCTACTTCAAGTAAACTTGCTGGTTGAGTAACGGTTGCTGTTGTAATGGATGTACAACCACTAGCAGTGGTTACGGTAACTTGGTATGTTCCTGCACTAAGCCCATTTATTGTTTGTGTATTAGCTCCATTCGACCAAGAGTATGTATAGGGTTGCTGACCTCCATTTACGTTTACAGAAACGCTACCGTCGCTTCCTCCAAAACATGAAACATTTGTAGCTGTTGCACTAATATTGCCAGGTGCTGCACCACTACCAACTGTTATATTTTGTGTGGCAGTACATCCCACCGCATCGGTTACCAAAACAGTATAGGTTCCTGCCTGTAAACCGTTTGCTGTTGGTTGATGACCGCCATTTGGTGACCAAAGATAAGTGTAAGGACCAGTTCCATTGGTTACATTAACCGTTGCACTACCGTTTGATGCTCCACAATTTGCATTGGAAGATGATGTGGTAATGTTTAACCCTGTTACTGTAATACAAAATGAATATACTTGAACACCGTTAAGCGGACAATTATCATCAGCCACCTGAACGGTAAAGCAGTAAGGTGTTGTACTAATATCATTAGCAGTTGGTGTCCAACTGAAAGTTGCTGTTGGTATTTGTTGGTTGTTTGAAGTAAATGTTGCTCCCGCAATGGCATTATTCCAAGTTAAATTAACAGTTTGACCTGCATCAACATCTTGTGATGGTATGGTAAACGATAAGTTTGAGCCTGCACAAGCAGTTGTTGAAAATTGTCCTGTTCCGTTTATTCCCGAAACGGTTGGTAAAGTATTGTTGCACATTACTGTTCGTAGTTGAATATCTCTAACAACGCTTCCCACAAAAACGCCATTTCGCCATTCCTCTACTTTTACGGCTAGTACCGTTACTTCTAACATGGTTGGCGACATGCAAATATCTCCTGTGTTAGGATTGATGGTTACTAATGGATTGGAATTTAAAGGTTGTGATGCAGAATAGCCTCCAATGTATGTTACAAATGTATTTGGTCCTGTTGCAGGAGGTAATAAAGAATAGTAAAGAGAGTCACCATCAGCATCAACAGCACCATGATTAAAACAAGAAGTTTGTCCTACACAAGGGTAAGAAACTGGTGGGTTGGAGAAACTTGGAGAACTATTACAAGGAAAGTTGAGGTTGTTTAAGTTGGCTTCAACATAAATGTTTTCGCCGCCAGGGTTGTTAATGGTGTTGATTGCGTTGTTTCTACAACATAAAGAAAAGCTAAAAGTCCAATCGTCACACTGTGCTGGTAATGTAACCACTGCACGATAAATGTATTCTTGTACTCCAGGATAATTACCTCCGTTACATTGAGTTGTAATAGCATTACAAACTTGAGTTACGTCAACTCCTGTTCCAGGAATACGGCTTAAAGTGGCATTAAAATTTTGGTTACAAGAAGCCGATGCTAGATTTACAGTAACTGTGTTTGGTGCTGCAACACCAGCACAATCTCGATAAAATGACACTTGTATTTCATACTGGTTGCCTCCTAAGCATTGGTAAGTAATATCAGCACTTTGGGCGTGAGTAGCAAAAGCATTGCCACTGTAAAGTAAGGTGGCTAAAACTACTGTGAGCATTTTTAGCCTTAGAAAAAAAGTAAGTTGTTTCATGGCTTCAGGTATTAGTTAATAAGTGAAAGAACACGGTTGGTGAGTAACCTGAATACTTGTACGTTTAGTAATTTAACAAAGTTTCTAATTTACAGGTTAAATTTAACAATACAGAATGCATTGTAATATTTTATATAAAAAATCAATATATAATTTTAAAAATATTTATAAAATCAAAATAATAATAAAACCTCGTAAAATGAAAGAAGCAAAGCTTTTATAAAAAGCTTTGCTTCTAGGCTAAAGTTGGTATGAGTTGTGGTTTTTAAGGTACTAATCTTCTTTTAAAAACGCACTTGCTTGCATCTCACTCATTTCTACCAACCTTATAAATTCGGCTCTGTAGCCATGTTCGTCGGTTCCTTTGCTTGCTTTTGCCAATTCAACCACTTGTTTGTAGTTAGCATTGGCTTTGTATTTAGAGTTTCTTAGCAACAATCCAAATTCGGCAACTGCTGCAGAAAATCTGAAATTGTTTGATGTTTTTGCCAGCGAAACAGATTGATTAGTTAAATGATTTACAATCAATTTACTGGTTTCTTCGTTAGGTTTTTTGTAACGAAACTTTACCGTCAATAATTCTTCGTTTGGTGCTGTTTTTGGAGCTAATTCGGTTAATTTTTGGTAACGAAGCGAATCAACAGATGGGGCCGTTCCTTCTCCTTTCAACACAATTTCGTACAAGGCTGTAACCGTATGTCCTGCACCTAATTCGCCAGCATCTTTGGTGTCGTCATTAAAATCTTCGGCGTTTAACAAACGGTTTTCGTAGCCAATTAATTTATACGATTCTACTTTATTTGGATTAAACTCTAATTGTAATTTTACATCCTTAGCAATGGTAAACAAGGTGCCACCCATTTCGGTAACCAATACTTTTTTTGCTTCTAAAATATTATCGATATAGGCATAGTTTCCGTTTCCTTTATCAGCAAGGGTTTCCATTTTGGAGTCTTTGTAGTTGCCCATTCCAAAACCCAAACAAGTTAAGTACACTCCTGATTTTCTTTTTTCTTCAATCAATTTGGTCATTTCGCCATCGCTGCTTGCCCCAATGTTGAAGTCTCCATCTGTTGCCAAAATAATTCGGTTGTTTCCATTTTTAATAAAATTTTCTTGAGCTACTTTATAAGCTAATTTTATTCCAGCACCACCAGCTGTAGAGCCTCCAGCACTTAAGTTGTTGATAGCTTCCAGAATTTTTGCTTTATCACTTCCTGCAGTTGATGGCAATACCAAACCAGCAGCACCAGCATAAACCACTATTGCCACACGGTCGTTTTCTCTTAAATTATCAACCAATAAGTTAAACGATTTTTTAAGTAAAGGCAATTTATTTGCCGCTTCCATTGAGCCAGAAACATCAACTAGAAAGACCAAATTACTTGCAGGTATTTCACTCATGTCAATATTTTTTCCTTGTAATCCAATGTGAACCAATTTGGTTTTCGAATTCCAAGGTGTGGTACTCATTTCGGTAGTAATTGAAAACGGATGTTCATCTTTTGGTTGAGGATAATCGTAATTGAAATAATTAATCATTTCTTCAATACGAACCGCATCTGCAGGAGGATTTTGTCCGTTGGTTATAAACCGACGAACATTTGAATAAGAAGCAGCATCAACATCAATAGAAAAAGTAGAAAGAGGGTTTAATAAAGCATTTTTAAAATCATTTTCAGTTATAGAGCTATAAGCTTCTGTGTTAAAATTTTCGGTATAACTGTATTGCGAGTTGCCCGAAATTGTTGATACAGAAGAAGGCAATACATCTTGTGCGGTGTAATTTTTTTTAGCTCTCGATTTCATCGGGATTATACTCTGTTCTGCTGCTTTTTCTTCCTTTTCTTTGTCTTCATCAACCAGTTCTAAAGGAATGTTTTTAATAAGACCAATGTTTACGGTTTTTGTTTCAGATGAACTTAATACGATGTCTTTTTTTAATGCTGTTTTATAACCCGAAAGGTTGAATGACAATGAATATTTTCCGGCAGCTAATGAAGTAAACTCGTAATTTCCATTTAAACCTGTAACGGTTGATTTTATTGGCTTTCCTTCTGTATTTTTTAAAATTACACTTACGGTTGACAACACATTTTTTGTTCCGCTTTCGGTAACAATTCCTTTTAAAATTGCTTTGTTGGTTTGTTGAGCATTAATTTGATTAATCATACTCATGAAAATAATTCCGAGAAGAACAGCTAGGAATTTTGGTGTTTTTAATGTTTTCATAATGTTAGTTTTTATGGTAAATAATTTCTTTTTGGTTGTTAGATGTGAAGAAAAAAGAAATTCCATAAAAAGAAATTAATTTTTCTAATTTAGAACCATGAAAACCATTGATTACATTATTGTTGGACAAGGATTAGCTGGTTCGATATTGGCTTATACATTAATGCATCAACAACAAAAAGTTGTGGTGGTTGATGAGGGGAAAGAAAATACCTCATCGAAGGTAGCAGCAGGTTTGTGCAATCCTGTTGTGTTTAAACGATTAACTAAAAGCTGGATGGTTGATGAATTAATGCCTGTTGCATTAAATTTTTATAAACATCAAGAAGAATTATTAAACGACCAATTTTATGTAGATATTCCTATTTATAAATTGTTTGTTGGTGAAGAAGAACGTGATTTTTGGCAACAAAAACGAAACGAACCAGAACTGTTGGAATGGATTACCCATACAATTGAATTTCCGTTTGAAAAAAATTTAATTGATTACCCATTTGGTGCATCGTACACGCTACAATCTGGTTTTTTGCAAACGGCAAAATGGTTAGCTGCTTTTAAAGCATACTTAAAAAATAAAGGAGTTTTTATTGAAAATAAATTCGATTACAACACCATAGTTTTTGATAATAACTTCGTTTGTTGGAATGGCTATAAAGCTAAGAAAATCATCTTTTGCGAAGGCTATCAAAGCATCAATAACCCATATTTTAATTGGTTACCTTTTAAATTAACCAAAGGAGAAGTGCTTACAATTGATTTTAAAAATTTAACCTTAAAAAGTGCTTTAAATAAAGGAGTTTTTGTTCTACCTTACAATAATTACTATAAATTGGGTGCAACTTACGATTGGGATAATTTAAATGAAGAAACTACCGAAAAAGGCAAAATTGAATTATTGAAAAAGGCTTCAGCATTTATTAAAGATGAGATTACAGTTTTTGAACACAAAGCTGGAATACGACCAACGATTTCTGATAGAAGACCATTATTAGGGATTCATCCAAAACATGAACAATTGGCTGTTTTTAATGGTTTGGGTACAAAAGGAGTGATGATAGCTCCATATTTTGCAAAAGTGTTTACTGAATTTTTAATCGCCAATAAACCAATATCAAAAGAAGTTGATATTAATAGGTTTGTTGATTAATATTCACCTAAAGATAACAAAACCAACGTACAAGCAATTTCTGTTTCAATGCCTTTTTCTTGAGCTAGTTTTTCTAATTCAGGATTTTCGGTTCCAGGGTTAAAAATAATGCGTTTGGGTTTAATTTGATTTAAAATATAGTCGTAATACACTGGTTGATTTTGTGGACCAACATATAATGTAACAGTATCAATTTCTTTAATAACGGGGTTATTTGTCAAAATTTCAACATGTTCAATTTTACCCGTTCTCAAACCTACTGGCACCACTTCGTGTCCGTGTTGAAGTAGTTTTACAACAGCTTTGTAAGCATATCGTTCGGGGTTTGTGCTTGCTCCAAGTACAAGTGTTTTTTTCATCATATTGTTAAAAACAAAAGAGCCCCAAAATTTTCGGGGCTCTAACTAATATTATTTATCTGATATGAGTGAGGCCGAGAAATATTCTCGATTCATTCTTGCAATGTTTTCAAGAGAAATTCCTTTAGGACACTCTACTTCGCATGCTCCTGTGTTGGTACAGTTTCCAAAACCTTCTTCATCCATTTGTCTAACCATGTTTTGAACACGAATTTCAGCTTCAACTCTACCTTGTGGTAACAATGCATATTGCGATACTTTTGCACCAACAAACAACATTGCTGAGCCATTTTTACAAGTTGCAACACAAGCTCCACAACCAATACAAGCTGCTGCTTCAAACGATTTGTCTGCATCTGTTTTTGCAACAGGTGTTGCATTTGCATCAATAGTATTTCCTGATGTGTTTACAGAAACAAAACCTCCTGCTTGCTGAATCCTATCAAAAGCACTTCTGTCAACAACTAAATCCTTAATTACTGGAAAAGCAACCGAACGCCAAGGTTCAACATAAATGGTGTCTCCATCATTAAACATTCGCATATGTAATTGGCAAGTGGTAATTCCAGTATCTGGTCCATGAGCTCTACCGTTGATGTATAATGAACACATTCCGCAAATTCCTTCACGACAATCATGATCGAAAGCAATAGGCTCTTTTCTTTCGTTAACCAATTGTTCGTTTAATTGATCTAACATTTCTAGAAAAGAACTTGCTGTAGAAACATTATCTAATTTATAAGTTTCCATACTCCCTGTGGCTTGAGCATTTTTTTGACGCCAAATTTTTAGGGTTATGTTGATGTTTTTTGATGCACTCATATTATTATTAAGTTATTAGTAATTAGTGAATAGTGATTAGCTTTTTGAAAGTGAGTTGTTAAATGCATTTATCATTTTACTTTCTTCATTAATCAAACCAATTACATAGTTAAACATATCTGTATCTTGAATAAAATCTAGTTCTTTTGCAATAAGCAATTGAGTTTCTAATTCATATAACGAACCTCTTGAAATATCTATAAAATGACTAAAAGATTTGTCGGTATTTCTACCATAACCTTCAGCAATATTTGAAGGGATAGAAATTGCAGCTCTTTTAATTTGGCTGGTTAACGCATACAATTCATCTTGAGGAAATGTTTTTGTTAACTTATAAGATGAAACAACTATTTCAACTCCTTTTTGCCAAATTAGCAAGTCTTTATATGATTTTATAGAACTCATTTAGCTAATTACCAATTACTTTTCACTAATTACTCATCTATTTATAGTTTCTAGCTGCTATTTTAATTTCTTCGTAAACCAATTCTTCTTTATGTAGTTCTTCTTTAGCAATGTCTTCACCTTTGTATTCCCAAGCTCCAACAAATTTGAAGTTTACATCATCTCTCAATGTTTCTCCTTCTGCATCTTGGTATTCTTCTCTAAAATGACCACCACATGATTCTTTACGTTGAAGTGCATCTATTGCCATTAATTGTCCTAATTCCATAAAATCGGCAACACGTAACGCTTTTTCTAACTCAGGGTTTAATTCGTTTGCACTGCCTGGAACAAAAACATCTTTATAAAACTCTTCTCTTAGTTGAGCAATTTCTTGAATAGCTTCTTTCAAACCTTCTTCTTTTCTAGCCATTCCTACCTTGTTCCACATAATATGTCCAAGGCGTTTGTGGAAATAATCAACAGATTTAGTTCCGTTGTTTTTTAAGAACTTATCGATGGTAGCTTTTACCTTGTTTTCTGCTTCGGCAAACTCTGGCAAATCGGTTGAAATTTTTCCAGTTCTAATATCGTCTGCTAAATAGTTTGAAATAGTGTATGGCAACACAAAATATCCATCGGCCAAACCTTGCATTAACGCAGAAGCACCTAAACGATTAGCTCCGTGGTCGGAGAAGTTAGCTTCGCCAGCAACAAAACAGCCAGGAATAGTTGATTGTAAGTTGTAATCAACCCAAACGCCACCCATGGTATAATGCACCGCAGGATAAATTTTCATTGGTGTTTCATAAGGGTTTTCGTCGGTAATTTTTTGGTACATGGTAAATAAGTTACCGTATTTTTCTTCCAACCATTTTTTTCCTAATGTGGTAATTTCTTCTGGTGTTGGATTGTGATTACCTTTTGCATACGCAGCTTGTTTTCCTTTAGTTTGAATTTCGGTAGAAAAATCCAAGTAAACACCTTCGTTGGTATCATTAGCTTCAATTCCAAATCCGGCATCGCATCTTTCTTTTGCAGCTCTCGATGCAACATCACGAGGAACTAAGTTTCCAAATGCAGGATAACGTCTTTCTAAGTAATAATCTCTATCTTCTTCTTTAATTTGAGTTGGTTTTAATTTACCAGCTCTAATTGCTTCTGCATCTTCTTTCTTTTTTGGAACCCAAATACGTCCAGAATTACGAAGCGACTCTGACATTAATGTTAATTTAGATTGGTTGGTTCCATGAACAGGAATACAAGTTGGGTGAATTTGAACATAACAAGGATTTGCAAATAAAGCTCCTTGTTTATGTATTTTCCAAGCGGCAGTTACGTTACTTCCCATTGCATTGGTAGAAAGGAAATATACGTTTCCGTATCCACCCGAAGCAATAACTACTGCATGAGCTGAATGTCTTTCAATTTCTCCTGTAATTAAGTTTCGAGCAATAATTCCTCGTGCCTTTCCATCAACTTTTACCAAATCTAACATTTCGTGACGATTGTACATCTTAACACGACCTAAACCAATTTGACGAGATAATGCTGAGTAAGCACCTAATAATAACTGTTGTCCTGTTTGTCCAGCAGCATAAAACGTACGTTGAACCTGAGTTCCACCAAACGAACGGTTGTCTAACAACCCTCCATATTCTCTTGCAAAAGGCACACCTTGTGCAACACATTGGTCGATAATGTTTCCCGAAACTTCAGCTAAACGATGAACGTTAGCTTCACGAGCTCTATAATCGCCACCTTTAATGGTATCATAAAACAAACGATAAACGCTATCACCATCATTTTGATAATTTTTTGCAGCATTAATACCTCCTTGTGCAGCAATAGAGTGTGCACGACGAGGAGAATCTTGAAAACAAAATGCTTTTACATTATAGCCCATTTCACCAAGTGAAGCTGCTGCTGAAGCTCCAGCTAAACCAGTTCCTACAACAATTACGTCAATTTTTGGGCGGTTGTTTGGAGCAACCAATTTTAAGTGGTTTTTATATTTAGTCCATTTCTCTGCTAAAGGACCTTCTGGTATTCTTGAATCTAATTTTGACATGTTTAAAATAGATTAGTGCGCGTTATTGATAAAATGATGAAAAAGTGCAATAAAAATAAATCCTACTGGGATAGCAATTGCATAAAGGGTTCCTAACTTTTTAATGTTAGGAGTGTATTTGTTGTGGTTAAAACCTACCGACTGAAAAGCCGATTGAAATCCGTGTAATAAATGCAATGATAAAAACACAAAAGACAATACATAAATTCCAACTCTAATAGGGTCTGCAAATTTGTGTACTAATTCTTCATAAAAACGAACTTCTCCATTTGCATTTAAGCCACTCATGTTGCCTTCAATAAACTTGGTTTTAATTTCTGGAATCCAAAAATCATAAAAGTGTAAACCTAAAAACAACATCACCATAATGCCCGTGATAATCATGTTTCTGCTCATCCAAGATGAATTTACTCCACCATTTGTTTTAGCGTACTGAATAGGACGAGCTTGTTTGTTTTTCAATTCTAATGTAATTCCCATAATTAAATGGAAAATAACACCAAACAACAAAACTGGTTGCATTAAATACTGAATTAATGGGTTGGTTCCCATAAAAAGTGAAGCAGTATTAAAAGCTTCAGCACTTATTACTGAAAGAAAATTGATAACAAAATGTTGTAGTAAAAACACCAACAAAAAGAAACCCGAAAGGGCCATCAAAACTTTTCTTCCTATTGAAGATTTTGAAAATCCTTGACTCATAATTTTATGATTAAATAATGTTTAAATTGAGAGAACAAATTTAGACATTGAAACCAATAAAACAACCGAATAAAAATGAGATTTATTATTTAGAACGATTCTAAATAGAGATGTTTTTAGATGAACAATTTTGCTTTGGAAAATCAAATTTTACTAATGGATGAATATCCATTTCTGAGAAAGGAAATAACTTAATACCCTTTAAATTCAAAAATTCAAAATCTTGTTCTGATAAGTATAAATATATCATACCATCATTACAAAGTAAAAGAGGCTTGTTAGAGTCTGTTTCTTCATAGAAAGCTAAATCCATTAAGTTGTCTTCTCTTTCGCAACTTATGTAATTCTTCGAGTTTAGAATAAGATTTTTTAGTTCTTGATTGGCTTTGTATCTTAATAACAATTTGGGGTATAACGAGCTTTTAATGTGTGGATTGGCAGGATTTACAACTGAAAATGTATAATAAAACCCAACTGGTTTTCCGATGAAAGATATGTTATTCTCAAACTGTTCTTTTTCAAGTTTAATCACTTCTTCTAAGTCGTTTTTATCAATAAATTTTTGTTTTGCCTCTTCAGAAATCAGATTGTTAAGTTTAAAAATATGGTGCTTAATTTCTATAATTGGATTCTTTTCTAAAACCCATTTCATCAAAAAATGCCATATCAAATCTTCTTTATCGTATTCTTTTATATAGTAAGAAAAGTAACTCATTCTAAATTAATTGGAATTAGGTTATTGTGTAAATTAAATTCAACTTTTTCGGGAGTATGATATTCATTAAGTAACTCAATAATTTGTCTTTGACTAGTTAAAACATACCAACCTAAACTATTAATAAAGATAGTAGGATTTGCCGAACTTATATCTTTATAAAAAGCAATATCTCCATTAATATTTTCGAATAAATAATCACCCGAACCACAGTCTTGGACTTGTTTTATTAGGGTTTTGTTGTTAAAAAAACGAGTAAGTGTTATAGGGGAAAAATAGGTGTCTCCATTTACAACATAGGAACAAAATAATCTTTCTGGTTGTCCAAATTTATGGTGTAGGTTTAGATGTTTTAGTTCGATTTTTAATGCAGATTTAATATCAAAATATTTATCAAATAACTTCTCAGCATCCTTTGAGTTAAAGGAATAGGAAAACATTAATGATTCTTGAATTTCAACAACAGGAGCATTTTCTATTATCAAGTTAATTAGATAAATCCATGAAGCCTTATCTAAGGTATTAACCTCGTTATAACAATAATATAAAGCCATACTTACTTAATTTTTCTGAGATGGTGTAAGTCTGTAAGAATTGGATTTTTTGACAATGCTAATACTGTAAATAACAAAGCAGTCTTATCAATAAACTTAACATTTAAGTCAGTAAACTCTATCATTGATGGGACTATTTCATTAAATGTAATAATATGAAGATTGTTTTTTCTATTTATCGTGTAATAATCATCCGATTCAAATCCTACATAAAGAAGAATATTTATTGAGATTTCATTATTTGATAATTCAATAGAATGTTTCTTAGGTGTAATTTCTAAATCTTCATGTTGTTTAGCACATACGATGTAAGCTAAAGAACACGAAATTTCTTTATTCTTCATTAATTGGCACAACATATTGTCATCAATGTTAGAATAATAAAAGGGGTTCATCATTTAAATTTTTTGGTTATATTTTTTTCTAGAAAGCTCTTATTGCTCGAACTCTAAACAATTGTCCTTTTAACGCATCAGATGTTAACCCATTTGAGAAACTAATAGCTTTCGCATTGTTAGTACTTTGTTCTGTTGATGACCAATATAAACCTAAAGCAAAATCATAAGCGGTTGAAGCGACTATGCCACGATTGGCATACATCAATTCCAATTCATATTTTGTTGGTAAACGCCAATCGGAAAATTTATTTGAAACAGCATCATAGTTTGAATTTATGCTAACTACATTTGAAGCATCATACCAAGTTACACTAGAAGATTGGTCGGTTTGTGCCATAATAATACCATGTGAGCCTTCTGGATTAGACCAAACAACAATTCCCCCACCATAATAATCGCCAACAAAGTGTCCTTTTGAATCTCCAGCAGATTCTGCATATTTTGCATGTAACGCAAAAGGTACTGAAACCAATTGTGTAACACCCGATAAGGTGTATGATGAACCTCCGTTTACATCAATTTCTGTTTCTAAAAAGTAATCGAAAGGTAAACTAAAACTAACCTGTGGCATCGTCCAAATTACAGGTGTTCCTTCTCCAATTTTAACATTTACTAATCCAAAATCATTTGTAGTAACGGTATGTATTTCTTGATAATAAATTGACCCGCTAACAGTTCCTAAACGGATTGAAAGCCTCAAACTTATGGATTGATTTGGCAAAATAGAACCTGAACTATTTCTTATAACAGCCTGATAGTTAATAAGACTTGGGGCTTGGCCAAATGTTGTAATTAGCAATAATAAAGCTGCTATTAATGATACAATGTGTTTTTTCATGGTTAAATTATTTATGTTTAATTATTTTATAAACGCTTGTAGATGCAGTATTCGACACCACAAGAATATAATGCCCAACTGCATAATCAGTTAAATCAATTTCATCTTCGTATGTTTCTAAAAGAACTTGACCAGAAATGTCAACCAATTGAAGTTTTGTAT
This sequence comes from Flavobacteriales bacterium, assembly GCA_015075325.1. GTDB lineage: Bacteria > Bacteroidota > Bacteroidia > Flavobacteriales_E > Vicingaceae > Vicingus. The sequence goes on along the minus strand of JABTUP010000030.1, from coordinate 16,767 downwards.
CGGGTGTTTTATTTGAAATATTAAAAAAATCAGTTGTTGGATTGGGGTAAACAGTTATGTCGAGCTTCGGATTTTCCTCAACTACCGTTATTATTAAATTGGTTTGATGAAATCCTTGTGTGATAATAGTTGTGTTTTGAACCGTTTCCGTAACTGTTTCACCAACGGTAAACGAAACTAAACCAATTGTGTTTTGATGTGTATCGCCACCGGAAGCTACAACATTTTGGGAAATAGAAGAGAGTGAACCAGCACACAATGTGATAGAAAAAGAGATTTTTTTTATCAGGGAATAACTATTTTTCTTTTCAAATTCTATCATACAAGTTCGTATTTCGTTTTTAATAATGGCAGCTTCTTTATAGTTTTGATTAAGGAGTTCTTGCTGCCTTTTTTGTTTAAGCTTCTTTAATTTTTTTAGAAGTTTCTCCTCAGAAAAGCTATCATTTTTCATCAGTCTTTCTTAGTTCTTCGAGCTGATTGGTATATTTCATGATTAAATCTCTTTTGTCAGCAGCATTAGAATAGTGTTGATTTTTAATGTCAACTTCTTTTTGTTTTTCAAGCTGTTGAATTTTTTCAATTAGTTCTTCTTCAGTCATGGTTTAAAGTAAATAGTTTAGACAGACAAAACTAATTTGCTTAATACGACATTAGCAAGGGAGGTTGTTTTTTAACCTTAATTCGACTAATTTTTAAGGCTTAAAGGTGTTTTAAATAAATTGATTTTTCTACAACCGAGCTGTTTCTCGAACTTCATTAACCAACTGAACCACCTCTTTTGAAAAATCTTCTGCAATGCTTTTGCTTTTAGTTAAAAAGGTAAAATTCAACTTGTCATCATAGAATCCAAAAGGGATATTTTTGGAATTTTTTATTTGATATTCTTTCAAAAGCCACCATGGTTTATAGATAAAACCTAATGCTTCCATTTTTTTACATAGTTCAGCATTCTTATTAATGGGGTCAAATACGCCATAAATTAATCTTGTCCAATCTTGAACTTCAATATTTATAGTGTTATCTATACAAATACCAATATTTTTGATGTGATTATTTGGTGCAAATGAACTATTAATATCATTGATGGGTTCATGAATTTTTGCAACAAAACTAATTTGTGAATTTGGTAATTGTTGTTTTAAGCAATTGAATAGTTCAATAAAAAACTCTTTACGTAAATCGTCACGTTTTCCGATAATAGCAGTTGTTGTAAGGCTTGAGTATTTTTCTTGTTTTAAAAGCGTATCGTTAATATCAAGAGATTGATTAGTTATTTGATGAATAATTTGAGCGTATTGTGTAAGAGAAGAGAATACATTTTTATTAAGTCCAAAATGTGTTAATGAACTTTCAATCCATTTTAAAATATGGTTTTGATATGAAATGCAATGAATATCTTCTAGTCTGACTCCCTCATAAGATTGAACACTTGGTTCTTTATTATCTAATGTGAGGTAATAAAGCCAGAAATCTTTATTAATCTCTCCATACTTTTTGGTCGAGAAATCGTAATATCGTTTTAACTGTTGGGGTTGGTCTTTGGCGTAAATTTTATTCTCAATAACAATTGCTTTGTTTTTCTTTGAATGTTCAATCAATAAATCAATTCTGCCATAAAAATCTTCTATATAATTTCCAGTTTGATGATCTCTATTTCCTATAAAATATTCGACATAAACATTAATATCTTCGTAATCTTTTAACCAACTAAATTCATCATCATTAGAGTCAATCTCAATGTTTTTTATAAATGAATCAAAAAAATGATGACCGCACCCATGAAAACCGTTTGGGTCAATAAAACTTTTTAAATACGAAGAATGTTTTACTTCATCTGCATAAATAGATAATTCATTGAAGATGTTATAATAATTGCCTTTTGTGAATTCTTCATTATACTTATCTTCACTTTCTTTAATAAAAGAAATTACTAAGTTTTCCATTACTTAACTTCTTATAGAGGATTTTTCTTGGAGAATTACATTGTTCTAATTAACGAACCGTTTTCTTTACGTAGTTCCATTTTACCATTTTCCTTTGTAACGATTATATCTGTGCCGTTGAATTTTGCATCTGTAGCTTTATCTGTTATTGTTCTGATTATTGAGCCACTATCCTTACGCAATTCAACTTTCCCATCTATTTTAGTTACTACAACTAAATCACCAATTGAATTTAAATTTGCAGAAACAGCTTTGTCGGTTATTGTTCTAATTATTGAACCTTTATCGGTACGAAGTTCAACATTGTTTCCATTCATTCTAATTACGTTCATAATGCCTTTTTTTATATTTTGCTCCAAGTTATTAAAACTTCTGTTTATTAATTCTTCTTTTATAGATTTAATTTAAAAAACTTGTGTTGTTTTCAAGCATAGCTTTGTATATTTTTTAATAATTCATTTTTAATATCTTCTTGCACTTCTTTTGGTTCAATCACTTTAACAGAAGTTCCCAATCCTAAAATTAATTGTTTGAAAGCGTTGTTGTAATAAAAGTTGTTGAATTCAAACAAGAAATTATCATCTATATTTTCAGCTTCTTTTATACACTTTTGACCAATATGTTTAGGGTTATTTATCCATTCTTTTCCTATTGTAAAATTGGTTTCAACCTTAATTGTACTTTTCAAGCATTTCTCATTAGGGTCATCTTCTCGATAAATACGAACCCCAATACATTGGTTGAATAATGAAAATTCTAATTCGTTAAATAATTCTGACTTACGATTTTTATCTATCTCGTTATCTAAAATTTCTAAAGAATCCGCTATTATTTGGCTTACTGTAAAATGCCTGTATCCTTTAGCTGCCATTTCGTTTTTTTCTAATCTAAAACCTCCAACATAAAATTTTTCAGCATCTGGTTTTATAAACCAAGGCTCTATAACGTGAATGTTTATCTCGTTATTAAAATAATTATGATGTGCAAATCGCACTTGTTTTCCTTGTTGAATAGCTTTCATTAAAACAAATAGTTGAGGAACCTCAGCAGAAGTGTTTTTAAAATGAAATTTTAATGTTTGTGAGAAACCTGTTAATTCCTCCGAATTAACTTCATGAAACAATTTTAAAGAGTTGAGATAGTTATACAAGAAAGTATAAGTAGGATAATTGTTGCTTATCACTTCGCGAGACAGAACATATTTTTTTATTGCTCTATCGTAATAGAACTGTTCATTGGTTAGGTTGAATAGCGTTCTAAATTTTATAATTGTTCTTTCAATCAACTTATTCAGTGAAATTTCCAAATCACTTTTATTTGCTCCAATAATTTTAATGATTTCGTTTCTACTGATAGAAAAATCAGATTTAGATACGGTTTTGTTCCAAATTTCTTTCGTTTCTGTAAAGCTCTTTAATTTCCAATGTTGAATCTCGTCTATTGAAATTTCATTTGTATGTTGTCTCATTATACAAATGTAACGAATTAACTACGACATCAAAAAAGGGAATTTCTTAAGTAAATTAATTTCCATCAATACAAAAAATGGAATCTACCTTTGTCAAAAATGTAGCGTTCGCCATCGATAGTAATTTTTTGTCCTTGTTTAATTTTATCTAAATCATAAATATCGCTTGTTTTGGTATGAATAGAACCTTTTGTTATTCTCGCTAAATCGAGGTATTCGATATTTACCCTATTTTTTGCACCACAAACAATTATTCTAACTCGTTTTTTAATTCCATCCATGTGTTTGTAATCACGCATACTTTCAAAGTTATCTGCCACCAAAATAATTTCTTCAGCAGCTTCATATTCTTGCTGAGCTAGCAGAATAGCTTCTATATCATTTTCTTGCCGTTCGCCACCACCCGAACCATTATTCATGCAATTTGAAGCTGTTTGCATCACTGCATCCAAACCTTTGTTTGTTGTTCCATAAACGCCTCCTGTTTCCAATGGTTTTTTCTTTCGTGATTCTTTGTTGTCGCCATCATTAAAAAACACAAAATAGTTGGCATTATTATTTTCTGTTTGTTGTTTTAACCAAACAAAAACTTGAGCAATGTAGGGCGACATACTCCCTGTAACATCGGTAACTACAGCAAAATTTTTCCATGATTGGTTTCGTTCAAATGCATTAATAACGGTGGAGTCTTTGTAAAGCGAATGGTCGTAAAAAAAATCGGGAGGAGGAATTTGTTTCACTTCATTTACTTTCCAAATGGTGTCGTGCACATAGCCAATTTTAGTATCCCAGCGAGTTTTTAATTCATAATTCAATTTATCTTTTGGATTTTCATTATCGCTCTGTTTAATTAAATTATCCACTACTTGTTGTAGGTATGAAGATTCTGCTGCCAAAGTTGTTGGTGAAGAGTTTGGTCGAAAAGTAAAAATAAAACCGTGAAACATAGGGTTACATTCTTCACGCGAGTTTCCATTGGTTTGGCTAATCAATTCAAAATCCCAAAACGGATTTTTAAACAAATCGGGTAACAATTTATTTAGTTCAGTTAACCGATTAAAATTCAGTTTTTTTTGGTCGAAAGTTGGTGAAGTACGGTATTTGGTGTACACCAACTCTATTTTAATCACTACTTGTTCTTCAAAGTGTTTTCGTTGCTCAGGGTTTAGAATAATTTCTTTAGCAAAAGGCATAGCAATAGCCAACTGATTTGATTTTAGTTGGTTTAAATTTACAATCTCAACTTCCAGAATAGGAGCATCAACCAATTGCTGAAACTGATTAGCTATTGAGCTTAGAGAAGAAAAAAGAAAAATCAAAAAACTAATATATTTCATTTCAACAAACCAAAAAAGTGCCACTGATTACACAAATTTGCACAAATTTCTTTCGCAAATTAAAGTATTTTATTCTATCTAATTTAAACCGCATTTAGGTAGTTTTTAATCTGTGTAAATCTGTGTAATCTGTGGCAAAATAAATGACTGATAAGCAATATTAGGTGTTAACTTGCTTTTCGTTACTTTTGTAACAACGCGAAAGTAAAAATAATATTGAACCCTTGAAATTTAAAAAACACAATAGAAACCAAAACTTAGAAAAATCATCTTTTAATACAACAAGAGATGAAAGGGCTAAAGATGATGTTAAAGCCAAGAAACATTTAGGTCAGCATTTTTTAACCGACTTAAGTATTGCCAAACAAATTGTAGATGCCCTAACTCAACACGAAGGCTACAACCATGTGTTGGAAATTGGTCCAGGAATGGGAGTTTTAACCCAATATTTAAAAGACGATACTCGTTTTACCACTCATGCCATTGATGTCGATTTTGAATCGATTACCTATTTAAAAAATCATTTTCCCACATTAGAAAAAAACATTTTGTATGGCGATTTTCTTCAAATGGATTTGGGATTAATAACCAACAATAAACCTTTTGCTGTTATTGGAAATTTCCCTTACAACATTTCTACCGAAATACTTTTTAAAGTACTCGACAACAGAAATATGATTCCGGAAGTGGTTGGAATGTTTCAAAAAGAAGTTGCCGAACGAGTTGCTGCAAAACCTGGAAGCAAAACCTATGGCATTACGAGTGTTTTGTTACAAGCTTTTTATACTATCGAATACCTTTTTACGGTTCACGAAAATGTGTTTAACCCACCACCCAAAGTAAAATCGGGTGTAATACGTTTAACTCGAAACAACACACAAACACTCAATTGTAGCGAATCGTTTTTTAAAACAGTGGTAAAAACAGCATTTAATCAACGTCGAAAAATGTTGAGCAATTCGTTAAAGCCATATATTACTGACGAAATTAAAACACATGAGGTTTTTAATCTTCGTCCAGAACAGCTTTCGGTGGAGCAATTTGTTGAATTAACCAATATGCTGGAAGAAGCGAAGAGTTAAGAATTTTATTTTCATTCAGAACGATAGTTGCCATTTCGAAGAATGAGGTGAAAAATCTGTTTTAAAGCGTTCTCTATGCTAAAAGATTCTTCACTTTGTTTTACACAAAAAACAAGTTTTCTGTAAAACATTGTTCAGAATGACAAAGACGACAAACCTTAAATTAGTAACTTAGCAGCATTCTAGATTTTAGAAACCATGCAATTCGAATTAACCAAACAATTTTTAGACGAGCTCAATCTTGCTGTTGAAAGCAAGAATGAAACTGCTGTGTTGGCGTTAATCGAACCATTGCGTCCGGTTGATATTGCTGAAATTATTAACGAACAAGATTTAGAAGAAGCCATTGCTTTTTATGTGTTTCTATCAGAAGAACAAGCTGCCGATGTGCTTATTGAGTTGGATGAAGATGTTCGAGAACGATTTTTAAAATCACTTTCATCAGAACAAATTGCCAAGCAGTTTATCGACAACATGGATTCGGATGATGCTGCCGATTTACTTGCCGAACTTCCTGTTGAAAAGAAAAACGAAGTTATTTCGCACATCGAAGATATTGAACAAGCCAGCGATATTATCGACTTGTTAAATTATCCCGAAGATACTGCGGGTGGCTTAATGGCAAAAGAGCTGGTTAAAATAAATATTGATTGGGATATAAAAACTTCCATTAATGAGCTACGCCGACAAACCCAAGAAGTAGAAAATGTATATACCGTTTATGTGGTTGACGATAGAGATATGTTGCAAGGCATTATTTCTTTAAAAAGATTATTACTTACGCCCGATAAAAATAAAGTTAGAGACATTTACAACGACAAGGTTATTTCTGTTAAAGTCGATTTAAAAGATGAAGAAGTTGGACAAGTAATGGAAAAATACGATTTAGTAGTAGTTCCTGTAATTGATGAAATTGGCAGATTGGTTGGAAGAATTACCATTGATGATATTGTGGATGTAATTAAAGAAGAAGCCGAAAAAGATTATCAATTGGCTTCGGGTATTTCTGAAAATGTAGAATACTCTGACAACTTGTGGTTACAAACCAGAGCTCGACTGCCTTGGTTATTGGTGGGTTTAATGGGAGGAATAGTTAGTTCAAATGTTATTAGCACTTACGAAGGAGCAATACAAATACACCCAGAAATGGCATTTTTTATTCCTCTTATTGCTGCTATGGGCGGAAATGTTGGAGTACAATCATCGGCATTGGTAGTACAAGGGTTGGCCAATAAATCGTTAGGTTTAGATGGTATTTGGAGCAAAGTTTTTAAAGAAATGCTAATTGGATTAACCAACGGATTAGTTTGTTCGGGCTTATTGCTTTTATACAATATGTTTTTCCCCGATCAAATCAACTGGGCAATTACATCAACCGTTAGTATTGCATTGCTTTCGGTAATTATTTTTGCTGGAATTTTCGGAACACTTATTCCCATTTTGCTTCATAAATACAAAGTTGACCCAGCTTTAGCAACAGGCCCGTTTATTACCACCACCAACGATATTTTCGGCATCTTTTTGTACTTCTACATTGGGCACTTGTTGTATGCGGTTTTTTAAGCATTCCAAGAAACACAATTTAATAAACCACCACCCATAGCCAATTCTTGACAATTGATTTTTACAACTTTTTTGAAAAATAGTTCAAATTGTTCTGTTGCCATATCATCTTGTTCTCGATTATTGAATTGAGGTAAAAATAGACTTTCTCCAACTTGCAAATAATTGATGTAAACACCAGTTGCAGGAGCAACATCGTATTTGGTTTTTGGTTTCCATTTTTCATTAGGAAAATAAGGAATAAGTTTAATTTCTAATTGGGCTTGCTCCAAACTATTAAACAATCTTTTCTGAAAATTTCTTGGAGTTTTAGTTTTGGAGTAGTCGTTTACTAAAACAGTATTTTCACTAATAAAACGAACCATTCCATCAGCATGTCCAATAACATCATCATCTTCAGCAGGAATAATAATTAGTTCAGCTTTTAAAAGTTTCTCTAATTGGCTCATCAATTTCACATTTCCGATACTTACGTTATTATCGAGAAAAATTCTATCAGTTAAAATAGCTTTGCTTCCAAACCTTACCACATTACCTCCATCAATAATTAGCGATGAATACTTAAAACTAATTCCATTTACAGAACAAACCAATTTATTATCGGTTCTAATTTCAGGCACTCCTTTTAAATAATTTGGATAATAACGAAACAACAGATACTGTTCTTTCTCAACTGGGATTGGCATAAAATCTCTACACCAAATGTCTTTAGTGTTGGATAAATAGCGAAAACTTATTTTTTGCTCTGTTAAACCATTTTCTAACTCAATGATTAGTTCAGGGAATTGATGTTTTAATAGTGACGAGAAATAGACTTGGTTGGAATTTTTCATTTTATTTTATAACCAAAGAGTTTTTCTAAATTAACATTCACAGAGGAATCTTCCTTTAGTGTTTTATAAACCTTTTCTTTTTCTTTAAAGGGATGTTTTGAAGAAATATCAACAATTGCTCTATACTTCTTATTATAAAATTCTTCATTGTGTTTCTCATTTAAACCAACTCTTCTAACAAAGAAAGGCTCATCTATTAGTATTGATGCATTATTCTTATATGCTAAACAAAATATATTTTCTTCATCTACTTTATTTGCTTTTGAAAATAACTCTTTAACAACATTAAGCGGACCAGATATATATTTAAATTCTCCATCTGATTTAGTTTTAATACCTCTAATTAAGATACCTCCATAATACAATTCATTACCAAAAGTTAAATCTAATCCAGAACCATGAAAATACCAATGACTCATCCGCTTTTGTAAATCATCTCCATGAACATAGGGGTCATGATGTCGATTCTTATCAATGGTTTGACAATAAAATTCAATTTCTGTAAATAAATACTCATGGGTATTTATTCTGATTACAAAATTACTCATCAAGTTACTTGCAATTTTCCGAAAATCATGTTCTGAATTTTCAGGATTAAACTCGTTAAATAAATCTTCAAATTTTTTCATTTCTCTTTGGTTTAAATTATTTCTTTTGTCAATCTCAGCTCTTATACTAGGAGGTCTTTCTGAATACTCCTCTGGAATTTTTACTTTTGGTAAGGATTTAAGGTTTTCAAATTCTTCCTCACCATACATTTCAATAAACATTTTCTTTTCTAATTTTTTTAAATTTTCATTCATAATCATGTTGATCTTGTTATGGTAAAGCTAGTCGATATCATTTAATAAAACACCATATTTTATTGGTTTGTTTAGGAAAGTTCGATATTCAATATTTATATATAAATTATAAAAATATTGTATTTTTTATAGCTTTTTTTTCTAAAAATGCAATTTCAACAAATGTTAAAAATCAAACAAAAAAAGGTCATTAAAAATATTGGATAACTTCCAGTTGCTCAACTAAATTTGCTCCTGTTTTTTTACTATTTTCGTTGATTAATTAAAACACCTGCTTTTAACCATGAAATTTACAAATCCACTTTTTTCATCTTTTTTGTTGATTTTATTTTCGTGCAACTCTAACGAAAGCATTAAAAACGATGCAAACAACGAACTTTTGGTTGAAGGAAACTGGCATCTCGAATTCGAATTAACTCCCAATAATTTTTTACCTGTTGATTTTACGCTAAACAAGGTTGATTCGGCTTATGAAATTGAATTTACCAATGCCGAAGAACGTATTCCTGTAAAAGACATTACCATTTCGGGTAATAAAATAATCATTAAAGACGAAATTTTTAACTCGTGGTTTGAAGGTGAAATTGTTAGCCCAACCAAAATAAATGGGTTTTGGTATAAAGGCGACTTAAAAAATAAAATACCATTTGAAGCTTCTCAAAACATAATGGATAGATTTCCAAAACCCGAAAAAATGAGTAAAGCTCAACCAAACATTTCTGGAACATGGGAAGTAGATTTTAGTAAAGGTACCGACGACCATTATAAAGCCGTTGGTTTGTTTCAACAAGTAGATAACTATGTTACTGGCACCTTTATGACCGAAACTGGCGATTACCGATTTTTAGAAGGAAACATGTACAACAACAATTTATACCTTTCTTGTTTCGATGGGGCTCATGCCTTTTTGTTTAAAGCATCATTTATCAACGGTGTTTTAGAAGGCAATTTTTGGTCGGGTTCGCATTGGGAAGAACCTTGGACTGCCACCAAAAACGAAGCGTTTAAGTTAACTAATCCCGATTCGCTTACTTTTTTAAAAGAAGGGTTTGAAACTATATCGTTTAAACTCCCCAATATTAATGATGATAGCATTTCGTTATCCGATGATAAGTACCGAGATAAGGTAGTAATTGTAAACATTATGGGTCCTTGGTGTCCCAATTGCAAAGATGAAACTGCCTATTTAACCGAATTGCATAAAAAATACCAATCACAAGGATTAGAAATTGTAGCACTTTCGTTTGATAAAACCACTGATTTAGAAACAGCAAAAAATAACATTAGAAAAATACAGAAGCATTTTAATGCACAATTCGATTTTTTAATAGCTGGAAAAGCAAGTAAAATTGAAGCTGCCAAAACACTTCCTATGTTAAATCAAATCATGTCGTACCCAACCACTGTTTTTATTGATAAAAAAGGAAAGGTTCGAAAAATTAGAACCGGATTTTATGGGCCAGGCACTGGCAATTATTACAAACGCTACACCGAAGAAACGGACTTGTTTATACAATCTTTATTGAAAGAAAAGGAAGTCTAATTAGACTTCCTTTTTAAATTTTACAATTGAATTGGTGATTAAATCTCCCAAGTTACTCCGCTGTTCATCAATTCGTTTACCGTTTTAAACTTTGCTTTAGGCTTCTCTTCTTTTAACTGATTCCAAATGCCATCGTTAAATGTTGGTGCTTTATAACTTCTAATAACACCAAAAACAACAGGAAATTCAGGTGCAGAAAGATTAATCAACAAGTTATGTAACGTACTATCTTCACAAAAAGCATCGTGTACTAAAATATCGTTTTCGGTAATGCCATTTTCGCCAATGGTTACTACTTCTAATTTTAATCCGTTTAAACGTAATCCTTTGTTATTTGCCGAACCAAAAATCATTCGTTCTCCATGTTTTAACCAAAGTTGATTGTCAAACTTTACTTCTTTATCAGTAATACCAGCAAAAACTTTATCGTTAAAAATCACACAATTCTGTAATATTTCTACCAACGAAGTTCCTCTATGTTTTTCAGCCTCAATAAATACTTCCACCATTTTTTTTGGTTCAATATCTACTACTCTGGCAAAAAAAGTTGCATTTGCACCCATGGCTAATTTACCGGGGTTAAACGACCTGTCAACTGTGCCCTGAGGCGATGATTTGGTTACAATACCTGTTTTAGATGTTGGCGAAAACTGTCCTTTGGTTAGCCCATAAATTTCGTTGTTAAACAACAAAATATTGATGTCAATGTTTCTTCTTAGTGCATGTATAAAGTGATTTCCACCAATGGCTAAAGCATCGCCATCGCCAGTAACCTGCCAAACACTCAGTTTTGGATTTGCCAATTTTACTCCTGTTGCAATAGCTGGAGCCCTTCCATGTATGGTATGAAAACCGTACGATTCAACATAATAAGGAAATCGAGAGGAGCAGCCAATACCTGAAACAAATACAATGTCTTCTCTTTTTTTACCTATTTCTGGTAATGTTTTTTGTATGGCATTTAAAATGGCGTAATCGCCACACCCAGGACACCAACGCACATCTTGGTTCGATGCAAAATCTTTTGCGGTAAGTGTTGTTTCGTTAGTATTGGTTAAATGTGTTGTTTCCATTTTTCAGAAAATTAAATCTATTATAAAGCAAGTATTCGTTCAAATTCATCTACCAATTCTGATTTTAAGAATGGTAAACCTTGCACTTTGTTGTATTGAATGTAATTAAATTGAGGTAATTCGCTTCTTAGTAATCTTACAAATTGCCCTAAGTTAAGCTCACAAACTACAATATTTTTGTAGCGAGCAAAAACTTCGGCGGTATTTTTTGGAAGCGGATTAATGTAATTAAAGTGTGCAAAAGCAACTTTTGAGTTTTCTTTTTTAATTTCGTTAAAAGAGGTGTACAAATTACCAAAAGTACCACCCCAGCCTACAATTAGTAAATCGCCTTGCTCAGCACCTTCTACCTTTAGTTCAGGAATAAAATTTGCTACACGTTTTACTTTTTCGGCTCTTATTTTTACCATGTTTTCATGGTTTAATGGCTCATACGATACGTTTCCAGAAAGTTCTTGTTTTTCTAAACCACCTATGCGGTGTTCAAAGCCCTTTGTGCCAGGAACTGCCCATTGGCGTGATAATTTTTCAATATCTCTCAAATATGGTTTCCAAGCTTCTCTAGCTTTAACATCAACTTTTGCAGGATGAATTGCTGGTAATTCCTCAGTATTTTTTATTCTCCAAGGTTCGGCACCATTGGCAATAAAACCATCGGTTAGTAAAATTACGGGAGTCATGTGTTCAACAGCCAACTTAGCAGCCATAAAAGCATAATCGAAACAGTTTGAAGGTGTGCTAGCAGCAATAACAATTACCGGACTTTCGCCATTTCTACCATAAACAGCTTGTAATAAATCCGATTGTTCGGTTTTAGTTGGCAAACCTGTACTTGGTCCGCCACGTTGAACATCAACAATAACCAAAGGCAACTCGGTCATCATGGCTAAACCAATGGCTTCGCCTTTTAGAGCCAACCCAGGTCCAGATGTGGTTGTTAATGCTAAACCTCCAGCAAAACTGGCTCCAATGGCCGAACAAATTCCTGCTATTTCATCTTCAGCTTGAATAGAGATTACATCAAAACCTTTGTGTTTCGATAATTCATGTAATATATCGGAAGCAGGAGTAATTGGATAAGAACCTAAAAACAATTGTAACCCCGATTTTTCGGCAGCAGCCAAAAAGCCCCAAGCTGTTGCAGTATTACCAGTAATGCTTCGGTATTTTCCTTTGGGTAAAGTTGCTGGTTTTATTTGGTAAGATGATGGCAACAATTCAACTGTAATAGCATAATTGTAGCCTGCTTTTAATGAAGCGATGTTTGCGTTAGCTAACTCGGGATTTTTTTTAAATTTTGCTTTTAAAAAGTCTTCGGTAATGTTAAGTGGTCGGTTAAATAACCAATACACTATACCTAAAGCAAACATGTTTTTACTTCGTGTTCTAAATTTGTTTTCGATGGAAAATCCTTCCACACTATCTTTGGTAAGTTTGGTTATTGGAGCTTGTATTAAGTTATAGCCATCTAAGCTTCCGTCTTCTAAAGGATTTGAAGTGTAACCAGCTTTTTCGAAATCTTTTGCTTTAAAACTATCGCTATCAATAATAATAGTGCCTCGGTCCTTAATCCAATCTACATTAGCTTTTAAAGCTGCTGGGTTCATTGCAATTAACACGTCTGCTTTATCGCCTGGCGAGTAGATATTAGAATTACCAAATTGTATTTTAAATCCGCTTACTCCTGCAACGGTACCTTGTGGAGCACGTATTTCGGCAGGGAAATCGGGGAAAGTAGATAAATCGTTTCCAATAAATGCGGTGGTATTGCTAAATTGGTCGCCAGTGAGCTGCATTCCATCACCCGAATCGCCTGCGAACTTGATTACTACACTATCTAATTCTTCTATTTTTTCTGACATTTCTTATGTTATTAAACATGCAAAGTTACGATATACTAAAACATTAAATAAAAATTAAAGTTAATTAAAAACAAAAACCGCCTTTGGCAGTTCCAAAGACGGTTTAAGCAATTGTTTTGTTTTTAGTTTACTTTTTAAGTATTTTGGTTGTTTTGTTGTTTAATTTCAGAAAATAAACTCCTGATGGATAAGAAGTTAAATTCAACTGATACGTATTGCCTTGAATTTTATCTGAACTCAATTTTTCGCCCACAACATTATATAATTCAACAGCAGTTGATACATTATTTTCCATGGTTACATAAACGATTCCGTTGGTTGGATTAGGAAAAACTGTTGCGTTGGTTTTTGTTGTTTCTTCTATTGCTGTTGAAATTCCAATTTTTACAATTTTATCTGCTATTGTATTTCCTCCTGCATCAGTAAAATTTCCACCAACATATAAATCACCTGAATTTGAAACTATTTCAGCTACATAAGCATTTAATCCACCGCCAACATCATACCAGTTAGTACCATCAAATCTTGCAATATAATCAGCCGTTGCTACTCCTGCAACATCAGTAAAATTACCTCCAATATAAACGTCTGATCCAACAACTTTAATTTCTCTAACCAATTGATTAATTGCTGTTGGACTTCCTAAAATTGACCAATTTGTTCCATCAAACTTAGCAGCTCTTAAAGGAAATTCTCCTCCAATATATAAATCTCCATTGGTAGCAATATCCATAGTAAATACAGCACCTACTTGTCCTGACCATCCTCCAACAGAAGAAAAGGAATTGCCATCCCATTTGGTTATATAATCAATGGCTGAATTTCCAGCTGCATTTTCAAAGTTTCCTCCAATATACAAATCGCTTCCAGAAACAGCTAATGCATTTACTGAGGTAAAAGAACTTGTGCTAATTACCGTTGAACTTAATGCACTCCAAGAACTGCCGTCCCATTTTGCGACAAAATCAGCATTTGCATCTCCTCCAGCATTTGTAAATTTTCCTCCAACAATAATATCAGAACCCATTTGAACTATTGAATTTACATACTGATTTAATCCTGTGCCTAGTGGATGCCAAGTTTGGGTTGTTATATTCCATCTTGCTATTCTATCCATGTCGGGGTTTCCTGCACCATCAATAAAAACACCACCAACATAGATGTCATCACCTACTTTTAGTGCACAATTTACTACACCAATACCACCTGAAACGCCTTTCCAGTTACCTAAAGGAAACCATTGCCCTCCAGAAAACTTTCCATAAGAAAACACATCAGAACCATTTTGATAATTGCCATTTGCATAAATATCATTGCCGTCGATAATTATGGTACTAACAGATGCCGTAGTTCCGTTACCTATTGGCTCCCAAGTTTGGGCATTTAATGTTAAGCTACCCGATAAAACTAGAGCAACTGATAATAATTTGTAAATTTTTTTCATATCCGTTTTTTTATTGTTTAACGCATCAAAAATATCAAACAAGAAGGAAAAAGGAATACGACATATTTCGTATTTCAACTACGAAATTTATCGTAAATTATAGCGGTATTTTAATATAGGCAGTTGTTCCGCTAATTGTTTTATTATCAAATTCTAGCGAGCCTTTTATTATTTCTATTCGGCTGTTTAGGCTATTTAAACCAATGCCTTTTTTTATGTTGTTGGCATCAAAACCAACACCATTGTCTTCGTAGGTAAGTTGTAAAATGTTATTCTTTAATTGAATTAAAATAGAAACAGTTGTTGCTTTACTGTGTTTAATCGAATTGTTTATTAATTCCTGACAAATACGATAGACATTTACTTCTATCTTTTCGGGCAATCTGTTTTCTAATCCAAAATAATTAAAGTCAAATTCTATGGCAGCATTTTTTAGGTTTCTTTGAAGCAATTCTTCCAATGCCTTGATTAACCCCAATTCTTTTAAAGTAACAGGCATCATTTGGTATGAAATTTCGCGAACTTCTTTGGTTGTTTTTTCTAAATCATTACTAATGTTTTCCAATTGCTGTGCCTGTGTTGTACTGTTTTTGGCAACATGATTTAGTGCTAATTTTAATGCTGTTAAATTTTGTACAATCCCGTCGTGTAAATCTTTGGCAATTCGGGTTCGCTCTCTTTCTTCGGCTTCAAGTACTTTATTTAATGCAATTTCTTGTTGTTCTTTTAATAGCAGTTCGGTTTTGTGTTTGTGTTTGTTTTTAATAAAAAAGAGTAAAAAAACTAAAAGTGCTAATACCAATCCCAGTATGGAAACAGAAAACCATTTTACTTTTTTTTCCTTTTCAATTATAATTTGCTGAGCTTGTATTTTGCTTTCTTTTTTCTCGGTTTCGTATCGCGTTTTTAATTCGAGCAATTGATTATTTGATTCGGTATTTAAAACACTATCTTTATAATTAGAGTATAGTTTGTAATTTTCTAATGCTAACTGTACATTGCCCATTTTTACATAGTAGTAGTGCAAAAGATAATAGTAATCATCAATTTTATGAAAAGCATTTATTTTTGGCAAAAGTGCTGAACAGCTATCGATGTACTGTTTTCCTTTGGTTAAATTGCCACTATAAGTATAAACTTCTCCTAAAGAAAGATAAGTCGAAAACCAATCTAAAGGCTTATTTTGGAGTGTTAAAAAATTGGTGCTCTTTTCTGTATAATTTATACCCTGAAGAGTATCTCCCATCTCAAAATAAAGAGCTCCAATATTTTTATAAGTACGGAGTAACCCGCCCGAATCGTTTGCTAAATGATTGTATTCAATCGATTTTTTGTAATTAAATTCTGCCAAAGAATCTTTAACTTCCATGTAATAAACATTTGCCAATGTTGAATAAGCATTTGCAATAGCTTTATTATCATCGTTGAGTTTTAAATAAAGTTGTATTGCTTTTTTGGCAAATTCTTCTGCTTCTTTATATTTTCCGGTTTCCATATAAACCGCCGAAATGTTGTTATAACAACTGGCAACATTGTATTCGTGTTGCATTGCCTCCGCAATTTTTAATGACTTGGTAAAATAGGCTAATGCTTTTATAAATTCTCCTTGGAAAAAATACTCGTGCCCAATTTTTTCGTTGAGTTGTGATAAATCTAACGAATCGGTTGCGTTTTTTAACTTGCTTTGTAATTCGGAAATGGTTTGAGCATAAAACGGTAATGAAATAGCAACTAATAAAAATAAAACAACAAGTTTTGATTTTGCAGCCATGTGTTATTTTACAATTTTATTTTTAATTGCCACACTAATCAG
>JABTUP010000003.1 GCA_015075325.1 Flavobacteriales bacterium | reverse complement strand
TTATTACTTACTATTTCACTTGGGGCTATTGGACTATGGTCTTACGCTCAAGTGCAAGTTAAAGGTATCTCTCCAGCGTCGGTGCAGCATACTTTTGAATTCGGTGTTCAAGCTAATGAAACCAATTGGCCAGAATCTGCTGGTGGTTCTCAAACTGATGATGGTTCATGGAGTTTGGCTTTAGATTTTGGTCAACCTGGAGTTTATGTTCAAGGAGAGTTAATGCTTGTTGAAGATGGTTCACCTGGATTAAATCCACAAGGCAATCCTGTTTCTCAAGAAGGTTGTAGCCCTTTAATTAATGATTTAACTGGTAAAATAGCTGTGGTTTATAGAAATACTTGTTCATTTGGTACTAAAGTTACATATGCTCAAGATGCTGGAGCTATAGCTGTTGTTATTGTTAATCGAGAGGACGCTTTAATTGGAATGTTGGGGGATGTTAATTTTCCTAACTGTACTATTCCAGCAATTGCTCTTAAATCTTCAGCAGGTGCAGAGTTAGTTAATGAAATGCAAAATGGTCCAGTTGTATTATTTATTGGTAATAAAATTGGTGTAGCAGCAAATGATATGGCAACTGCTAAGCCTGATTTATTGTTGCCTTCTGCATTAACAATGCCTTATGATATCGCATTAAATGGTTCTGAACATTCAATTGAGTTTGGTTTATTTGCTTATAATTTAGGTGCAAACGCACAAACAGGAGTAACAGCAACAGTAGATGTAACATATGGTGGTTCAAGTGTTTATTCTCAAACTTCAACTCCTTTAGATTTTGTAGCTCCTGTAGGTGTAGTGGTTGATACTCAGTATTTTGATTTAGGAGTGTATTCACCATCATCTTGGAATGTTGGTACTTATTCAGTTACTTATACAATTAATGGCAGTGATGATGATGCGTCTGATAATGTTTATTCATACGATTTTCATATAACTAACAATGAAGACAATTTTGGATATGCAACTCAAGATGCTAATGGTTTTCCAATTGCATCATCTTATGTTAGCCCAGATTTGTCAACTTCATTCTCTTGGATGCCTTGTATTGTTTTTAGAAATTCTAATTTACAAGCTAGAGGAGCTGAAGCTCTTGGTATGAATTTGTCTGCTAAGGCTGTTGGTAGTACTATGGCAAATAGTTTCTTTGAAGTTAGAATGTACCCATGGAATGATACTCTATCAGACCTTTCGAATGGATCTCCAAACTATACTTCTACCTATTTAAATTTAAGTAATCCAATTGGAACAGCTACTTATTTCTTTTCAGATGAATCTGAAAGTGGACAAAATATTTATGTTCCATTTGATGAAGCTCCAATTTCATTGTTAGACAATCAAAGATATCTTTTTTGCGTGTACTCTGAGAGTGACTCATTAAGATTTGGATATAATACATCTGCTGATTATTATACAACTGTTTATGGAAGAGATTTACAAGTTTTATTTCCTTTGGCCGATGTAGCAACTACTGGAGCAACCCCTACTTGGTATTCGCCTGGTTTTGGTCTTGATTATATTCCTGCTTTTTCGGTTAGATTATCTTTCCCACCGACATTGGGAGTTGAAAATTCTAATTTAAATGCATCTTCGTCTCCTTACCCAAATCCTGCAGTAAACATGTTAAATGTTCCTGTAAGAAAAGGTGTTAAAGGTGCTGTAACTGTTGAGGTGTTAGATTTAACAGGTAAAGTAGTTCTTTCAGAAAACAACACAATTGGTGAAGGTCCTTTAAAAATCAATGTAGCTTCAATTGCTAATGGAGCATACTTATTCAACTTAACTTTTGCTGATGGTTCTAAAGACACGTTTAAAGCCTCAGTTAACAGATAAACAATAAGTTTTTATCTTATTATTAAAGCCCTCGTTTTTTTAATGAGGGCTTTTTTTTTAATCAAAAAATGTTGTATATTGCTTCGTTATTTATTGTAAAAACTATATTACATGAAAAAACTTGCCTTTTCTTTAATTGCATTATTGACAGCACAATTAGCTTACAATCAGGTAATAACTAAAATTACACAAAGCCCAAACAATTTATTGCTATTAGGTGTTGTGGAGTCTATTTGGGCAGATGCAGCATCTTCAGGTTGGCCTAATACACCAGATTTAACGAATGCATTAAATGCAATAGAAGCAGAATTAGTTTTTGTAGATGATACCGTTAGTGGTGCAATTGATGCAAATGGAAACCCAACTTGGCAAGATGCCTGTGAACCAATTGTAAATGATTTAACGGGTAAAATTGCTGTTGCATACCGTAGTTTTTGTTGGCACGACATCAAAGCATATTATGCCCAACAAGCTGGAGCTATAGGTTTAATATTAATTAATAGAGATCCAGGTCCTTTTGCAATGGGTGGTTCTACTTACGCAAGTAGTATAACAATTCCTGTAGTATCTATTGGTAGCGAAGAAGGAGATGCTTTAAAAGATTTTATAGCAATGGGTGGTGTACATGCTTTTATAGGTACAAAAATTGGGTTGAATGCTAATGATTTAGGAACCAGTGCTGCCGATATTGTGATGGCACCCCATCAAGCATTTCCTGGTTTTTTAGCTCAAAATGGAACTGAATTTCAATTAAATTTAGGATTGTATGCTTTTAATCCTGGATCAAACGACCAAAACGGAGCTACAGTTAGTGTTGATGTAACTTATAATGGGTCAAGTGTTTATGCTAATACTTCAGCACCTTTAAATTTTGCAGCCCCAGTTGGTGTTTTGGTTGATACGATTTATTCCGATTTAGGAACTTTTGCTCCATCAACTTGGAATGCAGGTGTTTATAATATTGAGTATAGAGTTAATTTAGCAAATGATGATGATACTTCTGACAATGTATTTAATACCTCTTTCTCAATAAACTCAAGTGTTTTTGCAAATTCGAGAGTCGATAGTTTTAATAAACCAATTTCATCAACTGCTTACTCATTAAACGAATCAACAACTTTGTATGATGATTGGGAATCGTGTATTGTGTTTCAAAATGCTAATGCCAGTAGAGGAACTGCAAAAGGAATGACTTTTTCTTGTGCTCCAGTAAATGGATTTATGTCGAACGAAGTAATTGAACTTAGAGCTTATAAATGGAACGATTCGTTTTCAGATTTATCTTTAATGAATCCAACATTTAATAATATCCCTCAAGTTGGTGATGCATTTTATTATTATCCTGATGAAACTCAAAATGGAACTAATGTATATGTAGAATTTGAAACACCATTTACTTTAGATGATAATCAACGCTATTTATTTTGTATTTATAATGCTAGCGATGAACTTCGATTGGGTTACGATGTTGTATTAGATTATACCGCAACAATTAATCAGTATTTACAACCCATAAATCCTGTTAAAGTTTTGCCTGCTGGTCAATCTGCTCAATGGTATTGGGCAGGTTTTGGTTTTGATGCAACTCCTTCGATTTCTGTAAATATCGAGGATAACACAGTTGGAGTTCGTACGAATGATTTTTTAGAAAAAACAGATTATCCTTATCCAAATCCTGCAATAAATATGTTGAATATACCAATTAAAAAAGCGATAAAAGGTAATGTTAAAATAGATGTTTTAGATTTATCGGGTAAATTGGTATTAAGTGAAACTAAAGTATTAACCGCACAGAACTTGAAATTAAATGTCGCTTCTATTAAAAACGGAACATATCTTTTTAAATTAATTTATGCAGATGGTTTAAAAGATTCATTCAAAGTTTCAATTAATCGATAGTTTTAATTCAACAATTCAACAATTCAACAATTCAACAATTCACCAATTCAATAACTCAATAAATCACCAATTCAATAACTCAATAAATCACCAACTCAATAAATTTATCAATGACTTTTTGGATTGTTATAACATTAATTACCTATCCTTTGTTTGCATTGGCAATATTCTTATTCAGTAAAAGAATGATTAAAACAATTGTATCAAA
This sequence comes from Flavobacteriales bacterium, assembly GCA_015075325.1. Taxonomy (GTDB): domain Bacteria; phylum Bacteroidota; class Bacteroidia; order Flavobacteriales_E; family Vicingaceae; genus Vicingus. The sequence continues at coordinate 194,135 of JABTUP010000003.1, read as the reverse complement.
TCGGGTAATTGCATTTCCCTTAATTGTGAGTTATTTACTAGGGGCAATTTTGCTTATGGTTTCAATCAATCAAGTTTTTAGTTTTTCTTTCTAACCACCATTAAACCATCGCGTATAGAAAAAAGCACATTTTGAACTCTGGAGTCGTTTTGTACTTTTTTATTAAAATCAATAATTGCCCTAGTATCAATGTCTTCAGGTTTTGGTTTGTGAAGTACTTTTCCACTCCACAAAACATTATCAACAATGATGTAGCCACCAGTATTTAATTTATCGAAAACCAAATCATAATATACAGCATAATTTTCTTTGTCGGCATCAATAAAAACCAAATCGTATTGTTTTTTTAATGTTGGAATTAGTTCAACAGCATTTCCAATCATGTAATTTACTTGATGTTCAATTTTAGCTTTTTTAAAGTAAGTTTTTGCTAAGGTTTCTAATTCTTCGTTAATGTCAATCGTATCAATTGTTCCTCCTTCAACTAATCCTTCGGCCAAGCAAATAGCAGAGTAACCAGTGAAAGTTCCAATTTCCAAAATGTTATTTGGCTTAATCATGTTACTCAACATGCTCAATGCTCTGCCTTGAACATGACCAGATAACATTCTTGGGTTTAACACCTTTTCCCATGTTTCGTGATTCAACTCTTGAAGCAACTCTGGTTCTGTTTCACAATGTTGTTTAATATAATCTTCAAGTTCTTCCGATAAAAAATTCATAATGAGTTAATTTTTTGCTTGAAAGGTTAAAATACTAAGTTGTTTTTCATCAAAAACTTCGTTTGAAATTTGAAGTAATTCTTCTGCACTAATTTTATTTACTTTTTTATAAACTTCAACCAAACTATCTACTTTTCCGTAATTAATTAAACTTTTTCCAATACCCAACATTATGTTAACATTGTTTTCTTCCGATAGAGTAATTTGTCCTAAAAGCTGCTGCTTTGCACGATGAAGTTGAATAGCTGTAAGTTTGTTTTCTCTAAATCGTTTGAGTTCTTTTAAGGTTAAATCAATAGATTTTTTACTATTTCGTTCGTCTGTACCTAAATAAATGCTAAAAATACCTGTATCACAATAGCTTGAATAACTTGATTCGATGGAATAAGCGTAACCATATTTCTCTCGAATAGACATGTTTAAACGACTGTTCATGGCTGGTCCGCCTAAAATATTATTAAGTAATATAAAACCAGGTTTATTAGGGTGTTTTGCACCATAGGCAATATTTCCTATAATAGTATGTGATTGAAGATTATCTTTTTCAATATACTTTTGAAACGGTTGGTAATTATTAAATAGAATTCGATTGGTATGATTTTGCTTAGTCTGAAAATCTTCAAAATATTTTTGGGCTATTCGTAAAATCTTTTTTTCTTCAATGTTTCCTATAATGCTAAACACAATTTCGTTTGTAGCATAATTTCTATTGATAAAATCTAATATTTTAATTCTATCAATTTCTTTAACGCTTTTTTCAGTTCCAAGTATATTCATTCCTAAAGGATGGTTTTTAAAAACCAACTCTTCAAAATCGTCATAAATTTGTTCGTAAGGTGTGTCTTGATAAGAGTGAATTTCATCAATAATAACATCTTTCTCTTTTTCAATTTCTTTTTCAGGAAAAGTAGAGTGAATTAAAATGTCGGATAATAATTCAGCAGCTCTTTCGAAATAATCAACAACAAATGAGGCATAAACACAGGTTTTTTCTTTGGTTGTGTATGCATTTATCTCTCCTCCAACACTATCAATTCTATTTAAGATGTGATGTGCTTTTCTTTTGTTTGTTCCTTTAAAAATAGTATGCTCAATAAAGTGAGCAATTCCATTTTCATCAACATGTTCATCTCTGCTTCCCGTGTTTATTACAAAGCCACAATGGGCAATTTTTCCACTTATTGGTTTATGAACTATTCTTATTCCGTTTTTTAGTTCATATAGGTTGTATTCCATTTGTTTACAATATATTTTGCAAATATAAGCGGTTTAAATTTTACATCATGTTAATAAGTTGGTTAATAAGTGTGTATAATGTTAATAAGTTCACTATGGTTTTAACCTTACTTTAGTTTCGAAAAAATATATAATCTTGATATTAAAATGATTAATAAGAAGAATTACCTCCAACTGTTGTTGTTAATGTTTTTAACAACAAGTTCTTTAATGGCTCAAAATAAACTTTCAAGTAAGGATGAAAAAGAGTTATTAAAAAAAGCCGAATCGTATTATTATGATGAGGAGCTCCAAAATATTCCAAAAGCATTAGAATATTTTCAAGAATTAGCCAAAAATAAGCCAGAAGACCCTTATTATAGGTTAATGGAAGGAATTTGCTATACTCATTTTAGAAATAAAAAGGAATTAGCTCTTTCAAAATTATTGGAAGTAAAACAAAAAAATCCTTCGTTTAATGAGGTAAATTATTATTTAGCAAGAGCATATGCTGTAAATAAAGAATTTGATAAAGCTATCGAAACGTATGAATTATATATGTCTTCAACCGAAGTTGCTGAAGAACAAAAAGCAAAAGCTCGTCAAAATATTATTTATTGTCAAAATGCTAAAAAATTTACCTCTGATAGTTTGGTTGTTGATATAGTAAACATTGGAGCCCCAATTAATACTGAGCATTCGGAGTATGTTCCTGTAATTACGTCTGATGAAACAGTTTTAATTTTTACCTATAGAGGTGATAGAAGTAAAGGAGGGTTAATGGACAAAACTGGAAAACCCGATCCAAGAGGTGAATATTATGAAGATATTATGATTTCTTATAAAGTTGGTAGCTCATGGTTAGAACCAGAAAGTATAGGTGACAATATAAATGCTAATGGTCATGATGCAAGTATAGCTTTGTCTGTTGATGGTCAACAGTTATTTATTTATAAGAGTACAAAACAAGATAATGGAGACATTTATACAAGTGTTTTAAATGGCGATAGTTGGAGTAAGCCAGAAAAATTAAAAGGAGAAGTTAATACAGAAGCATGGGAAGGAAGTGCAAGTTTATCGAGTGATGGTAAAAAATTATATTTTTCAAGTAATAGAGAAGGAGGATTTGGAGGTAGAGATTTGTACTCAGCAGATTTAAATCCTGATGGTTCATGGGGAAATGTTAAAAATTTAGGGCCAGTTATCAATACAAAACATGATGATGATGCTCCTTTTATTCATCCCGATAGAAGAACAATGTATTATAGTTCAAAAGGACACAATAGCATGGGTGGATATGATATTTTTTATACCTATTTAAATGACGATGGTTGGGATGAACCTGCAAACATTGGTTATCCAGTTAATACAATTGATGATGATAGATATTATGTGCTTTCAGCAGATGCTAAAACTGGATATTATTCTACAGCTGGAAGAAGTGAAAATGGAACACATGATATATACACGGTTAGTCCAGGTCATTTTGGAAAGCGACCAATTTTAGCATTAGTTGTTGGTGTTGTTAATGCTGATGGAAAACCTGCTGATGCTGATATTACAGTTACCAACGATAAAACAGGTGAGCTTGAAGGCAAGTTTAAATCAAACTCTTCATCAGGTAAATACATGTTAGCATTAACGCCCGGAAACAAATATAAAATAGCTATAGAAGTTGAAGGGTATGATACAAAGATTGATTATATCGATGTTCAGTCTTTAGAAACCTATGTTCAAGTGGAGCATGATTTTAATTTTGGTGGAAAGCAAATTGTTGAAGAAGTTGCTGCATCTAAAGAAGATGTATTACAAGGTAAAATTGATAGCCAGATAGAGAAGTATAAAAAAGAAAGTACGAAGGAAGGTTATGAAGAAATGGTGTATAAAAAAATACTAAAAGAAGAGGGTGAAATACAAGCCGATGGAATTCAATATTTTGTTGAAGCTCCACTTGGTAAAGAAGGTAAATTAAAAGGTATTCCTACACAAGAATTTAATTATGCTGATGGTTCAGTAAAAACAATGGCAGGACCATATAGTTCGCTTTTAGCTGCTGAAGTTGCTCGTCAAGAATTAATTAAATCAGACTCAACAATGAAGTTAGCTGCTGTGAAGGTAAATGACAATGGACAGGAAAAATCAATAAAACAATACTACTCAAAACAATATTCAAGAACGGAGTTTTTAAAAGATGTTAATATTCACGATCAGTTAACAGGTGTTGAACCAATTAAGCCTACTGATGATGTTGATACTAAATCTGCAACAGATTTAGTAGAAAACAAAGATGTTAACTTAGAAAATAAACAAGGACTTGAAGATGCAGCTGGTAAAAATATTGCTGGTTTGAGTTTTAAAGTTGAAATTGGTGCAGTAACCAATCCAGATGAGTTCAAACTTGGACACTTAGAAAAATATGGAAAAATTACGGCAAAAACCTATCCTGATGGAATTACACGTTATACTTTTGGGCCATTCGAAACATTAGATGAAGCTGAAAGTTTCCGTCAAATGGTAATTGCAAAAGAGAAAGCTGCAGAAGATGCTTTTGTTACGGTTTTTGTTTTTGGTCAACGTAAAACACTCGATGAATTAACTGAAAGACAAAAAGATGATTTAGGAATTAAAGAGCCAACCAAGGAAAAACCTTTAGCACAGGCTCCTTGTAATGAAGAATTTGTTGATTTTTCATTCTTTATTGGTAAAGATTTAAATGATAAGGCAATATACAATAAGCTAATTGCAACTGGCGGCAAATCATGTGCTAGTGGTTTAGAATTTAGAGTTCAAATTGCTGCTTATCGTTTTCCAAAAAATTACAAATGGAATCATCTAAAAAAATATGGAGAACCTTTAGTAAAAGATTATCCCGATGGAATTACTCGTTTTACACAAGGTTTATTTAATACCCTTGGAGAAGCTGAAGTGTTAAGACAGCAAATTATAAAATCTGGACAAAAGGATGCTTGGATTACTCCATTTTATAACGGAAAAAGAATGTTACTTGAAGAGTTGATTCAAAATAACTTTTATGGTAAAACTATAAATTAAAAGAAATATTTATTAGATTCAAAAAGCCTTCGAATTTCGAAGGCTTTTTGTTTGTAATTTTCTTTTTATAAATAAAGTTAGTATCTTCGGTCTGAATTTTGATTGACTGATTTCAATCTTTTTAAAATTAATTATCATGAAAAATATATTCTCGTTTATTTTTGGTTTAACCATTTCTTCAGCATTATTTGCTCAAACTAACTTAGTTCCAAATCATAATTTTCAAACAGCAAATAAAAAAACAAAAGACAAAGGGCAAATAAACATGGCTTCTCCATGGATTTCGCCAACATTAGCTCAGGCAGATTTGTATTTGAAATCATCAAAAAACAGTTTAATTTCAATACCAGCAAATTCTTATGGTTCTGAAGACCCAATGGAGGGTGATAATTATGCTGGTTTTTTAGCGTATAGCTACAAAGCTAAAGTGCCAAGAACCTATCTTCAGGTTAAACTTACTCAACCGTTAAAAGAAGGAGAAGAATATTGTGTAACATTTCATGTGAGTTTGGCTGATTTATCAAAATTTGCAACAAATTACATCGGAGCGTACCTTTCTAATGATGCTGTTTCAGCTAATAATGATGGAATATTACAGTTTGAACCTCAAATTGTAAGTAGAAGACTTTCGGTTTATGAAAAACAATTTTATTGGACTCCGATTTGCGCCAAATATAAAGCTAAAGGAGGGGAAGAATATCTTACCATTGGTAACTTTACACCTGAAGAAAAACTTAAAATTACCAAGGTTAAACGACCACAAGGATTTAACTCTCCTCAAACAAACGATGCTTATTATTATTTAGATAATGTGATTGTGGTTTCTGCTAAAGATGTTGAAAAATGTGATTGCGATTTTATTCCAGGTGTTGATGATATGGAAACTGTTAATAGTACTTTTAAAAGTGATGCAACTAGCTTAGAAAATAAAGTAAAAATAATTGATTCTTATGGAAGTTCTACAACTACTGTAGGCTCAACTTCAGACACAAAAAAAGGTGAAAATTTCACTATATTATTTGAATCAAAAAAAATAGATTTATCTGCTAAAGCAACTAAAGATATAGATCAATTGGTTGATTTTATGAAAGCAAATCCAACAATAAAGGTTATGCTTGCAGGATATATTGATGAATCAGAAAAAAGTGAAGATAAACTTGATGGAAGAAGAGTTGGAGCAGTTTATAAATACATTGTTTCAAAAGGAGTGGTAAAAGAAAATGTTTTAAGAGAAATAAAAGGTACTGAAGGTGCACAAAAAGATGTAGCTAAAAACATGAAAGTTGAAGTTAAAATAATCAAGTAATATTTTTGTAGTATCATTTTATTTAAAAAAAGACTCTTATTTCAAATAAGGGTCTTTTTTTTATCATGTTGTTGAATAAAAATAAAAAAATTATAAATACCCTTGCTTTTTTATGGGGGTGTTTATAAAATAAATACATAAAAATTGTAAAAAAGATGATTTTTAATGTATTTTCGCAAAAAAAATATTAAAAATTTAATCCAATATGGCAACTTTTCGTTTTCAAGCACTCTCAGAAGCATTATCAAGAACTCCTAAGGCAGTAGAGTACCCTGCTTCAAAAGCATCAATGTATTTTGCGTCAAATGTATTTACTCAAGATGTAATGAGGGAATATTTGCCTAGCGATGCGTATAAAAGTTTACTAAGAACAATTAATGAAGGAGCACCTTTAGAAAGACAATTAGCAAGTCAAGTTGCATCGGCTATGAAAGATTGGGCACTAACCAAAGGAGTTACACATTATACTCACTGGTTTCAACCATTAACGGGTAGTACAGCCGAAAAACACGACTCATTTTTTACTCCAATAAGCGATGGTAGAGCAATAGAACGATTTGATGGAGATAATTTAATACAACAAGAACCAGATGCTTCTAGTTTTCCGAATGGAGGAATTAGAAATACATTTGAAGCTAGGGGTTATACAGCTTGGGATCCAACATCTCCTGCATTTATTATTTCTGGAACGCTTTGTATACCAACTATATTTATTGCTTATACTGGAGAGGCCTTAGATTTTAAAATGCCATTATTAAAAGCTCTAAATGCAATTGATAAAGCAGCAACCGATGTTTGTCAATACTTCGAAAAAGATGTAGCCAAAGTTAATGCTACACTTGGTTGGGAACAAGAATATTTTTTAATTGATAAAGCATTGTTTTATGCTCGTCCAGATATTATGATGACGGGACGTGCTTTAGTAGGTCATAATCCAGCAAAAGGACAGCAATTAGATGACCATTATTTCGGGTCAATTCCAGATAGAGTAAGTGCTTTTATGAGAGAATATGAAATCGAATCACATAAATTAGGAATACCAGTTACAACTAGACACAATGAAGTTGCTCCAAATCAATTTGAGTGTGCACCTATGTTTGAAGAAACCAATCTTGCAAACGACCATAATTTATTGTTAATGGATTTAATGGAAAAAATTGCAAGAAAACATGATTTAAGAGTTTTATTGCATGAAAAACCTTTTTCATCATTAAATGGCTCTGGTAAACACAATAACTGGTCGCTAAGTACAAATACAGGGATTAACTTATTAGCACCAGGAAAAAACCCAAAAACTAATTTAAGATTTTTAACCTTTTTTGTAAACACAATAAAAGCAATACATGATAATGCAGATATTATAAGAGCTAGTATTGCTTCTGCAGGAAATGATCATAGATTAGGAGCAAATGAAGCTCCTCCAGCTATTGTCTCGGTTTTTATTGGAAGTCAATTAACACAAATGTTAGATAACTTGGAGAAAAGTGTAAAAGCAGGAAAAATGACTCCAGAAGATAAAACAGAATTGAAGCTAAGCATAGGAAAAATTCCACAAATCTTATTAGATAACACAGATAGAAATAGAACATCTCCTTTTGCATTTACAGGAAACAAATTCGAGTTTAGAGCTGTAGGTTCATCGGCAAACTGCGGTTCGGCAATGATAGCTTTAAATGTAATTGTTGCAAAACAATTGATGTTATTCAAAAAAGCTGTTGATGCTAGAATAGATAAAGGAGAGAAAAAAGATGAAGCGATTTTAAAAGAGCTTCAAAAATTAATTAAAGAATCAAAAAAAATTCGTTTTGAAGGAAACGGCTATGGAGAGGAATGGGTGCAAGAAGCTAAAAAGAGAGGATTGTCTAATTTAAAAGATACGCCAAGAGCTTTAGCTGTAATGAAAGATAAAAAAACCATTGATTTATTTAATGAATTAGGCGTTTTATCTCCAATAGAAATGGAAGCTAGACATGAAATTGAATTAGAAAATTACATTTTAAAACTACAAATAGAGTCGAGGGTTCTTGGTGATTTAGCTCAAAATCATATCATACCAACAGCAATAAAGTATCAAAATACGATTATTGAAAACATTAAAGGTATGAATGAAATTTTTGGAAAAGATGCTAAGAAAATGGCATCAACACAATATAAAATTATAGAATCGTTGTCATTCCATTTGAATGAATTGAAAAAATTCTGTGACTTAATGTTGGAAGAAAGAAAAAAAGCGAACAAATTAGAAGATGCAGAACAAAAAGCATTTGCTTATTGTGATAATGTAAAACCCTATTTTCAAGAAATAAAATACCATTCTGATAAACTTGAATTATTAATTGAAGATGAATTGTGGCCTTTACCTAAATTAAGAGAATTATTGTTTACAAAATAGTGTTTTTTTGAGTTTTATTTAAAAAATACAAAAGTTGGTTAAAAATAACCCAACTTTTTTTGATTAATTGAAAGAAATATTTTACTTTAGCCAAATTCATTTGTAAAAAAAGATAAAGAGATATATGAAAACAAACAAAATATTAAGTTTATTAGCTTTAATTTTTATAGTTAGTTTATCTGCTAATGCACAAAAAAATTATAAGCTTGATGCTGACGTGGCTTTTAGTGGATACAAATACTATCAAGCAATTGATTTGTATAAAAAAGCTTATACCAAAGAAAATAGTAAAGAAGTAAAATCTGAAATTCTATTTAAAATCGCAGAATGTTATCGATTAAAAGAAGATGGAACACAAGCTGCTGTATGGTACAGTAAAGCTATTACAGCAAAATATGATGATCCAATAGCTATCTTACATTTAGCTAATATTTATAAATCACAAGGAAAATACGAAGAAGCTATTGTTGAATATAACAAATATAAAGCTGCAAACCCAAGTGATAAAAAAGCAGATGAAGGAATAAAATCTGCAACAGATGCAAAAGACTGGAAAGAAAATCCAACAAAGGTTGTAGTAAACCCACTTCCACTTTTAAACTCAGAAGATTATGATTTTTCACCAATTTTTTCTGATAAAAAAGGAAACGAAATTTATTTTACATCAACAAGACAAGGCTCTACAGGTACAGCAGTTTCTGATGTTACAGGTATGAATTTTGATGACTTGTATTTTTCTAAAAGGGATAATAAAGGTAAATGGAGTACTCCAGCATTATTAAATGCAACAGTAAACTCTCCTGCAAGTGAAGGTTCAGCTTGTTTAAATTCTAAAAAAACTACTATTTATTTTACACGTTGCGGTGTTCAAGCAAAAGGCGTAATGGGTTGTAGTATTTTTACAGCAAATAAATCAGGTCAAAACTGGGGAGAACCAGAATTAATTCCTGTAACCAATGATACTTTTACTGTTGGTCATCCAGCTATCTCTCAAGATGATAAAACATTGGTTTTTTCGTCAAATATGCCAGGCGGACAAGGAGGTAAAGATTTATGGTATATGACTTATGATGCAAAAGCAAAAAAATGGTCAGAAGCAATAAATTTAGGAACAGAAATTAATACCTCTGGTGATGAAATGTTCCCTTTTATTAGAGATAATGGCGATTTGTACTTCTCTTCTAATGGATTGCCAGGAATGGGTGGTTTAGATATTTTTATGGCTAAAAGTAAAGGTATAAACCAATGGGGAAATCCACAAAATCTAAAATATCCAATGAATTCTGAAGCTAATGACTTCGGTATTGTGTTTGAAGATGAAAAAAATAGAGGGATGTTTACAACCAGTAGAACTGGTGGTAAAGGAGGCGATGATATTTGGGAGTTTTATACACCAGAAATTATTTTTGCATTGGAGGGCGTTGTTCGTGATATTGAAACTCAAAAACCAATTGCTGGAGCAAAAATTAAATTAATTGGTACTGATGGTTTATCTGCCGAAGTTCTTACTGATGATAATGGTGCATTTGCATTTAAAGAAAATGGTAGCAATCGTTACATAAACCCAAACACTTCATACTCTTTAGTTGTTGAAAAAGAAAAATATTTATCAGCAAAAGGAAAAGAAACTACTGTTGGTCATGAATCATCTAAAAATTTCTTCCACGAATATGAGTTGCAACCAATGCAAGGTCCAATTAAATTACCACAAATTCTTTACGCGTATAACAAAGCAGATTTATTGCCAGAATCTAAAGATTCATTAAATTACTTGTATAACATTATGATTGATAACCCTAATATTGTTATTCAATTAAGATCACATACTGACTTTAGAGGTAAAGATGCTTATAATGAAAAGCTGTCTCAACGAAGAGCTCAATCTTGTGTGGATTACTTAGTTAATGAAAAAGGAATTCCTGCTGATAGAATCGTAGCTAAAGGTATGGGAGAAATGGAACCATTAAAAATGCCAGATGGAACATTATTAGATGAAAAATACATCAACTCTTTAAAATCTGAAGAAGAAAAAGAAGCTGCACATCAAAAAAATAGACGTACAGACTTTAAAGTTCTTAGAGATGATTATGTAGCAAAAACTCCTGAGTCATCTACTAATTAGGTATTTTACATAAAAAAAAAAGCATCCTGTTAAACGGGGTGCTTTTTTTGTTTATACAATTTATATATAAAAATAATGAGTTCAAACGAAAGATATTTACAAAGAGGAGTTTCCGCATCAAAAGAAGATGTTCATAATGCAATAAAAAAAATAGATAAAGGATTGTATCCAAAAGCATTTTGTAAGATTATCCCCGATTATTTAACAGGTAGTGAGGAACATTGTGTTGTAATGCATGCCGATGGTGCTGGAACAAAATCATCTTTAGCTTATGCTTATTGGAAAGAAACTGGGGATTTATCCGTTTGGAAAGGTATTGCACAAGATGCACTTATAATGAATATAGATGATTTACTTTGTGTAGGTGCTATCGACCATATTTTGGTTTCTTCAACTATTGGTAGAAATAAAAATTTAATACCAGGAGAAGTATTATCTGAAATTATAAACGGTTCTGAACAAATTTTAGAGAATTTAAGAGATTTAGGTATTGGTATTTATTCTACAGGAGGAGAAACAGCTGATGTTGGCGATTTGGTTAAAACCATCATTGTTGATTCTACAGTAACTTGTAGAATGAAAAGAACTGACGTAATTAATAATGCTAACATTAAAGTTGGTAATGTTATTGTTGGATTAGCATCTTTTGGAAAAGCTACCTATGAAGAAGAGTATAATGGAGGAATGGGAAGCAACGGATTAACATCTGCTCGACATGATGTTTTTAATAAGACCTTAGCAAGTAAATATCCTGAAACTTATGACAACAATGTTCCTTCGGATTTAGTTTATTCAGGAAAATACAATTTAACAGACAAAATTGATGTAGAGACGGATAATTATCCGTCTCTACCAAATGTGGGTAAATTGGTTTTATCACCTACAAGAACCTATGCTCCAATTATTAAAAAAATAATTGAAAAACATAAAGGAAGAATTGATGGTATGGTTCATTGCAGTGGTGGAGCACAAACCAAAATTTTACATTTTGTTGATGATTTGCATATTGTAAAAGATAATTTATTTGATGTACCACCATTGTTTAAATTAATAAAAGAAGAATCAGGAACTGATTGGAAAGAAATGTATAAAGTGTTTAACATGGGACACCGAATGGAATTGTATGTTGATGAATCTATTGCCGAAGACATCATTTTAATTTCTAAATCGTTTGATGTGGATGCCAAAATTATTGGAAGAGTAGAAAGTAAAGGAGAAAAAAAATTAACCATAAAAAGTGAATTTGGAGAGTTTATTTATAATTAGAATATGAGTGATTTATTTAAAAAATTAGAACAAATTAATTTAAGATTCGATCAGGTTAGTGAGCAGATTACCGACCCAGAAGTAGTTTCTGATATGAATCGATATGTGAAGTTGAATAAAGAATACAAGGAATTACAGGTTATTCACGAAGTATATAAAAAATATAAAAATGTTATTGGAAATATTGAGTCGTCAAAAGAAATAATTAAGACGGAAACAGATAAGGAATTTCTAGAAATGGCTAAAGCTGAATTAGATGATTTGATTCAAGAAAAAAACAAAATGGATGAAGAAATTAAAGTTTTGTTAATTCCTAAAGATGAAGAGGATAGTAAAAACGTAATTGTGGAGTTAAGAGCGGGTACAGGTGGTGATGAAGCTTGTATATTTGTTGGAGATTTATTTAGAATGTACTCAAAATACATGGATAAACGAGGATGGAAAACAGAAGTATTAACGATGAATGAAGGAACTGCTGGAGGATATAAAGAAGTTAGTTTTTCGGTTGAAGGAGATAGCGTTTATGGTGTTTTGAAATTTGAATCAGGAGTTCATCGAGTTCAACGGGTTCCTGCAACAGAATCTCAGGGTAGAGTTCATACTTCGGCTGTTACAGTGGCGGTTTTACCTGAAGCGGAAGAAGTAGATATTGAAATAAGAAAAGATGATATTAAAAGAGATGTATTTCGTTCGTCAGGAGCTGGAGGTCAGCACGTAAATACTACCGATTCGGCAGTTCGTTTAACACACATTCCGACAGGTGTTGTTGTTGAGTGTCAAGAAGGTCGTTCTCAAATTAAAAATGCAGAGCTTGCGATGAAAATTTTACGTTCGAGACTTTACGAAGCTGAGGTTATTAAACGTGAGAAAGAAAGAGCAGCTGAAAGAAAATCGCAAGTTTCAACAGGTGATAGATCGGCAAAAATTAGAACTTATAATTACCCACAAGGAAGAATAACCGACCATCGAATTGGCTTAACACTATACAACTTAGGTGCAGCAATGGAAGGTGATATTGATGAGATCATTAATTCCTTGAAAATTGCTGAGAATACAGAAAAATTACAAGCTGGATTGACGGAGTAGTTATTGAAAAAGAGCTCGTGAAAAAGATGAGTAACTTTAAACTGTAAAAATGAAATCAGTACTTTTTGTAATATTAACTGTGCTTTTTCTTTCGAGTTGCTCAAAAGAAAGAGAAGCTATACCCGTAACTCCTCCACGCATACCAGAACAATGGGAAAAATTTATAGGTTTTTACAAAGTGTATGATACTTTAGGAAATTATAAGTATGATATGGAAATTTATCATTTTAAGGGAGTTAGTGCGATCTCTAGTAATATGATAGATAGTATTTTAATTCAAAACTTTGCCGATACTTTTGATTTGAAATTTCAATTCTCTTTCCATACACCAGAAACTGTAAATTTTTTAGATATTGGTTTTCATGATTCCATAGTTGATAGAAATAATAAAACATGTGGACTTTGGAGTCTGTCAGATGACCTTTCTACTTCTGTTAAAGAAAATTATTTAGTTAATGATACTATAATAATTTACTTTAAACAAACAAATATTAAATATTACATTAATGAAGCCCAACCTTATTATTATTGTGAATGTAAACATGTAGCCGTAAAACAGTGAAAAAAAACTTTATAACAATCATCTTCTTTTTAACTTGTGGCTTTGCTATTAGCCAAGAAAACGAGTTTTCGCTTGGTGTAGTAGGTTCTTACGATAATTATTCAATTCAAACTTTAGAAAGTTTTGGAAGCAATGTTTATACTTTTGATATAATTTCTGCATATGCTCTTGGGATTGATTTTCGTTATCAAACAACCAATCAGTTGTTTATTGAGAGTGGTTTGTTATATGCAGATAAGGGTTATAAAGTAGATTATCATTTTATTTTTATTGACCCAAACGATCCATTTATACCCAAAAAAAGTACAGTAAAATTAAGAAGTTTGGGAGTTCCAATAATGTTAGGTTATAACATTAAAAAAAGTGACAAACTTAATTTTTATACTTCCGTGGGGTTTCTTAACGAAATTGTATTTGATATTTCTGAAACTTCAACTTTTGAAGATGATTCTATTAAGGAATCAAATAATGTATCAAAAAAAATAGCTAAATTCTTTTTAACTGCACAGCTTAATTTTGGGTTTGGGTATCAATTTAATGATAAAGTTGAATTAAACATTTCCCCTTATGTACGTTACGGTTTAAATAAAATCAGTAATGATTTAATGGAGTTCAATCCAATATCTTATGGAGGGTTAATAGGGTTAAATTATAAGTTCTAGTCTTTTTTTTGTTTTTTATTAGAAAATATTTTTGAGTTAATTTAAAACCAATTGTATTATCTTCTTAAAAACAGTATTTTCGCAAAAGAGATAAAATGTCAATGACCAAACAAGAAATCATCCATCAAATTAAACTTAAACAGTCCTTTCTTTGTGTAGGTTTAGATACGGATTTGTCGAAAATTCCTACTCATCTTTTAAAAGAAAAAGACCCTGTTTTTGAGTTCAATAAGCAAATAATTGATGCTACTCACGATTTATGTGTTTCATATAAACCAAATTTGGCATTTTATGAGGTTTATGGCTCTAAAGGTTGGGAGAGTTTACAAAAAACCATCGAATACATTCCTGATGACATTTTTACCATTGCCGATGCCAAACGTGGTGATATTGGTAATACTTCGAGTATGTATGCCAAAGCATTTTTTGAGAATTTAAATTTTGATTCTGTTACTGTTGCACCATACATGGGAGCAGATTCTGTTGAACCATTTTTAGCATTTAAAAACAAGTGGGTTATACTTTTAGCCTTAACATCAAATAAAGGAGCCGACGATTTTCAGTTTTTTGAAAGTGTTGATGAAAAATTATTCGAAAAAGTATTGAAACAATCGAAAAATTGGGGTAACGACGAAAATTTAATGTACGTTGTTGGAGCTACCCGCCCCGAAATGTTTACTGAAATTAGAAAATTAGTGCCAGATAGTTTTTTATTAGTTCCTGGTGTTGGAGCACAAGGAGGAGAACTGAGTGAGGTTTGTAAATATGGAATGAACAAAGATTGTGGTTTATTGGTAAATTCTTCAAGAGGAATTATTTATGCAGGAAACGACGAAAATTTTGCAAAAAAATCTAGAGAAGAAGCCATCAAAATTCAAAAAGAAATGGCTATCTTGTTAAACAAATTTAAAATAATATAATTATGGAACAAATCCCTTTTTCAGTTAGTAAAATAGTATTTATCATCTTTGCACTTTCCTTTGTTTTTGGTGCATTTTTTATTGTAAAACAAAAAACAGCAATTATTATCGAACGATTTGGTAAGTTTAATCGAGTAGCAAAATCTGGTTTTAATTTTAAAATTCCGTTTATCGATAAAAAAGCAGGAGTTGTTAACCTAAGAGTAATGGAGTTACCTGTTGAGGTAGAAACCAAAACAAAAGACGATGTTTTTGTTCGTTTAATTGTATCTGTTCAATATTATGTAGTGGAAACTCCCGAAGGAATTCAAACTTCATTTTATAAGTTTGATAATCCTGCTCGTCAAATTCAATCGTATGTATTCGATTCTATTCGTTCGGAAGTGCCAAACATGTTGTTAGATGATGTCTTTAGTGAGAAAGATAAAATTGCAAAAGCTGTTCAGATGGAATTGGCAGATACCATGGAAGAATATGGTTATGCCATAATTAAGGCGTTAATAACTGATATTGATCCAGATGCAAAAGTGAAACATGCAATGAATGAAATTAACGCTGCAAAAAGATTAAAAGAAGCAGCACGAGAATATGCAGAAGCTGAAAAAATTAAAGTGGTAGCAGCAGCTCAAGCCGAAGCTGAAGGAAAAAAACTTCAAGGAGAAGGTATTGCTAACCAACGTATTGCTATTGCTAATGGTATAAAACAATCTGTTGAGGAAGTTAAAGGAGCTATGGAAGAAGGAGTAACTGGACAAGAAGTAATGAATATGTTGTTTATGACTCAACATTATGAAACTGTTGGAAAACTTGCTGAACAGGGAGTAAACACTATTTTTATGCCTTATTCGCCAAGTACGGTTGGCGATTTGCAAACACAAATTCAATCGAGTTTAATAGCAGCCGATACGATTGCAAAGTCTACCAGACCAAGTGATTTTGTTAAAAAGAAACCTGCGGCAAAATATGGTGATAATCCAAATGAAGCAAACATTGGCTAGGTTATGTTTACAGAAGATTTTCTTCACTACATCTGGAATTTTAAGTTATTCAATACCAAAGAATTAAAAACGGTTCAAAACGAACCAATTACTATTTTAAAATCGGGACAGCACAATACAGATGCTGGTCCCGATTTTTTTAATGCTCAAATTAAAATAGGAGAAACAATTTGGGCAGGAAATGTTGAAATACACATCAATTCATCCGATTGGATAAAACATCATCACGAAAAGGATAATGCATACAACAATGTGGTGCTTCATGTTGTTTATCATCATGATGTTGATATTAGAAATGCTACAGGAAATCATATTCCAACCATTGAATTGAAAAATCTGATAGACACTAAACTCATTTCTAATTACAAGCAATTAATTGGTAGTAAAAACTGGATTGCTTGTAGTAATCAAATCAAACAGGTTGATCAATTTGTTTTGCAAAACTGGTTGGAGCGTTTGATTTTTGAACGGCTGGAACGAAAATCAATTGAAATTAATCAAACACTTTTATTGAACAAAAACGATTGGGAAGAAACCTTTTATCAAACATTATTCAAGTATTTTGGGTTGAAAGTTAATTCACAACCATTTCTTTTATTGGCAAAAAACACTCCTTTAAAAATTATTGATAAACACAAAAATTTGCTTTCAATTGAGGCTTTATTGTTTGGGCAAGCTGGTTTTTTGAATAATGATGTTGATGATGAATATTATTTAAAACTAAAAAAAGAGTATCAATTTTTATCAGCTAAATTTAACTTAAAACCTTTAGATGCAAGTCTATGGAAGTTTTTAAGACTGCGACCAGCTAATTTTCCAACATTAAGAATTTCTCAATTAGCCAATTTAGTAGCTCAAGAACCACGATTGTTTTCTAAAATTTTGGAAATAAATTCAGTACAGGAGTTTCAAAAAATATTTTCGGTTACAGCTTCCAGTTATTGGAATTCTCATTATCAATTTGGAAATACTCAAAAAATAAACACTATTAAACGAACAGGTAAAATAATGATTGATGGTTTAATTGTTAATGTAGTTGTACCCATCTTGTTTGTTTATGCTTCATCAATTCAAAATGACGAATTAAAAAATAAAGCCATTCGTTTTTTAGAACAATTGAATACCGAAAAAAATACGATTATTCTTAACTTTGAAAAATTGGGTATAAAATCAAAAAATGCACTGCAGTCGCAAGCATTAATAGAGCTTAAAACTAATTATTGTTCTCATAAAAAATGTTTAAATTGCAGTATTGGAAACCATCTTTTAAAAAATTAAAAATATGATAAATAAAATTTTAGCTTATTTTGAAAAACAAGCCTTTGGAGTTTGTAGTTGGTGGGGCGAAAAACTTCAGTTAAAATCGTCACAAGTTCGTTTATCGTTTATTTACCTTTCGTTTTTAACGGTAGGTTCTCCTATTATAATTTATCTAATTATGGCTTTTATTCTTAAACATAAAGAGTATTTTAAGTTTGAGAAAAGAAAAACCGTTTGGGATATTTAATCCATTTAAAATACATTAATCGTTTATGGAGATTCCATTATTAAAAGACATTGTAATAATACTTGGTCTCTCGGTTCTTATAATTTTACTTTTCCAACGATTAAAACTACCCGAAATATTAGGGTTTTTAATAACAGGCGTTGTTGCTGGTCCAAATGGTTTAAATTTAATAAATGCTAGCCATGAAGTGGAGTTGTTATCAGAAATTGGAATCATCTTTCTTCTTTTTGTTATCGGAATTGAGTTTTCGTTAAAGGGATTAGTTTCTATTAAAAATACAGTTATTTGGGGTGGACTAATGCAAGTTGGTGGCACAATTGCACTAACTTTTTTTGGTGCTTATTATTTCTTTGATCTTACTTATCAAACGTCCATTTTTCTTGGATTTTTATTAGCATTAAGTAGTACAGCCATTGTGTTAAAAATGCTTCAAGAAAAAGGAGAAATTACGTCCCCTCATGGACGAGTTACGGTTGCTATATTAATTTTTCAAGATATTATAGTAGTATTAATGATGTTGTTAACTCCACTCTTAGCAAACCAATCAGAAAGTCCGTTAATAGAGTTGGGTATTCTTTTTCTGAAATTAGCAGCTATTTTGGTGGTTTTATTTGCTTTAGGAAAATATGCAATTCCTAATTTGTTCCGATTGGTAGTTAAATCTAAAAGTAGAGAACTTTTTATTCTTACCACAGTAGTTATTTGTTTTGCTACAGCATGGATGACTTCAGTTGTGGGGTTGTCTCTAGCTTTAGGAGCTTTTTTTGCAGGGTTAATTATTTCTGAATCAGATTATAGTCATCAAGCCACAGCAAACATTCTTCCTTTTAGAGAAATTTTTATTAGTTTTTTCTTTGTTTCGGTGGGTATGTTGTTGGATTTAAATTTTTTCATACAACACATTTTTTCAATTCATATCTTAGCAATAGTTGTTATACTTTTAAAAATAATTGTGGTAATAGCAACAGTTATAATACTTAGATATCCTTCTCGCACAGTTTTAATTACTTCGTTGAGCTTATTTCAGGTTGGAGAATTTGCATTTTTACTTTCCGCCAAAGGAATGGAATACAAACTGCTTTCAGATAACACATATCAACACTTTTTAGCAATTTCTATTATATCGATGGGAGCAACACCTTTTATTATAAAATATGCTAGCCCAATTACCGATTATTTTTTAAGAATTCCTATTCCTGCTAAAGTGAGATATAGGTTAAGAGAGATAACCAAAAATAGAGCAAAAAATTCAACCATTGAGGAAACTAGTTATCACGATCATATTGTAATTATTGGATATGGATTAAATGGCGAGAATGTTGCTAAGGCAGCAAAAACTGCTAACATACCTTATCTTATTGTTGATTTAGATGCAGAAGCCGTAAAAAAAGGTCAGCTTCAAAATGAACCAATGATATACGGTGATGCAGCAGACGAAACTATTCTAAAGCATGTTCATGTACACGAAGCTCGTGTTGTTGTTGTTGCTATATCATCGCCAGAAACAACTAAAAAAATTGTAAAAAGTGTTAGAGAATATTCCAAAACAACTTATATAATTGTTCGAACCAGGTACGTTAGCGAAATAGAAGGCAATCTAAAATTAGGTGCAGATGAGGTTATTCCTGAAGAGTTTGAAACATCAATAGAAATTTTCACACGAGTTTTAAAGAAATATCTTGTTCCTCAAGATGAAATTCAAATGTTTATCAATAATATACGTTCTGATAATTATGATATGTTGAGAAGTATGGATTCTTTTGATAAATCTAACATTCAACTCAGTTTGCCAAATATGGAAATTGCAACACTTTCTGTCCAGCAAGGAAATAATCAAATAGTAGGAAAAACAATAAAAGAATCTAACTTTAGAAATAAATTTGGAGTAACCGTGTTGGCGATAAAAAGAGATAATAGGTATATTTCGGAAATTACACCAGATACAATTATTAAACAAGATGATGTGTTGTATATTTTTGGAAGTCCAGATAATATTATCAAAGTAAACTCATTTTTAAAATTTATTAAATGAAAATTTTAATTACAGGAAGCAATGGGCTTTTAGGACAGAAGTTGGTTAAACTTTTAGCAAATAAAGAAGGTATTAATCTTTTAGCCACTTCTACTGGCGAAAACAGAATAAAAGCCATAACTGGATTTGACTACATTAGTTTAGACATCACCAATAAAACTCAAGTTGAACAAGTTTTTAATCAGTTTAAACCCAATGTGGTAATCAATACTGCCGCAATGACCAGTGTTGATGCCTGTGAAGATAAAAAAGAAGAATGTTGGAATTTAAATGTGAATGCAGTTAAATATTTAATTGAAGCCTCAGAAAAACATCAAACGCATCTCATTCATCTTTCAACCGATTTTATTTTTGATGGTGAAAATGGTCCTTACAAAGAAGAAGATAAACCGAATCCGTTGAGTTATTACGGAGAATCAAAATACGAAGCAGAAAAATTGGTTCAACAAGCAAAAACTAAATGGAGTATTGTTAGAACCATTATTGTATATGGCGTGGTGGAAGACATGAGTCGTTCAAACATTGTGCTTTGGGCAAAACAAGCTTTAGAGAAAGGTAATCCGTTAACTATTGTAAACGACCAGTTCCGTATGCCCACTTTAGCTGAAGATTTGGCTTATGCTTGTTGGTTAATTGCCGAAAAATCAGCCACTGGAATTTATCATATATGTGGTAAAGATTTTATGAGTGTTTTAGAATTGGTAAACAGAGTAGCCGATTTTTATGGTTATGATAAATCAATCATTTCTCCAATTAAATCATCATCATTAAATCAGGCTGCAAAACGTCCTCCAAAAACAGGATTTGTTTTAGATAAAGCGTACAAAGAATTGGAATATTCTCCTTGCTCTTTTGAAGAAGGTTTGGGGATTGTTACTGAGCAGTTAAAAGCACAAAATTAATAGTAGTGAAGTCGTTTACTTTTAAAATTACGCCCTCGTTTGTGACCCAAAATTGCGTAATAGTTTGTTTAAATTTACTCAGTTTAATTTTTTACTAATATAGAGGAATTATTTAATAGGATATTTATGGAAAATAATCAATGCAGGAATTGTGGAGAAATAACCATTAAAGAATATTGTTCTAATTGTGGTGAGAAAAAATATAAACGTATCAATATGAAAGATGTTGTTGGTGATTTTTTATCTAACCTAATTGCAATTGAAAATCCAATACTTCGTACCATAATAGATCTTTCGTTGAGACCTGGAATAATGATTGATAATTACTTAAATGGTAAAAGAAAAATTTATTATAAGCCATTTCAGTACTATCTTTTAGCTACTACGATCTATTTTCTGTTTTTTTATCTATGGGGAAATGAATTGATGTCGATTTTTTCTGATTTTGGAGCAAATACCAATACCACCGCTTCAATTGAAGAATTAAATAATTTTCAGCTTGAGTTTACCGAATTTCTAAATAAACACATGCGTCTTTTTACTTTTCTACAGGTTCCAATTTACGCTTGGTTGATTTGGTTGTTTTTTGGACGTAAAAAAAAACATTCCTTTACAGAGAGTCTTGTAGTTAGTTTATATGTTACAGCTCAGGTACTAATTTTTGGAGTGATATCAACGTTGTTGGTGTTAGTTAATGCCAAATTATCTATTTTCGCAAATCTAATTTTTAGCTTTATTTATTTTCCATGGGTAATGATATACCTTTATAAGCTAAACAAATTACACATCATTTTTAAATCATTTATAATAGTTGTATTAGGTTTCATTTTGTTTGGAATTATAATGATTATTGTTTCTATGTTTTGGTATATTCTTTTTCGGTAGTTGTAAAAATGGCAACTTATTTTTGAAGATGTATTTAGTCCAATTTTGTGAATATAAGTTGCTATTGTTTATTTATCCGTTTGTTTATGGAGAAACAAACAATGGCTAAAAAGAATACATTTGCAATGTGAAAAAAATATCACTTTATATTAATAATAGAAGCGTTCTTCAAGAACACTTAATCAACCATTTTAAGGATGCTAAATATGTTTTTTTCTTTAATTCAAATAATCAAAACGAGAAGAATATATTAGCAATTTCGAATAGTGAAAAAGTAGAAGATAACAATTGGAAAATAGGTTTTATCTCGTACGATTACAAAAACAACATAGAGCAGTTAACCTCAAACGGAATTGATGAAATTGGGTTTCCTGATGAGTTTTTTTTTACTCCACAACTCATTATTGAAATTAGCGAGTCAGCTCTTGAAATAAGCTACAGTAGTAAGGTGTATAATGAAACCGATTTACTAATATTATTTGCTGATTTAGAAAAACATCAACGAAAAAATCACCAAGCAAATACTGTGGTAATTTCTCCTCGAATTTCTAAAGAAGAGTATTTAGAAAATGTATGTAAATTAAAGCAGCACATTCAACAAGGTGATATTTATGAGGTAAATTACTGCCAGGAATTTTTTGCAAACCAAATAGAAATAAATCCTATTGAAACTTATTTTAAACTCAATAAAAAATCACCAACACCATTTTCGTGTTTTGTAAAGTTTAATGATAAATACCTGCTTTGTGCTTCTCCAGAACGCTTTATCAAAAAAGTTGGGAATAAAATTAGCTCTCAACCCATTAAAGGAACGATAAAAAGAGGAGCTACTTTAGCAGAAGATGAGCAACTAAAAATACAACTCCAAAACGACCCAAAAGAGCGAAGTGAGAACATCATGATTGTTGATTTGGTTCGAAACGATTTAGCAAAAATTGCAGAACGAAATAGTGTAAAAGTAGATGAGTTGTGTGGAATTTATACTTTTCCTCAGGTTCATCAAATGATTTCGACTATTAGTGCAGAGCTTAAAAAAGAAGTTGATTTTAAGCAAATAATTCATGCGTTATTTCCAATGGGTTCGATGACTGGAGCTCCAAAAATTAGAGCAATGGAGCTGATAGAACAATACGAAAAAAGCAAACGTGGTTTGTATTCTGGAACTGTAGGATTTATAAAACCAACTAGCGATTTTGATTTTAATGTAGTGATTCGTAGTATTTTATATAATGCCTCCTCAAAAAAAATATCGTATTTTGTTGGCAGTGCAATTACCAGTTTATCTGTTCCCGAAAAAGAATACGAAGAGTGTTTATTAAAAGCAAAAGCTATTAATGAGGTATTGAGTTTGAATGATTAAAAAATTTGAAAAATATTACAACGAAGAGCGTTTGTTTTCTAAAACTGACAAAATTCTACTTGCTGTAAGTGGAGGAAGAGATTCTGTTGCAATGGTTTATTTGTTTTATCAAGCAAAACTCAATTTTGGAATAGCACATTGTAATTTTAAACTTAGAGGAAAAGAATCTGATAAAGACGAACAGTATGTTTGCGATTTAGCAAAAGAACTAAAAGTACCGTTTTACACTACTAGTTTTGATACCAAAACTTACGCAAAAAAGAATAAACAATCTACCCAAATGGCGGCACGAGAGTTACGTTATACATGGTTTGCCGAAATAAAAGAAAAAAACAATTATAACTACATTGCTACTGCTCATCATAAAAATGATGTTGCAGAAACCTTGCTGATTAATCTTACTAAAGGAACAGGATTATCTGGTTTACACGGTATAAAAAGTAAAGCGGGAGATGTTATTCGTCCATTACTTTGTTTTAATCGAACAGAAATAGATGCTTTTATTGAAGGAAATAAACTGCCCTTTCGAGAAGACCAATCTAATGCAGAGACGAAATACGTTCGCAATAAAATAAGGCATAAAGTTATTCCAGAACTGGAAAAAATAAACCCTTCGTTTATTGAAACTATTTTTAATGAAACGCAACATTTTAACGAACTAGAGCAATTACTTGAAGCAAAAATAAATGAAGATAAAAAATTGTGTTGGAAGGTATTAAAAGACGGAACTATTGAAATTAAAATCGATAAATTATTGAATTTAAAACCTTTGCGAACCTATTTGTATTATTTTCTTAAACCTTATGGATTTAATGATGAAGATGTTGTTGATGTGATGAATTCATTAAATAAACAATCGGGAAAGCAATTTTACAGTTCAACTCATCAACTAATTAAAGATAGAGCTACACTTATTCTTACCGAAATTAAAACAAACGATAAGCAGGAGTTTATTTTAGAAAAAATGGATGATTTTAATATCCTACCTTTTGTTTTAAATGTGCAACTAGTTCCAAAAGAACAATTGAAAACCATTAAAAAAAATAAAAAAATTGCATATCTAAATGCAGAAAAAATAACATTTCCATTGGTTGTAAGAAAATGGAAAAAAGGTGATAAATTCAAGCCTTTTGGAATGAAAGGAACAAAAAAAATCAGTGATTTTTTTATTGACGAAAAATTTTCATTAGTAGAAAAAGAAAATACTTGGATTTTAGCTGCAACCAACAAAATTATATGGTTAATTGGACATCGCATCGACGATGATTTTAAAATATCAGAAAAAACCAAAACCATTTTACAACTCGCAGTTCAATGATTTTTATTGACCAAATAGGACATCAAATTAACATTGAAACAACTCCAAAACGTATCATTTCTGTTGTTCCTTCACAAACCGAATTGTTGTTCGATTTAGGCTTGGAAAATGAAGTGGTTGGGATTACCAAATTCTGTATTCATCCAAACAGTTGGTTTAAAAATAAAACAAGAATTGGTGGGACTAAAACACTGAATATAAATAAAATTAAACAGTTAAAACCTGATTTAATTATTGCCAATAAAGAAGAAAATACCAAACAACAAATAGAAGAATTGCAGCAATTGTTTCCTGTTTGGACAAGTAATATTCGAAATCTTTCAGAAAGTTTAGAAATGATTAAACAAATTGGTTTAATAACTAAAACAAATGTTAAAGCTGAAGAAATTATTGCAAAAATTGAACAAGATTTTAAGTTGTTAACTTCAATAAAAAAACAATCCAAGTCAACCTTGTATTTTATTTGGAGAGAGCCCTTTATGAGTGTGGGTTCTTCAACTTTTATTCATGATGTGATGGAAAGAGCAGGTTTTGTTAATGCTATAGAAACCAGTGAAAATTATCCAATAGTAACTTCAGAACAAATTAAATCAATAAATCCTCAACTAATTTTACTTTCATCAGAACCTTATCCATTTAAAGAAAAGCATATAAAAGAGTTTAAAATGCTAAGTAAAAATGCTCAAATATTGCTTGTTGATGGCGAATTATTTTCGTGGTATGGTTCGCGATTAACAAAAACAGTACACTATCTTATTGACTTGTTAACTAAAATCAAGTAATTTCGGAGAAAAATATTTGTTTATCCGACTTTCAGTTAAAATAGTACTTCAAATTTTCTGCATACTAATGTCGTGGAATGTTACTGCCCAAAAAATAGGAGTGGTAATGAGTGGGGGCGGAGCAAGTGGAATAACCCACATTGGTGTGTTAAAGGCACTAGAAGAGCACGATATTCCCATTGATTTTATTACAGGAACATCAATTGGTGCTGTGGTTGGAGCTTTTTATGCATCTGGTTATTCACCAGAAGAAATGGAAGTTATTTTTACTTCAGAAGAATTTAAGCGTTGGGCTTCTGGTGAATTAAACGACGATTTTAAATATCATTTGAGAAAAAAAGATGATGACGCATCAATGATTACGTTTAAGATTGATACTGATACTATTTGGGAAGCAAATTTACCATCGAGTTTTATTTCGTCCGAATCAATAAACTTTGGTTTAATGTCGTATTTACTTCCATCAAATACAGTTGCTAAAGGTAATTTTGATAGTTTGTTTGTTCCTTTTCGTTGTGTAGCTTCCGATATCATTTCAAAAAAAGAAGTAATATTTAAATCGGGGAAATTGCCAATTGCTGTAAGAGCTTCTATGGCATATCCATTGTATGTTAAGCCTGTTTCTTACAACAACATGTTGCTTTTTGATGGAGGTTTGTACAATAATTTTCCATCGAATGTGATATACAACGATTTTTTACCCGATTATATCATTGGTAGTAATGTTTCCTACAACTTTGATTTACCCAATGAAGATAATATACTTTCTCAATTAAAATCAATTATTGCTAACGAAACCGATTATAGTATCCCTTGTGAAGAAGGTATTATTATTGAACCCAATGCAGGAGATTACGCCACTTTTAATTTTAACTACAACAAAGAACTTATAAAAATTGGTTACGATGCTACAATAGCTGTTATAGATTCAATAAAAAACAACATCCGAACTTTTGTGTCTAAAGAAGCTGTTGAAAATAAACGAAGAAATTTTAAAGCAACCCTTCCAAAATTAGTATTCGACAAAATAGAAGTTTCGGGGTTAAACAAATCTCAAAATAATTACATCGAAAATTCGATTAGAATTAATAAAGATACCTTTGGTATAGATGAAATTCAACACGAATACATTAAAATTCTTTCTGATGATAAGGTGAAATCACTTTATCCCGATGCCGAGTTTAATGATTCAACCAAATATTTTACACTTAAACTCAAAGCCAAAAAAGAAAAAGATTTGTTTATTTCATTTGGTGGATTGTTTTCTACTCGACCTATTGATGAAGGTTTTATTGGGTTAAAATACAATATTCTCGATCAAGCTGCTGTTACACTTATGGCAAATAGCTATTTTGGTCGATTGCATAATTCCGTTATGGGAGGTGCCAGAATAGATTTGCCTTTAAAAATTCCATTTTATTTTCAAGCAACATATAATCAAGGGGTTTGGGATTATTTTAAAAGTAACAATGTTTTTTTCGAAGACATAAAACCATCATTTTTGGTTGTTCGAGATAAATATGTAAAAGCAGAACTAGGTTTGCCTGTTTTTTATAAAGGCAAATTAGTTTTTGAAGGAAGTGCAGGTGAGTTAATTAATGAATATTACCAAACCAAAACATTTATTTCTACCGATGAGCCAGA
Organism: Flavobacteriales bacterium; assembly: GCA_015075325.1. Lineage (GTDB taxonomy): Bacteria > Bacteroidota > Bacteroidia > Flavobacteriales_E > Vicingaceae > Vicingus. Next base: position 167,403 of record JABTUP010000003.1, on the reverse strand, counting down.
TAAAACTTTTTTTACAAACATGATAGGAGGGGTGTTTTATGAAAGAAATTCACTAAATAAACCTCAATACGCATCACAAGGTAGTTTGTTTTCTTTGCGATATAGATACATTAAAGGAAATGAAGATACAAGATTAGGAAGTACTTCTAGTGATACCATCAACTATAAAAATTCATTAGAATGGTCGCAGATAAAACTCCGTTACGATCAATATTTTAATTCAAAAAGAAAAGTAAAATTTGGTTTAACTGTTGAAGGTTTATATTCTGTTCAACCATTTTTTAGTAATTACTCAGCTTCAGTTTTGGCAGCTCCAGCTTTTCAGCCAATACCCGAAACACGCACATTGTTTCAACCTAATTTAAGAGCTTATACATATGTTGCTGCTGGTATAAAAAATATTTATGCAATTTTTAATAAATTTCAATTAAGGCTTGAAGCGTATGCTTTTCAACCACACCAAACCATTTTAGCCGATATAAACCAAAAAGCTAGTTTTAGTCCTATTTGGTCAAATACTCAGTACATTGGTTCTGCTTCTTTGGTTTATTATACACCTGTAGGTCCCATTGCATTAAATGCAAATTATTACGACAATAACGAAGAAAAATGGAGTGTGATGTTCCATTTCGGGTTTATTATCTTCAACAAGAAAAGTTTAGATTAAGTGGGGGATAAAAATTAACATTTTACTTCCTCTCTATTAAGAGGGGTGGGGGTGTGTAAATAAAAAACACTATTTTTAGAACTCACCTAAAACGTATCGCAGTTTTTACACAAGTCGATTTGCGATTTTTGTCGTTTAAACATCAATTCCAACCAACTTCTTCGTAGTTTAGAGTTATAGATGTCAAATAAATTATCGTTGTTGATGTTTCCAACAACACCTTTTGAGTTTAAATCGACACAGCAAACACTAACATCGCCATTTGGCAACAAAACCAATTGATGCATGAGTAGTCCGCACCCAATTTTATGAGGTTTGTTTTTATTGTTTGAAGAATCGCCTTCGATATTAACTTCGCCAGCCCAAGTGTGAGGATGACGTAATTCATAACGATCAACCATGTTAAGTACTTCAACAAATTGCTTATCCATCCAATCTGTTTTTAATGGATTTTTAGAATCAATTACTGAAATAATATTGGTTTTAATTGCCGAACCTCTTTTTTTGTTTTCATCACAAAAAAACTTGATGTTGCTATAAAATTGCTCCCATTTTGCTCTAATCCTCATTTCCTCAAATCGTTGAGGGCTACCGCCATCCATGCTAAATTCCATTACATCTACAGCTTTACTATCGAGTATTTCCAATGCTTTTTTCTCATTTAATGGAGTTCCATTGGTTAATAAATGAACAGTTGGAAATCTTTGGTTCTTTTTATGGTTGAGGTCTTTGTATTTTTTTATGATTTCTAAAAGAGTTCCAATTTCTGGATGTAAAAGTGTTTCGCCAGCATTGTGCAAATGAATTACTTCAACTTTCTTAAATCTTTTGTCGTCGGTAAGATTTTTTAAAAATTTATCCAATAACTCAGGAGTAATCCTAACTTTTGGTTTTTCATGGTCGAGCGAACAAAATGAACACCTCAAATTACAATAGCTAATAAACTCAATGTTTATTTCACGGGTAGTTGTAGAAGAACGTATAAAGTTCCATTTGTAATAAAACAAGTAGTTTTTTACATAAAACATTCCTTGCAAAAACTCAAGCACTTTCCACAAAAATGTGCCCTTATTCAGGTTTCTTACAAAAAAATCGCGAGCAGCTATTAACATCAATTAATATTATGAGAAATTAAAATGCTAAAGTACTTCCAAAATCTGAAAGTTTATAATGATATTTGTCATACTAAACAGGGATTAAGAATATTTTAAAATATTTTACATTTAATTTGTGGATAAATAAAAAAAGTATATTTTTGCAGTCCAATTTTTTGAGGAAAGACTAAAAACATTGAATCATGACGAAAAGAACATTTCAACCATCAGTAAGAAAAAGAAGAAACAAACATGGTTTCAGAAGTAGAATGGAAACTGCTAATGGCAGAAAAGTTTTAGCACGTAGAAGAGCAAAAGGCAGAAAGAAACTAACTGTGTCTGACGAATTCAAACACAGAAAGTAATTATATAGGTTAAGTTTAAAAGGGAAGCAATAGCTTCCCTTTTTTTTGAACAAAATTCTACGTTTTGTTGAAAAGTTAACCAGAAAAATAAGACCATTTAAACTAACTTCGCAGTAATAAATTAGCACAAAAAACTCTATCACACCATGCCAAAAGACAATAGCATCAAACATATTTTATTAATTGGAAGTGGACCCATTGTTATTGGTCAAGCTTGCGAATTTGATTATTCGGGCTCTCAAGCATCTCGTTCATTAAGAAGTGAAGGTATTAAGGTTACGCTTATTAACTCTAATCCTGCAACCATAATGACTGATGAAGTTACTGCTGATAATGTGTATTTGCTGCCTTTGGAGAGTTCTTCTATTATTAAAATTTTAGAAGAACATCCAGATATTGATGCTGTTTTGCCTTCGATGGGAGGGCAAACGGCTCTTAATTTAGCTATGGAGTGCGATAAAATGGGAGTTTGGGAAGAGCATAATGTGAGAATGATTGGTGTAGACACGAAAGCCATTGATGTTACAGAAGACAGAGAGTTGTTTCGTCAGAAAATGGAGGAAATAGGAATTCCTATGGCTCCTTCAGAAACAGCAAAATCATATTTGGCTGGTAAAGAAATTGCTCAAAAAATAGGATTTCCTTTGGTTATTCGTCCTTCGTTTACTTTGGGTGGAACTGGTGGAGCTGTTATTTATAATCCTGACGATTTTGAAGAAGCTTTACACGTTGGTTTACAAGCTTCTCCAATACACGAAGTAATGATTGATAAAGCGGTTATTGGCTGGAAAGAATACGAATTAGAGTTGTTAAGAGATAAAAACGATAACGTGGTTATCATTTGTTCAATCGAGAATTTTGACCCAATGGGTATTCATACTGGAGATTCCATTACTGTTGCTCCAGCCATGACACTTTCTGATACAACTTTCCAAAAAATGAGAGACATGTCAATTAAAATGATACGCTCTATTGGAAATTTTGCCGGAGGTTGTAATGTTCAGTTCTCGGTAAGTAATGATGAAAAAGAGGATATTATTGCCATTGAAATTAACCCTAGGGTTTCTCGTTCATCGGCATTGGCATCAAAAGCAACAGGTTATCCAATTGCTAAAATTGCATCGAAACTTGCTATTGGTTACACCCTTGATGAATTAAAAAACCCTATAACAGGAACAACTTCAGCGTTATTTGAACCTACTTTAGATTATGTAATTGTAAAAATTCCTCGATTCAATTTTGATAAGTTTAAAGGAGCTAATCGCAGATTAGGTTTTTCGATGAAATCGGTTGGAGAGGTAATGGGTATTGGGCGTTCGTTTCAAGAAGCATTACAAAAGGCTTGTCAGAGTTTAGAGATTAGCCGTAACGGATTAGGTGCTGATGGGAGAGAATTAACCAACCAAGACCAAATTTTACACAGTTTAGAAAATCCAAGTTGGGATAGGTTGTTCCATGTTTACGACGCTATAAAAATGGGTATTCCGTTTAAAACCATTTATGAAAAAACAAAAATTGATTACTGGTTTTTACGTCAAATAGAAGACTTAATAAAAATTGAAAAACGAATTCAACAATACACGCTTGATACAATCCCAAAAGATTTGATGTATGAAGCAAAACAAAAAGGATATGCCGATCGCCAAATTGCTCATTTACTAAAATGTTTAGAAAGTGAGGTGTATGCCAAACGTACTGAAATGAAAATTAACAGGGTGTATAAACTTGTTGATACTTGTGCAGCTGAGTTTCCTGCCGAAACGCCTTATTACTATTCTACTTTTGAAGATGAAAACGAATCGATAGTTTCCGATAGAAAAAAAGTGGTGGTGTTGGGTTCTGGTCCAAACCGAATTGGGCAAGGTATTGAGTTCGATTACAGTTGTGTTCACGGAGTAATGGCTGCTAAAGAAGCAGGTTATGAAACGATTATGATTAATTGCAATCCCGAAACAGTTTCAACCGACTCAGATACTGCTGATAAGTTGTATTTCGAACCAGTATTTTGGGAACACATTTATGACATTATTCGACACGAAAAACCCGAAGGAGTTATTGTGCAATTGGGTGGACAAACAGCATTGAAACTGGCTGAAAAACTTGAGAAATATGGCATCAAAATATTAGGAACATCGTTTGAAGCTCTTGATATAGCCGAAGATAGAGGTCGTTTCTCTAAAGTATTAGAAGAGTTGAAAATTCCATTTCCAAAATATGGAGTTGTTGAAAGTGCCGAACAAGCCATACAACTTTCTAAAACTTTGGGATTTCCTTTGCTTGTTCGACCATCTTATGTATTGGGCGGACAGAAAATGAAAATCGTTATTAACGAAGAGGAGTTGGAACATCACGTGGTGGACATACTTAAAGCCATGCCGAACAACCAAATTTTGTTAGACCACTTTTTAGGTGGGGCAATAGAAGCAGAATCGGATGCCATTTGCGATGGAAAAGACACTTATATTATTGGAATCATGCAACACATTGAGCCTGCTGGAATTCACTCTGGCGATTCATATGCTGTGCTTCCTCCATACAATTTGGGCGATTTAATTATTACTCAAATTGAAGAAATAACCAAAAAAATTGCAGTGGCTTTAAAAACAGTGGGTTTAATAAACATTCAGTTTGCTATTAAAGACGATGTAGTTTATGTTATTGAAGCCAACCCAAGAGCATCGCGAACCGTTCCATTTATTGCAAAAGCTTACCGCGAGCCGTATGTAAAATATGCTACCAAAGTAATGTTGGGCGAAAACAAAGTGAAAGACTTTAATTTTAGACCACACAAACAAGGATATGCTATTAAAATACCTGTATTTTCGTTTAGCAAGTTCCCTGATGTGGATAAAGAATTAGGTCCAGAAATGAAATCGACTGGCGAAGCTATTTATTTTATCGACAGCTTAAAAGACAAGTTTTTTAGAAACATTTATGCCGAACGAAACTTGTATTTGAGCAGATAAAAGCCTCCCCAATCCCGAAATAAATTCGGGACAGGCTCCCTCCGAAGGAGGGGCTAAATTGACGGACGAAATTACACATGCGAAATTTTTAACTGTACAAACTATCAACTAAATAAACTTTATAAATTTTCAACTTTTAACTGACTTTTGAATTTACTACGAACCATATTAATAATACTAATCGTTTATTACGGTTTTAAGTTCTTTTTTCGTGTAATATTTCCTTTTTTGATTACTCGTTGGGCAAATAAAAAAATGCAGGAATTTCAACAACAAGCACAACACCAATTTAAAAGCGAAGAACAAGCCAAGCAGTTTGTAAAACAACACGAAGGCGAAGTAAAAATACAATCGACCACCAAAAACAACAAACCCGAAACCGATGGTTTAGGCGATTATGTTGATTACGAAGAAGTGAAGTAGTTTTTTTAACTCACAAATAGATACCTGTAAGAAATAGGATGATTAAATTATTCCTTTTTTTGTTAAATATTCATCAATCCAATTGCTTTGATTTCTTAGTTTTTCAGTTCTGGCAGTTTCATAGTCAATTTCTCTTAAGTGTTGAAATTTTCCTCTTCCCCATGAATAATCTGAATCTTTGAAAGATACATAGTCAAAGTTTTCATTGATAATAGTAGGTTCGTTAAATTCAAGGTATTCACAATATAGTATATTATCAGGGGTCAATACGAAAAGTTTTTTCCAGGTATTAAATCCATTATTTAAAACTTCTGCAGCTAAAAAAAATCTCACATTCATGTTTATGATTATAATGAAGTATAACAAGCAGAATGTCTACTAATACACATATCCGCCATATACGTTTACTTCAAATTTAGTAATTCAATTGGACTTTTTATTGCTTTAATGTTATTAATTGCAACTTGCGTGAAAACCTAAGTAGTTCTGGTGCTATTATGACCAAACAATACTTGTATGTAGCGTAAATCGGTTCAGTTTTCTAACAATTGGGTAGCGAAACGGTGTCGGAGTATGTGTGGTGGTATTGTTTTTCTAAATTCACCCATTTCTTCATCTTAAAAACTGATTAATTCAAATCTAAAACTATTTGAATATTTTCTTTAACCAAATTTCTCAAATTACTAGGCAAATCGCCAACTTTATTAATTAACCGTTTATTATCTATTGCTCGAATTTGGTCTATCATTACATCACAATCCTGATGTAAATTAGCCACTCCTTTTTTTAGGTGAACCCTTAAAATTTCTGCACTCTTTTTTATGTTGGTAGTTATTGGACAAACAATGGTAGATGGATGTGGAATTTTGTTCAATAAGTTCGATTGAACAACCAAAACTGGGCGAGTTTTACCAGGCTCTGTTCCTATTTGTGGGTTTAAATCAGCAATCCATATTTCATACTGTTTAATTTGCATCATCTAACCCCTCAAATTCTTTAAGAACATCTATTGAATCATCGCCCACTAAGGTAGATTCTTTTTTTAGTTTTTTTTCTAATATCAACCTTTGTTGAAATCGGTTATAGAATTCTAATGCCTCATTAATATACCTATTTCTAGGTTTTTTAATATTTGAAAGTATTTTTTCTGTTTCTCCAAATATGGAATCGTCTATTTTTAATGAAATTGTTTTCATTTTTTTTAAGTTTTAAACAATACAAAGGTATGGTTTTTTAGTATATAAAAAAAGTATATACTAAAATTATATATTTATACTAACTCAAAATCCAATAGCTGCTTCACATCACCATTTACCACAATCGCCAACTGATGTTTTCCTGCATAATGTTTTCGGGTAGTAAAGTTAGCAAATTGATGTTTTCGAACCAATTGTTTCTTAGTTTGGGCAGGCAGAACAGTTTCACTTATCTTAAAAATTTTAGGCGATGTTGTTCCGTTCGATTTCATGAAATGAATGATGTATTCCAGACGCAAGGTTAGATTTGTTTTATCAGTGTTTTGCAACTCAAAAGTAAACGTAAAACCTTCGCCTATATTTAACTTGCTTTTGGAAAGTTTTAAGTTTTTTACATCAATTTTATCGGCATTAGAAGTTCCAAAAATGGCTAAAGCTTCTTTATTTCCTTTTTTCAGTAAGGTTCGCAAGGCTTGTTTTACAATCCAATCGGTATTTTTGGTTTTGCCATACCATTTTTTAGCTATTTCTAATACCAATTCAGGATGGTTTTTACTGATATCGTTTAAATGGTTGGCAACACTTTTCCTAACATAAAGTGATTCGTCGTTTTTTAAGTTTTCTAAAATGGGCAACATTGGTTTCGGATTTTTAATAAACTCACGCAACGGTGGTGCCCAAGGTAATTTTGGTCGTGAACCTTCGCTTGATAAGCGTCGAATATGGTGATTTTTACTTTTGCTCCATTCCAACAATTGTTTTATGCTTTCCTTTGGGTACTTTTCAATAAATGGACGAACAGCAAATTCGCTGGTTGAGAATTCGGTTAGAAATTCCAATGCTTTTATAGAAGTTTTGAAATCAGCTAAGCCATACACCTGAACAAAATCAGGGAAAACAAAACCTTGTATTCCAGAAAATTTTGGTGCTACTTTTTGAATAATTTGTATTTGTTTAGCATAATCGAATGGCAAAAAATCGTGCATTTTATTGGTTATTAAACGCATTCGTTCTTTTAATTCAAAATTTTTCCATTCTGCTGAAATAATCTCATTAACAAATGCATTCTTGTTAAACGATTGGTGTACTAAAAAAAATTCATCAGCCAAAAGACTGATGAATTCTTTATTAAAATATTCTTTTAAGTTCATTTACTACCAAATTTTAACTCTCAAACTATCTTCAGCGACCATTTTATCACCATGTTTGCAACCAAAAGCTTCGTCGAACTCTACCAAATTAGTTAACGGCCCCAACACGCGGTATTTTGTTGGTGAATGTGGATCAACATTAGCTAAACGAACAGCTTCTTCATCTTTTACGTTAGATGCCCAAACTTGTGCCCAACCCAAAAAGAATCGTTGTTTGTAAGTAAATCCATCTATTGGTTTTGGCTCTGCTTTTCCTTCGTATGATTTTAATAATGCGTAGTAAGAAAGCGTAATCCCAGCTAAATCAGCAATATTTTCTCCTAAAGTAAGTTGTCCGTTTACATAGGTATCATCAATAACTTTAAATTTATTGAATTGGTCAACCAGTTTACCAGTTAAATGGTCAAAGTTTTTTCTATCTTCATCACTCCACCAATTTTTTAAGTTTCCATCACCATCAAACTGGCTTCCTTGGTCGTCAAATCCATGAGAAAACTCATGACCAATAACACCACCAATTCCACCATAATTAACAGCATCATCAGCATCGGGGTTAAAAAATGGTGGTTGTAAAATTGCTGCTGGGAATACAATCTCGTTCATGGTTGGATTGTAATAGGCATTAATAGTTTGAGGTGTCATTCCCCATTCGGTTTTATCAACAGGTTTACCTAATTTACCCATCATTTCGGCATATTCAAAAGCTCTTACGTTCATCATGTTTTGAACAAAGTTGTCTTTCACAATTTCAATTGAACTGTAGTCTTTCCATTTATCAGGATAGCCAATTTTGTAGGTAAACTTGCTCAATTTATCCAATGCTTTAGTTTTGGTAGAATCGCTCATCCATTCTAATTTGGCAACTCTTTCCTTAAAAACTTCACCAATGTTGTGAATGTAACCCAACACTCTTTTTTTCTGTTCTTCAGGAAAATGTTTTTCTACAAACAATTTACCAATTTGTTCGCCCACAAAATTATTCGAATTTTCTAAAGCTCTTTTCCAGCGAGGCTTCATTTCTTTTACACCTCTTAAAGTTGTTGAGTAAAACGCAAAATTTTGTTTTTCAAAATCGCTACTTAAATACGGCGAAAAATCGTTCAACAAATGCCATCTTAAATATATTTTCCATTGGTCGATGGTGTATTTTTTTATAATGTTGTTTAATGTAGTAAAATATTTTGGCTGACCAACAATCAATTCGTTAACTCCATTAATTTGTGCCGATGCAAAAAATGATTTCCAATCGAAAACAGGTGTTAATTTTTGTAATTCATCAACCGTCATTTTGTTGTAAGTAGCAATCGGATCTCTTCTTTCTACTTTGGTCATCGACACTTTTGCTAAATCCGATTCTAATGAAACAATGGTTTTTGCATTTGCTTTTGCTACTTCTTCTGATTCTTTAGTCAATTTAAATGTTGCCTCAATGTGTTTTTCGTATTCAGCTAATATATTCTTACCTCTATCATCTGTAGGAAAATAATAATCTCTATCTGGTAAACCTAAGCCACCTTGCGATAAATAAAATGCGTTTTGCGAACTGTTTTTTGCATCAATATAAACGTAATATCCAAAAATAGAACCCGAGCCTTTTACTTTAAGAAAAGCCATGGTTTCTACTAAACTTTGAGCATCTTTTACTTCGTCAATTTTTTTAAGTAAATCAGTTATTGGAGTAATTCCTAATTTATCTGCATTAGTTGAATCGAAGGCTGCGATATAAAAATCGCCAACTTGTTGTTGAGGTGTTCCTTTTTTTGCATTAGCAGCAGAAGCTTCTTCAATAATTGCTTTTAATTTTAAATTGTTTGCTTCGTTTAAAATGTTAAAACTTCCCCAACGACCTTCTGTTTCAGGAACTGGATTGTTTTTTTGCCAATTTCCTATGGCGTATTGGTAAAAATCTTCGCAGGGCAATGCAGTAGAATCAATATTTGCTAAATCAAATGCTGGAATTACATTTTTTTTAGGTTCTTCATTGTTGCTTTTATCTCCACAACCAATAAAAATGGTTAGTGCTGTTAGTCCGAAAAGAGTTGTTTTAAAATTCATCGTTAAATTAGGTTAGTTAGTCGGTTTAAAAGTACTTAAAAAAATTTATTTAAACTTTTTCTAAAAACTTTTATGGAATTTATATTGGATTGCTATCTAACTATCAAAAGTTAAATACTTATTTTTACTTGATGCTATTTTTTAAGTCGAAAAATATTTCAAACTATACCGATAACGAGTTGATTGCCGAATACAAAAAGAAAGGCGACAATGCTGTTGTTGGTGAATTATACACACGTTATTCGCATTTGGTTTATGGGGTTTGTTTAAAATATTTGAAAGATGAAGATGAAAGTAAAGATGCTGTTTTGGAGATTTTTGAGCAATTGATTACCGACTTATTAAAACACGACATTGTGAATTTTAAATCGTGGTTACACAGCGTTACTCGTAACCATTGTTTGATGCAGTTGAGAAAAGAACAAACTCAACAAAAACGAGTGAACGAATATCAATATGCTGTAGAACAAGATGGCACAACAGAACAACCTTTTCAAATACATGAAAAACAAGTACAAGAAACGCAGTTAACTGATTTAGAAAAGGCACTTTTAGAACTTAAAGAAGAACAACGAGTCTGTATTGAATTGTTTTTTCTGAAAGAAAAATGTTACGAGGAAGTTGCTGAAATAACAGGATACACCATGAACCAAGTAAAAAGTTACATACAAAACGGAAAACGAAACCTTAGCTTAAAATTAATTGATAATTGAAAATGGAGAATAAAAAAACTTTATAAACTTTCAACTTTACAAACTTTATGAATTGACTAAATAAAATGAAAAACTTGCACCATCACATATTTTCGGAAACGACTTGCATCTCAAAGGAAACTATGTTAAAGTTTATCAATAAACAACTTTCGCAAAAAGAGCTTTACGATGTTCAGAAACACTTAATTGATTGTGATTTCTGTAGCGAAGCGTTGGAAGGATTGAAGTACGCCAAAAATTCATCGGTGTTGTTTAACATCGATCATAAAATTGCTTCACGAACACAACAAAATACTACTCCTTTTTCAAAAATTATTTTAGTTGCTGCATCGTTATTGTTAATTGTAACTGCAGGTTATTACACCGTTACCAATTTTAATAATGCTGCCATCAAAGAATCAGAATTGGCTTATGAACAGCCCATTGATGAAGAAGTAGAACAAGCAGTTGAAGAAGTTGAAATGGAAACCCTTGTTAATCTGGCTCCAGCAATAAGTTCTGTTTCTTCCACAAATCAACAAGGAATTTCTGCCGAAAAATCAGAAGCACCAATGCAACAAAAAGTTAGTAGCGAACAAGTACAGTCGTTTTCTAACAATAAAGAAATGGCTAGTGGAAATGCTATTACTCAAACATTTTCTACCAAAGAAAGAATAGCATCCGATATAGCAGAAGCCGAAGAATCGGTAGCCGACAATATTCTTTTTGAAGAAACCACCGTTGCAACAAAAAAAGATGCCGAAAAAGAAATGGATATGGATGCCAATATGCCTGTTGCACTTTCTTTGGATAAAAAGGCGGAAAAACCCAATAAAAATAAAGCTCGAGCCAAACAAACAGAGGCACCAAGCCCTGCAACTTATGCAACAGAAGTAGTTGAATTGGAAAAAAAGGAACAACAATCAGTAATGATTGCCGATGAAGAAGAAAATATCCGTTCGGAAAATACAGCATTTTCTAACACAACTACTGGAGGGCTTACTTCAGCTTCATCGTCAAGTGAAGAAAATCATTTAGAAGAAGGAAAGGCTAGTTACAACTTAAAGGATTATGTTACGGCTATTCATCATTTCGATTTGGTGCTTGCAGAAACCAAAACTACCAACAGAACTTATGAAGCTAAATGGTACAAGGCTCTTTGTTTTATTGGGCTAAATGATAAAACCACCGCTAAAAAATTGTTGTTAGAATTAACTTATGTTAATAATCCGTTTAGCAAAAAAGCAGAGGCAAAATTGAAGGAATTTTAGAAGCAAAGCTTTTTTAAAAAGCTTTGCTTCTTTAGAATTAACCAAACAAAGCAGTAAAAACCTCATCAACTCTCGATACAAAAATCACTTGAATTTTATGATTTTTAAGGTTTAACCCTTTTTGGTTGTATTTTGAAATAAAAATACGTTCGAAACCCAATTTTTCTGCTTCCGAAATGCGTTGATCGATTCTACTCACTGGACGAATTTCGCCACTTAAACCAACCTCAGCTGCAAAACTAACTGTGGACGGAATATACATATCTTCTCCACTTGATAATACAGCACTAATTACCGCCAAATCAATAGCTGGGTCGTCCACTTTTATACCTCCGGCAATGTTTAAAAACACATCTTTTTGCGACAAGCGAAAACCACAGCGTTTTTCCAAAACAGCTAAAAGCATGTTTAATCTTCGGCTATCGAAACCTGTGGAAGAGCGTTGCGGATTTCCATAAGCAGCCGTGCTAACCAATGCCTGAACTTCAATCAATAATGGGCGATTTCCTTCCATGGTTGCAGAAATTGCAGAGCCACTCAATTGCTCTTCTTTGTTACTGATTAGTATTTCTGATGGATTTTCAACCTCCTTCAATCCTTCGCCATACATTTCGTAAATGCCCAACTCGTTGGTTGAACCAAAACGGTTTTTGATGGAACGCAGCAAACGGTAAATGTGGTTTCTATCGCCTTCAAATTGCAATACTACATCTACCATGTGTTCCAAAATCTTTGGTCCGGCAATGGTGCCGTCTTTGGTGATGTGTCCAACTAAAAATACTGGTGTGTGAGTTTCTTTAGCAAATTTCATCAATTCTGCAGTACATTCTCTTACTTGAGATATACTTCCGGGCGACGAATCAATGGTTGAAGTATGCAAGGTTTGAATCGAATCTATGACCAACACATCAGGATGTAATTCCTTAATGTGCTGAAAAATATGTTGTGTTGAGGTTTCGGTTAAAATGTAGCAATCGGGGTTTTTGTTACCAATACGTTCGGCACGCATTTTTATTTGTTGTTCGCTTTCTTCGCCCGAAACATACAAGGTTTTCTTACCTTTTAAACGCAATGCCATTTGCAGCATTAAGGTAGATTTACCTATACCTGGGTCGCCACCAAAAAGCACCAATGAACCCGGCACTAAACCACCACCCAACACTCTGTTGAGTTCTGTTCCAGGCAGTTTAATTCGAGGAACATCAGCCAATTCAATTTCTTCAATTAGCTTGGGTTTACTGCTTTTGTTGATGTTAAAAACTGCTCCAAAATCAGATTTTTCTGGTTTTGCAATAATTTCTTCGGCAATGGTATTCCATTGGTTACATGCATTGCACTTACCCATCCACTTGGGGTATTGTGCACCACAATTCTGACAAAAAAAAGCTGTTTTTAGGTTGGACTTTGCCACGGTAAAAATTTAAGAAGCCAAATTAAACAAAAAGCAAAGCTTTTTGGAAAAGTCTTATTTTTTTATTTATTAAATGTTATACAAATGTGGTAGTTAATTACTATATTTGTATAAATATTTAACATGATAACAAGAGAAATTGAATCTTTGATTAAGGAATATAGTAAACAATTCCGTTCATTGCTAGTTGTTGGTCCTCGGCAAACAGGAAAGTCAACTTTAGTAAAAAAGGTATTTCCAAACAAACCCTATGTTTCGTTAGAGAACCCAGATGAGCGACTTTTAGCTGAAAATGATCCTCGTGCTTTTCTATATCGTTTTCCAAAAGGAGCAATTTTAGATGAGGTACAACGAACACCTTTACTATTTAATTATTTACAAGAAATTATAGACAACAGTGATGAAGATGGTTTATTTATTTTAACAGGAAGTAATAATTTATTGCTGCAAAGCAACATTAGCCAATCATTAGCAGGAAGAGTTGGAGTAATAGATTTATTACCTTTAACTTTTCAAGAAATAGAAAAATTTGGTAAAACCGATTATTCACTTAATGAATTAATATTCAAGGGTTCGTACCCGGAAATTTACGACAAAAATAGAAATCCCACATTATGGTACCCAGCATATATTAGAACTTACGTTGAACGTGATGTTCGATTAATAAAAAATATAGAAAACACTCTTTTGTTTACCAAGTTTTTAAAAATATGTGCAGGAAGAGTTGGTCAGCAAGTTAATGTATCGGCAATTAGTAATGAATGTGGTATAGACGTAAAAACAGTAAATTCTTGGATTTCGGTTTTAGAAAATACTTATGTAATAAAACTATTACAACCCTATTATAAAAGCTTTAACAAAAGACTAGTAAAAACTCCAAAACTCTATTTTTATGATACTGGTTTGGTTTGCTCATTGCTCAATATAAAAAATACCGACGAACTATCCTTTTCTCATTTCAGAGGTTCATTAGTGGAAAACTACCTATTAGTAGAATTAGTAAAAAAAATAAAGAACAAAGGTGCTTCTGAAAGTATATATTATTGGAGAGACAACAATGGTGTAGAGGTTGATATTTTAATTGATTATGGCAACAAATTACTCCCAATTGAAATAAAATCGGCACAAACATTTAACAACGATTTCTTATCCAATATTAAAAAATTTAATTCCTATTCCTATAATAATAACGGATGGGTTATTTATGATGGAAAATTAGAATTTGAAACTGAAAATGGAATTGTAGTTAAAAATTGGAAAAACGCAACTATTTAAGCTGTTTTTAGGTTGGACTTCGCCACAGTAAATTTTTAAAAAGCCAAATTAAACAAAAACATTGGTTTCAATAAAACTAGTTTTACTTATTCCTATCTTTACCCTATGCAACCCGAGAAACTAAACATTAAAAGTTGGGCAGAGGAAGACCGCCCTCGCGAAAAGCTGTTGTTAAAAGGCAAAAATGCGTTGTCGGATGCCGAGTTGATTGCTATTTTAATTGGTTCGGGCAACAAAACAGAAACGGCTGTTGAGCTTTCAAAACGAATATTAGCAAGTGTAAACAACGACCTCAACCAGTTAGCAAAACTCAACTTAACCGATTTAATGCAGTTTAATGGTATTGGTGAAGCAAAAGCCATTAGCATTGCTGCTGCGTTAGAACTTGGAAGGCGACGAAAAGAAAGCACCGAAGAAAAAAAGATTAAAATTAGCTCAAGTAAAAATGCCTACGAAGCCATTAGCGATGTGCTGAGCGATTTACCTCACGAAGAATTTTGGGTGCTTTACCTCAATCGAAAAAATGAAGTTATAAAACGCGAAAACATCAGTAAAGGTGGCGTTACAGGAACTGTTGCCGACGGAAAAATAATTTTTAAAAACGCAATTAATGCTTTGGCTTCAGCAGTTGTACTGTGCCACAACCACCCAAGCGGAAACCTTAACCCTAGCCAAGCTGACATAGAACTTACCAAAAAAATGAAAGGTATTGGTGTGCTGATGGATACGCCAGTTATCGACCATATTATCGTTGGTAACAATAATTATTTTAGCTTTGCCGACGAAAACCTGCTGTAAATGATTTTAGTTTACTCACATAAAATTACCAACCGAATAAAGTACAGCTTTAAATTAATTTTTACTGATGTACTTAAAAGTGATGTAGCATTCACAGACAATAAAGAGGAGTTTGAGAAAAGTAATTTCCCTAAAATAAATTACAGCCACCACAAAACCGAAACAGGAATATTTTTTAAACCGTCGTATCTTTTGTTTGAAAACGGAATAAAAGAACAAGATATTGAGGTTTTTGAACACAACCAAAACAAGTGTTTTTTTAGAGTATCGAACGAATCGGCATTGCCTTTTGATGTATTTGCAGCTAGTTTTTATTTGGTTACTCGTTACGAGGAATATTTACCTCAAATTCGTGATCAGTTTGACCGATTTACTGCCGTTGAAAGTTTAGCTTTTCAGCAGAAATTTTTGAAAAAACCGTTAATCAACATTTGGGCAAACGAAATTGCTGCTATTGTAAATGAACATTATCCTCAGATGGTTTTTCCTGAAAAAAAATTCAACTACATTTCTACCATTGATATTGATAATGCTTACGCATATAAGCACAAAGGTATTTTAAGAATTACCGCAGGAATGCTAAAAGCGATTATAAAAGGAAATGATTTTAGCAAACGAGTAAAAGTGTTGCTGAATTTAGCTCACGACCCTTACGATACGTTTGAATTACAATATCAAATTCATAAAAAATTCAACATTAAACCCATTTATTTCTTCCTATTAGGCGATTATGGTTTTAACGACAAAAATATATCAGTAAAAAATAGAAAATTTCAATCGTTAATTAAATCTATTGCTGATTATTACGAGGTGGGCATTCATCCATCGTATGCTTCAAATAGCGATGTAACAATTTTAACCAAAGAAATTAACCGACTTAAAAACATTATGCACCGTGATGTAACAAAAAGTCGACAACATTTTTTAAAATTAACCTTGCCCGAAACCTACCGTAACTTAATCGACAACGACATTACCCACGATTTTACAATGGGATATTCTGGTCAGCCAGGTTTTAGAGCAAGCATTTGTTCGCCTTTTTATTTTTACGATTTAGATACCGAAACGGTAACCAACCTACAAATTATTCCTTTTGCAGTTATGGAAGCCACATTTAAATATTACTTAAAATCGTCGCCCGAGGAAGCCAATAAAGAAATAAACGAATTGTTAGAAGCTGTTAAATCGGTTAATGGTACTTTTGTAAGCGTATGGCACAACGAATCGTTATCGGACGAAGGAAATTGGGAAGGATGGAAAGAAGTTTACCTGAAATTGTTAGAAAAAGTATCTCAACCAATCAATGCATAAAAAAGCTATTTTTACATCTTAATAAGTCTAAACTCATAAACCTCTAAACAAATAAACTAAAAAAATGGAAATAATCAACTTAGGTGCAGGAAACTCAATTTTTAATCAGTTTATTGCAGAGATTAGAGACGAAAAAGTACAAAAAGACAGCATGCGTTTTAGAAGAAACTGCGAACGTATGGGAGAAATTTTTGCTTACGAAATAAGTAAAAAAATGGAGTATGAAAACCGTGAAATTACCACGCCACTTGGCTCAACCATTGTTCCATTAATTAAAGAAGAACCAGTGTTGTCAACCATTTTAAGAGCAGGATTACCGGTTCATCAGGGTTTATTAAATTATTTTGATAAAGCTGATAATGCGTTTGTTTCGGCTTATCGGAAACACCATAAAGACGGAAGTTTTGATATTGAATTAGAATATTTGGCAAGCCCCGATTTAACGGATAGAATAGTTATTTTATCTGACCCAATGTTAGCATCGGGGGCATCAATGGTGGTTACCTATAGAGCATTGCTGCAAAAGGGAATGCCAAAAAAATTACACGTTGTAGTGTTAATTGCCAGCACCTTAGGTTTAGATTATGTTAAACGATTTTTACCAGAAAACACTACCATTTGGGTTGGTGCAATTGATGAAGAATTAACTGCTCAATCGTATATTGTTCCTGGATTGGGCGATGCTGGAGATTTGGCTTTTGGTTCGAAAGAATAAATCACAATATTCTATTTCAAAAAAAATGTTTTTACAGCATTAATTATTGCATTATTACTAAGCTCATTCATACAGTTGAAGTGTTTCTTAGGGCATTTATCATAACCAATTTTTGAGCAAGGTCTGCATTTCAATTCTTTGTTTTCAATAATCACATATTTTTCGGGATGATTTGGAAAATAAGGATACATTCCAAATTCAGGAATGGTGTTTCCCCAAACCGAAACAATATTTACACCTAAAGCTGCTCCAATGTGCATTAAACCAGTATCGTGTGTTAGCAGCACTTTACTTTGCTTAACCAAAGAGGCCGATTGATTTAAATTGTATTTTCCACAACCAATATAAACCTTTTCGCCAACCGACTGTTGAATAATTTCAGCATCAGCTATATCTTCTTTTCCGCCAAGTAAAACTACTGGTAAATTAAGTTCCTTTAGTATCGAAATCATTTTTTCAACAGGTAGTCGTTTGGTGTTGTGCTGAGCTCCAATAGCAAAGCTAACATAACCATGTTGGTGTGTTTCAGGTAAACTTTTTAAATCGACTACATCTTGTTCAGGAATAAAATACTCCAAACCTAAACCGTCGTTTTCTATTCCTAGAATTTTTGTTGCAGCTAAATATCGCTCAACAATATGTACTCTGGGTAGTTTATCTACCTTAAAAGTAGTAATTAACCACTTTTGGTAGTTTAATTTATCAAAAGTAAAAGAAAGTGCTTTCAGTTTTTTAGTAACTCTTTTCGAGCGTAAATTTTTATGTAAATCGATAACATAATCGTAATGTTCATCAACCAACTCATTTATAATTTCATTGGTCGATTTGTCTATTCCAAAAACTTTATCAACATGTGGGTTAGAAGTTAAAATTCCTTTGTATTGATTTTTAGTTAAATAATGAATTTCAATATCTCCATCTAGTTGTTGCTTCAAGCACCTTATAACTGGTGTTGTAAGTACAATATCACCAATAGAACTAAACCGAATAATTAATATTTTTACCGTTTTATCCATGAATTAGCAAATATAGTGATATAAACGAATTGAGTATAATGCTAGTTTTTATTACTTTTACGACTTGACAAAAAACCTATAATTAAAAAATGAAAAAATTAATTGAAGATTTTACCAAACATTTAGCAGAATCTATTGAAATAGGAACTAAAGCTAACCTTAAAAAAACAGATAAAAATATTCAATCGGTTTTAATTTGCGGACTTGGTGGCTCAGGAATTGGTGGAACTGTTGTTTCACAAATTGTTGCCGATGATGCTAATACTCCAATTGTAATTAATAAAGATTATAAAATACCAGCTTTTGTAAATAAAAATACCTTAGTTATTTGCAGTTCATATTCTGGAAATACCGAAGAAACATTAGAAATGTTAGCTTTAGCAGAAGCAAAAGGTGCTGAAATTGCTTGTGTAACATCTGGTGGTAAATTAGAAGAAATTGCTAAAACAAAAGGATATAATTTAATTTCCATACCTGGAGGTCATCCACCGCGAGCAGCATTTGGTTTTTCACTACCACCATTATTTAAATTGTTGCATCATTATAATGTTATTAAAAATTCGTTTGCAGATGCTTTTACAAAAAGCATAGCAAATATTGACAATAACGAAACAGCGATTAAAGACGAAGCAAAAATCATTACCGAAAAATTATTTGGAAAAATTCCTGTAATATATTCCGATGCTTGGTTTGAAGGAGTTAGCATTCGTTTCCGTCAGCAAATTAATGAAAACGCTAAAATGTTGTGCTGGCATCATGTTATTCCGGAAATGAACCACAATGAATTAGTGGGCTGGACTACCAAAAACGACAATTTAGCCGTTATTATTTTTAGAAATACTGACGATTACTTCCGTACCCAAAAACGTATGGAAATAAACAAAACTGTTTTTGAAAAATACACTTCAACAATTCTAGAGGTTTACTCAAAAGGAGCTTCAAGATTAGAGCAATCGCTATATTTGATTCACTTGGGCGATTGGATTTCTTATTTCTTGGCAGAAAAAAAAGGAATTGATGTAACAGAGGTTGATGTTATTACTCATTTAAAAAACGAGTTGTCGAAAATATAATGCCACAAGTACTTTTTCAGGATTTAGGTTTAATCGACTACAAAAAAGCTTGGGATTATCAAGAAGAGCTTTTTAAAGCCAATGTTGATGCAAAAATTGAAAACCGAAAAGCAGACAAAACAATAACTCCAACAAAAAATTATTTACTTTTTTGTGAGCATCCACACGTTTACACATTAGGTAAAAGTGGCGATGAAACCCACCTGCTTTTGTCGGAAGCAATGCTCAAACAAAAAGGAGCAACCTATTACAAAATTAATAGGGGAGGCGATATTACCTATCACGGACCTGGACAAATTGTAGGTTACCCCATTTTAGATTTAGATTTTTTCTTTACCGATATACACAAATACCTTCGTTTTTTAGAGGAAATGATTATCTTAACCTTAGCCGAATATGGAATTGAAGCAGGAAGATATGAAGGCTATACTGGAGTTTGGTTAGATGCCGACAATCCGCTAAAAGCACGTAAAATTTGTGCGATGGGCGTTCGTTGCAGTCGCTGGGTAACCATGCACGGATTTGCTTTTAATATCAATGCCAATTTAGATTACTTTAATAACATTGTGCCTTGCGGAATAACCGACAAGCAAGTAACTTCATTACAGAAAGAGCTTAACCGCGAGATTGACCTAGAAGAAGTAAAAGAAAAATTAAAAAAACACTTTTGTAATTTGTTCGAAACTATGTTAATATGACACGAATTTCACTAATTTGTTTTCATTTTTAAATTAGTGAAAATGGGTTACACATTAAGTTTTACCTACTTTTCGTGTAATTAGTGTCAAAAAATAGTGAGTCAATGTTTTAATTATGTACTTTTAGTTTGATTTAAACTATTTCAATTACTTATGAAAACCCTAAAAAAAATACTTGTTGGCTTCCTTATATTTTTAGCCACAGCTTCGTCCATTATTTTCTTAACTGGGAACAAACACCTTTTTAAAGCCATTGCTACTACTTATTTGGTTGGAAAAACTGGCCCAAGCATTGATGAATATGATATTTTTGAAAACAGAACTGTTGAAGTTGGAACTCCACAACCCTGGAACATTAGCACCAACTACAACAAAAAATCCAATAAAAATTTACTTGCCGAAATTGAAAAATTAGAACCAGCAGCATTTTTAATTGTTAAAAACGATTCGATAATTTACGAAGAATATTGGGATGAGTACAACGAATACTCCTTAACCAACTCGTTTTCAATGGCAAAAAGCTATATTGGTTTACTAATTGGAATTGCTTTAGATGAAGGCAAAATTAACAGTGTGGACGACCCCGTAATGAATTATTTACCGCAGTATTCCGACCACCCAGAGTTAACAATAAAGCACTTACTCACCATGAGTTCGGGAATAAATTTCGACGAAAGTTATGGCAATCCGTTCGGACACATGGCAAAAGCATATTATGGTAAAGACATCGAAAAATTAAACGAGAATTACACTGTTACAGAAACACCCGGAGAAACCTTTCGCTACTTGGGTGGAAACACCATTATTCTATCTTTTATTTTACAAAAAGTTACTGGACAAACTATTTCGGAATACATGAGCGAAAAAGTTTGGAAACCTATTGGTGCGGTTAACCCAGCATTGTGGAATCTCGACAAAAAAGAAGGTAAAGAAAAAGCCTATTGCTGTTTTTACTCTAATGCTCGCGATTTTGCTAAAATTGGACAGCTTTACCTCAACAACGGTTTATGGAACAACCAACGCATCATTTCTGAAGATTATATTTTGGAAAGTACTTGCCCAGCTTATTATTTAAAAGATGGTAACGGCAATTTGGTTGATTATTACGGCTACCAAATTTGGTCAACTTACTACAAAGACCTCGATATTTTCTTCTTTAGAGGTATTAAAGGACAATACACTATTGTGATACCCGATAAGAAATTGGTAATTGTTCGACTAGGACACGAACGCTCAACAGAATTTGTAAACAACAACCCAAGCGACCTTTACACTTATATTGATTTCGCTTTGGAGCAGTAAATTTTATAACATGGGTAAAATAATTTGGACTATTAAATTAATTATAATACTTGCCTACCCTTCGTTAGTATTTTCTCAGATACCTGAATATTCAAAATTAAAGCAGGAAGAAATTTATTCTACATACTTCTTAATAGACACTGTTACAAATAATCATATAAAAATAATTATTGGAAATAAGAATCTGTATGAAATTATATTTATTAATAATAAATTCGATGGATTATCAACCTATAAAAAATATCGCATAAAAAGAAGTTTTATACAATATGATGATTTTGGTGATGAGATTTCAAGGTTTATCTCATTAAGTAGAAAATATTTTTTTCATACTGACAATAGTAACATTGTCCGAATAGACAGAAAAAACAAACTTAATATTACAAGTTATTATCTTAATATTACTCATCCTTAACATCCTACTTTAACTATGAAAAATTTCCTATTACTATTCATTATAATACTTTTCTCAAACAACATAAAAGCTCAGAACGATACGTTATCTATTAACCAAACAATAACTCAATTGTTTGATGGCATGAGAACAAGCGACAGTAATTTGGTTAAAAGTGTATTTTACAAAGATGCAACACTGCAAACGGTGTTTACAACCAAAACGGGTGAAACCAAATTACATGAAGAGCAAATAAGCGAATTTGCAAAAGCAGTTGGTACACCACACGATGGCGTTTGGAACGAAAAAATTATCAAAATCCATATTCAAATAGATGGAGCTTTGGCTCATGCTTGGACTAACTATGAGTTTTTTGTCGATGATAAATTCATCCATTGCGGAGTAAATTCTTTTCAGTTAATGAAAACAAACAACGGCTGGAAAATTATTTCTATTGTGGATACTAGAAGAACAACAAATTGTAATTAAAACCAATTACTTGTTCAACACAATTCTAAAGGTGGTTCCCATGGCGTCCGATTGTTTTACAAAAATCTTTCCCGAATGATAATTTTCTACAATACGTTTTACCAACGATAACCCTAATCCCCATCCGCGTTGTTTGGTGGTATAACCAGGCTCAAAAATGGTTTTGTGTTTTGCTCGTGGTATTCCGGTTCCGGTATCAGCAACGTCAATATAAACGTATTGCGATTGATCGGTTATGGTAATGGTAATTTGTCCTTCGCCTTTCATGGCATCTACTGCGTTTTTTATAATATTTTCGAGTACCCAACTAAATAGCGATGGGTTAAGTTTTGCCAACAAACTGTTTGATGGTGAATGAAGTTCTATGACAACATTTTTCGAAATTCGAACCTTTAAATAATCAATTGTTTTTTGAATAACTTCGACTAAATTTTCATTTTCTAGTTTTGGAGTTGAGCCAATTTTTGAAAACCTTTCGGTAATGGTTTCTAAGCGTTCAATGTCTTTTGAAAGTTCAAAAATAGTGTTTTCGTCAACATTTTTAAGTTTTAAGTATTCAACCCAAGCCATTAACGACGACAACGGTGTTCCCAATTGATGTGCGGTTTCTTTTGCCATTCCAACCCAAACCTGATTTTGTTCAACTTTACGAGATGTACTAAACAAGTAATAGGCAATAAGTAAAAACAAACCTATAATAAAAAATTGAAAATAGGGGTAGTATTTAAGTTGAGTGAGCAAATCAGAATCTTTATAAAAAATGTAGTTTACGGTATTTTTATCCATATTTACCGCAATTGGTTTGTTTTGCAAACGCATTTCTTCAATGGTTTTTAGTAAATAATCAGGATTTTTTACTTTTTCAGGATTTAAATTTCCGTACTCAATAACTTTTTGTTGTGTGCTGTCGGTATAAATTACAGGAACGGCAGCCGAATTAATCACTATTTCAGAAATAAACGATTCTATTAAATCATCTAACACCAGTTTTAACTCCGAAAATATTTTTGAGTCTTTGTAATAAAGCTTCTGTTTCAATACGTAATTGCGAGAAATTTTAATTTCTAAATCGATTGGTGGATTTTTCTTTTTAATTTCTTCAAATTCTTTTGTTAAGTAATCGGGATTTTTAATCAATTCTTCATCAAAATTTCTGTGGTTTACAATATTGTCTTTATCGTCGACAACAATTACAGGAATATTAGTGTTACGCGAAATAATTTCTAAATAAAACGAAATATCGTTGTTGTTTTCTGAAGTAATTAATCTTTTGCTAGCTCCAGCCCAAATTTCAATTTTATTACGTTCTTCGCTGGAAAGTTTTTCAAACAATTCGCTGGTATAGTTTACCAATTTGGCTTTTTTTTGAATAGCCTCTGCCCACAATTGAACTTTTACTCGCTCTTCATCGGCAATTTTTTTAACCAATATGTTGGTGTACCAAAGCGATGCAATTACAATTAGCGATGCAAGGGCTGCTAAAAATAATTTCCACCGTTGTTTTTGATTGTAAATGTTCAAATCTATTCGTTTAGCTTTGTCGAAAAAAGACGCGTGAAATTAACAAATAGTTGTATAAAAAAGAAAGTTGAGTAACAAAAAGAAGCCGAACAATAAATTATTCGGCTTCAAAACTAGTAAGATTTAATTTTCCTCTACTTCACCATTAACTTATCCGTTTTAATGGTTTGGTTATTTTGAGTAATGGTGTAAAAATAAATACCCGATTTTAGGTTGTTAAGTTGCACCTCGTTGTTGGTTGACGTTAAATTTTCGTTTAACACTTCAACTCCTAACATGTTGTAAACTTTAAAGTTTACTTTACCATTTTCTAAGTTTAGGTTATGAGTAATGTTAACCTCTCCACTTGTTGGGTTTGGGAAAACAGCTATAGAGTGTTGGGTGATGAATGTTGAGTTTTGGGTTTCTTCATTGTGATTCATCAATCTTGCTGAGCTTAGGTTTATCATTTCAATAGTTTCTAAATCGTTTCTTAAGCCTGCTCTTTTTAATATTGTTTTTGCAAATGATTTTTCGTAAGAATCATCTGTTGCATCAGCAAGTTCGGTAATTTTTTGAAGCAAAGTTGCATTGGTTCTTAATTCTTCATCAAAATTAGCACTTTGCTCTAATGCTAATAAACTGCTGTATAATTTGATAAATGAGCCAAATGTTTTTTTGTTTGCTACCTTATCAAGCAATTCTTGTGCTTTATCGAATTTTTTAGCAGCAAGGTAAAATCTCATTTTTTTGTGAGGATTTGCCTCTTTTTCAATAATTGGCAGCATCTCTTCAAAACGATTTTCTACATCTTCGCTTAATAAATAATGTTGCAATAAATTATTTTTTGCTTTTTCTTTTTGATTTTTAAAGTAGGCAATGGTTTCTTTTTTCTCTTTAATTGCAGTGGTGTCGTTTGTATTCATTTGAGCTAATTCATCTTCCAAATCTTCAATTACCACTTGATTGGCTTCCATTTCGATCATTAAATTGGTTGAGCTGCCACCAAAACTCATGCTCGAACTTCCTCCGCCTGTATTTATTCTATCAGGACAACTTGTTGATGGGTTAAAATTATAGCTACCACAAATGGTTGGAAAGGTGTTTGCATTGTTGTAATGAGTTGCAATAGGGTAGTTTCTAGGCGCTAAGTTATATCCATTTGGTTGGCTAAATTGGTAACTTATGTTTTTAGTTAAATCTACCTGCCAAAAATCGCCATACTGGGTTGTGTATGAGAATCTATTATTTGATGGACTGGTTGCACTTACGCAAGTACCGTGCGTTTGATTAATAGAACCGCTTGAAATTAAGATATCATGGTCTCTACCATTGATATAGGTATTACATCTAAATTCTAATCCTTTTGAACCAGAGCCAAACACTCCATTTCCATTTACATCTACAGCTTGTGAGCCAATGTAAAACTTGTCAAAAGTATTTCTGTAAATTTCATTGTTTTCAGTTCCTGAGTTGAGCACATACACTCCAACATAACCGTTTTGTGTGGTGGTGTTGGTATTAAACGTGTTGTTTTCAACAGTATATCCATCACAAGTGTTGAGGTATAATCCATAAGAACTACCCCAGTAGCTATCTGCTCCAACATTAACATAGTTTTGGGTTATTTTTGCTAAATCAACTTCTTCTAAATAAATGCTTCTCCAATTGTTGTAAAAATTGGTATAACTAACCTCTGTTGTTTTGGTTGACGTTGCAATCGATTCTATTCCTCTTAATAAGTTTATAAAGTTTCCTTTATCTGGATTTGTACAATTTACAACATTACATTTTTTGGTTACGGTTATTAAACAATTGTTGGCAGAGATACCCATACCTCTGTCAATATAAGGTATTGCAGCATAACTTGCAGTATTTTTAAAATCGCAACCGTAAAAGTTTACTCCTTGTACATCAAATAGGTGAGCCATAATTACTGTTGGTGTTAGGCTGGGTTTGTTTAATTGGGTACTGGTTTGAAATATACAATTGTCAAATTTCGATTCGTCATTTATTGGTAAATTTAAAATACTTTTATTCTGAAAGCCAAAGAATACGGTTCCTCTATGGTTGTTTTTAAACGTGGTATTGGTAGCTTGTATTACTCCCCCTCTTTTAAAAGTGTAATCTTCCCAAAATACGCCCGGTGTGCCGCTTTTTACAGTTGCAAAATTATGTACTCCTAAATACGAGTGTTCAATGGTAGAGCTGTTTGCAATAAACCGACCTGCATCGAACCATTGTTTGTTGGCAGATGGTCCATGAACTTCAATTCCGTTCCACATGGGAGCGTTTTCGCATTCGGTGTTTACAGTAAATATACAACTATTAGCAGTAAATCTAGCTCCTTGTTCTATTACCAATTTGGCATCGGGGGCAAATTCAAAGCGTAAGCCTGTAGCAGTTATGTTTGCTCCTGTTTTAATGATTAATTCGTCTTTTACGGTTATGGTGGTGGCATTTCCAAATGGGTTTGAGCTTGTTGTCCAAGTTTGTGTGCCGCTTTGTTCATTGCTATAGGTGGTGGTGCTAAACGTCGTGTTTTCTATACAACACTCCGTGTTTGCAGTAAAATGGTCGGCGTAATTCATTCCGTCGATTTGGTCGGGGAGTAGATATAATTTCTTAGCTGGATTACCATTTAAGCTACCTCCTGCAATAGAATAGTTGTAACTTATAGATTGTGAATAATCTAACCAATTGGATGGTGATGGAGAATTAGTGTTAGATAATTTAGCCAATCTATTGCCTACATTACTTTGTTCTCCAACAAACATCATTTCTCCATTTTTATCTAGTTCAATTTGAGTAAACTGAAAATCTTGTGCATTAGCAACAAGTAGAGGTTGTTTATTGTTGTTTCCAGAACCTATCACATGATATTCAATTGGATTTGTATTTAAACTATTGGTTTCGTGTGTAAAGTAAAGTGTATTTCCATCTACTGAAAATTCTATTCCATGAGGTAACGCTTCTTTTGTAGTTGGTGTTGTTTGGGTTGGCAATAATGTGTATTCTATTGTGCTATTATCAATATTTAACGAATTATAATCGATATCGTAATTAATAATTACCCAATCACCATCATCGTTTAAAAATGAATATGCAGTTCGATAAATTTTCTGATTAGCTGAATTGGTAAGTTCAATAATTTCTAATTCAGATCTATTATTTATTATTTCACTAGCACTTTCAGTTCCTATAGGATAAAGGCTTTTTACAAATGATAGCCCATTATTGTCTATTTTATAAACATGAAGAGCGTTAAATGAATTTATAAAAACCAACCTACTATTATCGGTTCTAATTTGAGTAGCAGCATATTTGTGATGTATGTTTCTATAAAACAAATGATAAGATGGCGGTGAAGATGGCATTATTCCTAAAATACTCTGAGGATATATCCATTGAGCTCCTAAATTTACGGGGTCAGCGACAGATAAATCAAACATACCCCACATCGGATAACATGCATTTGAACCTGGCACAACAACAGGTTGGTCTCCAAAAAGATAATATTTATTACAATCTTCAGGGTCGGGTAAAACTAGTAATTCATTTGCACCTGCGAGTTCTGGTCTGTAGTAGCTATAATCTTGTTCTATTATAAAAATTAAATGACCGTCTTTGTTGTAAATATAACCATCAACGATAAAAAACAATAAATCTCCATTTACATCTTGCATCGCATTATGCCCATATTCTGGTATTTGCCAATCATAGCCATCTTCAGGATCGGTTGGATCGTTTGTAAATCCACTACCTATATGATTAGCCTCTGTTGGCTTGGGTAGGGGGTCAATAACAGTTCCTATTTTATAATTCGGAGGCAAGCTCCATACGTTGTTTTGTCCGTTTGCAAACGGACTGATGGATATCATTGCTACAATAGTAAAAATGATTAAGGTTAGTTTTTTCATAATATGTCAGTTTTTAGAGGTTAGTATTTTTTTTTGTAAGTTTATCGTGTTTATCTTGTGCCTTGATGAGTGATGGAACAAAAGTATTAGGTTTATAGTTTGAATTCATGACTAATTTATTAACGGTTACTTTTAACTTGAAAATGATAAGCAGTGATAAACCAACGGTTATTTAATCGTAATTAACTACTCATTTTTGATTATACATTAATTATTTTATCTATATTTTTGTTACATCTAAACAAAATGAAAATGTCTATTTTCCGTTATTCGGCAATAATAATATTTAATTCGCGGTAAAAAATAATATTTTAAGTAAAATATTTAACTTTGAGGAAATAAATTTAAAATTATGGAAGTAGGAAAAAATATTAAACAAATACGAGAACTTAAAAATTTAACACAAGGTTATATTGCTGAAAGATTAAACATGAGTATTGGAGGTTATAGTAAGATAGAATCTGGACAAACTGACGTTACTTTATCTAAAATACAGCAAATTGCTGAAATTTTGGAAACAGATTTGAGTACTATTTTAAGTTTTGATCCAAAAAATATTTTCAATCAATGTAATAATAATAATTCAATCATAACAGGAAGTATTGGCACTCAAAACAACAATGGTAATATTATCGACATTTTATCTCATATTCAAGAGGAGATAATATCAGTAAAACGGAAAATTGAAAAAGAAAAATAATTTATGAAATTTAAGCTTACTACATTTATTATTAGTATATTAATTTCTTGTAATTTCTATAGTCAAGTTATTTTTCATCAGGAAACATTTAGGGGAGGGACAACTGGTGCTGGTTTCTCAACTGGCATGGGTAGTGGCAGTGGCAGTTTTGATATTTATATTGAACCTGGAAGTACTATAAGAAAAGCTTGGTTAATGGTTCAAAAGCAAGGATTTCCTCCTTCCATTCAAATTCCTATTAATGGAATTAACTATGTCATTGATAGTTCTAATTCATTTATTGAATATCCAAGAGCAAATGGAAACACCACTTGCCATAAACTTGGTTTACATATTTTAGACATAACAAACAATATAAACCCTTTGATTACAAATTATAATGTAACTATTCCACCAAATATTATTGGTAATTCAGCATGTTGGTGGTACAGTGCTGTTTACATAGTTGTTTTGTACGAGAACAACATATTACCTATTCATCACGCTGTTGTGTTAATAAATGATGAAGAAATCAGAGATGATATTAGTTATTTTGCGAATAACATCAGTCCAATTAATACAAGCTACCCTATTGGATTTTCTATTTTTTCTGATAGAATAGGAAGTCCCTCGATTAATGATGGTTCGCTTGTTTATTTCAATACTAATTTTTTAGGTGTTATAGGAGGTAGTGATGCGGTAAATAGTTCATGGTCAGGAGCAGCAGTAAAAGGGCATTTTTATTACCAAAACAATCAACTCTTTGGGTTGGACGATGATACCTCCGACAGTTTAATGAATAATACTGATGGTTTAGCAAATGTAAATAGTTATATTGTTAATAATGCTACTTCTTTTAATTACAGAATAAAAACTCAGAGGGTTAATGATAATACAAATTGGTATAATGCATGGTTTTTGATCTACACTCCTTCCCCCCCTTGCGACACCTTTACCACCACCGCCACCACCAACCAAGATACGGTGTGTGCAGGAGAAAGCATACAACTAAACGCCACAGGTGGGGCAACTTACAGTTGGTTTAGTGCATTTAGTACCTTTAACGATAGTACGCTGGCTAACCCTGTGGCAACACCTAGCCAAACCACCACGTATATTGTAACCATAAAAAACGATAGCGGTTGTGTAAAAACAGAGCATGTAAAAGTTTGGGTAAACCCAACACCAAAACCAGATACGATAACCACAAGCCCACAACGCTGCGGTAGTGCCAATGGCAGTATTGCTGTAGGTAACATATCCAAAGGCACAGCACCTTTTACTTATACACTTACCAATTTACAAACATTAGCAACCAGTAACCAGCAACTAGCCACATTCAACAATTTAATAGCAGGAAACTACCAAATTACCATTACCGACAGTAACAACTGCCAATGGCAAAGCGACACGCTTGTAGTTGCTGAAATTAACGATATTACGGTAAATTTTAGTGTTTATACCTTGCCTTTGGTTTTTCCCGAGCCTAACCCTTTAGGTACTGCTCCGCTTACGGTTTATACGCAAAATGGGAGTGTTAATGCTAATAGTTTTCAGTGGACAATCAGTCAGCAATCTTCAGTTGGCAGTTCTCAAGATACTATTGCACAACATTCAACATTTAACATTTCTCACTCTTTTGAAAATGGTGGAACTTATGATGTTTGTTTGTTTGCGTACAACAACATGGTTACTTGTGGCGATACGGTGTGTAAAACCATTGTTATAGCTCCTGCTCCTGATAGTTTGGTATTAATAGTTCCTAATGTTTTTAGCCCAAATGGCGATGGCAGCAACGATAATTTTGTATTGCAAGTGCAAAGTGCTCATTTGTTAGAAAAAATTGAGGTAGAGATTTTTAACCGTTGGGGTATGTTGGTTCAAAGTTCCGAGTTTGATGTTCAAAGTTTGGTAAGTGCGATGGTTAGCTCCCCTTCGGGGTTGGGGGCTTTTGTTCTTTGGGACGGAACTACAAATACAGGAAAAGAAGTACCCGAAGGTACATACTTTTATGTGATTACTTACACCAAATTAACCAGGGAAAAAGAGAGTTTGAAGGGTAGTGTTAGTTTGTTGAGGTAGAAGTAGTAATTAATCTTTATTGCTTAACTATTCGATATGTTTTTAGTAATTGTTGGTTGTTCCAAACTTTTACAAAATATAAACCATTTGTTAAGTGGTTGTAATCAAACTCAAACGAATGTTGGTTTTGGTATAATTTCTTTTGTATTGGTTTTCCTAAAATATCAATTAATTGAACGTTGAGTTGTTGCTCTACTTTATCCGACTTAAACACAAATTTATTGTCCGAAAAATAACCTCTCCAATTTTCTTTTGAAGTATTTTCATTAACAGAAACAGCTTCGTCGATATAAGCTTTCATAACAATTGGTAGGTGGTCAGACATGTAATACAATGCTTGTAAAACATTAAACGGAACGCTAGTGTTTGTTGGTGAAGCCAACAACGATTTGTTATAATGAAGACCATCGTTGCCTAAAGCTTTATACGTTCCAGCAATGTATTTTAATTTATTGGTTCCTTGCATTACATCATCGCCAACAAAAATAAAATCAAAACGATCGTCTAACCCACCGGTTGAGCCTCCATCGGGCAAAATAGATGTTCGGGTACTTTGTGTGTGAACGGCTGAAAATGAACTGTTTGCCTGCCAATTTCCAGGTGTATTAATGGGGTCTTTTAGCGAAACAGAGCCTCCATTTAAAATGGTGTTGTAAGCAGCTTCGTTGCTGGTATAAACATTAAAATCGCCACCTAAAATTATGTTTTTTACAGGTTGATTTTTGTTGTCTAAATAGTTTTTAAACGTAACTGCTTCTTGGTTTCTTTGAATAGAATCGGCAGGAGTATTACTTGCTTTTAAGTGTGCCATATAGCAGTGTATAAAAGTGGTATCTAGCGTTGTAGCTAAATTGGGCGATTTGTAATACAATACATATTCGCTAATGTTTCGTAAAACGGTAGGTATTTCGTTTTGAGATTTTAATCCGAATTTTTGGCTGTTATAAAACAACATGTTGTCGGTATCAGGTCCATTTACATATGTCGCTGATGAATAATGTGTTATTCCATCAACATTTAAAGCATTGTTAAGAATTAATGAAACTCCAGTAGAACTGGTTAACTCCGTTATCATAAAAATATCGGGCTGAGAATGTTTTATGATGGCTTTTAATGTATCGGCTTTTGTAGAATTTGATAATGGGTAGTTTAAAATGTTGTAAGACATTACAGAAATAGTATCTTGTGCTGAACAGTTAAAGGATAAAAGTTCAAAGTTTAAAGTTACAACAACCGTAAGAAAAAATATTTTATGTGCTTTATTCATCATTTTTTTTGAGTTAGGAGTTAGGCATCAGTCGTTAAAGGAGTTAGTCTTTAGGATTTAGTTTCATTTTCAAATCCTCAAATCTCTTTATTCCTTAATTAAATACAAATATACCGGAAAATGGTCGCTGTATCCTCCTGTATAAGCTCCGCCCGCGTGTGTTCTAAGTGGATAGCCAGCATATTGCCCTGTGGTTTGTTTTAAGTAGTTTTTATTAAACACTTTGGCATTGTATAACTTTAATGAAGAATAATCTTTTCCTACTAAAGCCGACGAAACAATTAACTGGTCAAATAGATTCCATACATCGCGGTAAGCTAATGTTCCAATTCCTTTTTTGTAAAAGGATTCCATGGGGTTGTACAACACACTACCTTTTGCTAATTCTGGTTTATCAACAGTTTTTAAATGTTTTTTTACACTCGTATTTGTTGGGTCGTCGTTTAAATCGCCCATGTAAATAATTTTAGCAGTTGAATCGTAAGTTAATAATGAATCGATTATTGTTCTGCCTAAATTAGCGGCAGCAATTCTTTTTGGAGCACTTTTTTTTTCGCCACCACTTCTCGAAGGCCAGTGAGCAACAATTACATGAATCATTTCACCGTTTAACAAACCACTAACAAGTAATTGGTCTCTGGTAAAGAATGTTGAATCACCATCAATCTTTAAAGGAAACGATTTACTCGATTTTAATTTAAAGTAATTTGGATTATAAATTAATCCAACGTCTATTCCTCTTTTATCAGGCGATTCGTAGTGAACAATTTGATAGTTTCTTGATTTTAATTTTTCTGTTTTTACCAAATCTTCCACCACATTTTTGTTTTCAATTTCGGCTATACCAAGTATTGCCAAACCATCAGGAACAACCTCTGTTGCCATTTCAGCAACTACTTTTGAAAGATTTTCTAATTTGTGTTTGTATTTTTCGGTATTCCATTTTTTATCGCCTTCAGGAGTATAGTCATCCTGCATTATTTTGTTGGTGTCGGCATCAAAAATAGTGTCGTGTAAATTTTCTAAATTGTAAAAACCAATAGCTGTAACTTGGTATTGTTTTGTCGAATCTGTTTGAGCAACAAATTGAGCTGAAATTGTTACAAATAGAAGTAATAGGAGGTTTTTGGTTAAATTAATCATGATTCTAATTTTTGGCAAAGCTAATTAATTATGTTTAGGAATTTTATTTTGATCAATGTGTTGAGGTAAATGTTGTGTTAAAAAATTATTAACAAATTAATGATTACGAATAATTTATAATTTATTTGATTTACCTTTGTCGATATAAAAAATTTACAAAAAGTGATCACCCTAGGAAGCATTCCAATAAGACTTCTAACCGCTTTAAATCATTCAAAATCTTAACTCGTTAATGAAAAGTTTAAAGTTATTTTTGGTCGTTTTAGGTGTTGTTGTTATCAATCAAAGTTTTGCTCAATCTGATACGCTACAAGCCATCGACGACGACACCCTAACAAGATTTGTACCACAGTTTAGTACCACTATCGAACAGTTAGATGATGAATCAGAAAACCAAGATGTTTCTGGACTTTTACAATCCTCTCGTGATGTTTATACATCTATTGCAGGATTTAACTTTGGTGTTGCTCGTTTCAGAATTAGAGGTTACGACTCAGATAATTTTACTGCCATGATGAATGGTGTTACACTTAACGACCCCGAAATGGGTAGAGCAATTTGGGCTTATTGGGGAGGTTTAAATGACATTACTCGATACCAAGAATCAAAATCAGGAATATCAGCTTCTCAACTTACTTTTGGTGGAATAGGTGGATATTCAAACATTAATGCGAGGGCATCATCACAAAGAAAAGGCACTAAAATATCTTATGCATTAGCAAATCAAACTTACGACCATCGTTTAATGTTTACTACTTCAACAGGAATGATGGAAAATAATTTAGCAGTTACTGTTTCTGGTTCGATGAGATATGCCAACGAAGGTTATGTTGAAGGTACTTTTTATAGAGGAGCAAGTTACTTTCTATCGGTAGAAAAAAAGTTTAACGATAAACATAGCTTAGGTTTTGTTGGTTATGGTTCTCCAACAGTTTCTGGAGGGCAAAGTATTTCTGTACAAGAAGCTTATGATTTAACAGGAAATAATCAATACAACTCATTTTGGGGTTATCAAGCAGGCGAAAAAAGAAACAGCCGAATTAGAAACACTCACAAACCAATGATGATGTTAAATCATTATTTTACTTTAAATGATAAAACAACAATAAACTCTTCGTTATTCTATTCTTTTGGACGAGGCGGTCAAACTCGTTTAAATTGGTATGATGCTGCCGACCCAAGACCTGACTATTACAGAAACTTGCCAAGCTATTATAGTAATCCTGGCGATGAAGCACTTTATGAGTTATACACCCAACTTTGGCAAACTGATGTAAATACACAACAACTCAATTTCGACCAAATGTATTTTGCTAACAGCAAAAACTTACACAGTGTAGTTGATGCAAATGGAGTAAAAGGCAATACAGTAACCGGAAACAGAGCAAAGTATATTATCGAAGAATACCGAACTGACCATAGCCAATACGGATTTAACTCAACTTTTACACACCAGTTGAATGAAAAAATAATGTTGTCGGGTGGTTTAAACGGAAGCTTTTATAAAAGCATGAACTTTAAAGTAATGAATGATTTGTTGGGAGCCGATTATTGGGTAGATGTTGACCGTTTTGCTGAACGCGACTTTGCTGATGAAACAGCAGCACAATCTAATGTTGAAGTTCCGAATAGAATTGTTAAAGTTGGCGATAAATTTGGATACGATTACGACATCAACATTAACACAATTAACAGTTTTGCTCAAGCAGAAGGTAAAACCGAAAAAATTGATTGGTATGTTGGATTAACTATTTCTAATACAAGTTTTTGGAGAACAGGAAATGTTAAAAATGGTTTGTTTCAAGATAATTCAAAAGGTGATTCTGAAAAAAAATCGTTTCTTAATTATGGAATTAAAACTGGTTTAATATACAAAATTACAGGTCGTCATTTAGTGGGTATTAACCTAGCTTTTTTAACAGTAGCTCCAAACTCAAGAGATGCATTTGTTTCGCCAAGAACCAGAAACCAGATAGTTGACAACCTAAAAAGTGAAATTAATACAACAGGAGATATCAGCTACATGGTTCGTTATCCAAAGGTTAAAACTCGTTTAACAGGTTTCTATACTTCCATAAAAGACAAAACTTGGTCGAGAAGCTTTTTTAATGATGAATACAATACCTTTATCAATTACATGATGACAGGTGTTGACCAATTGTTTACAGGAATTGAATTGGGTGCGGAAGTTAACATTACCCCAACCATTGAAGCTACTGGTGCTTTTACCATGGGCGATTACATATACAATTCACGACCAGTTGTTACCATTTCTCAAGACAACTCAACCAAACTTTTAGCAGAAAACAAAATTGTGTACTTCGAAAACTATAAAATTGGCGGAATGCCTCAAACAGCTGCATCTCTAGGTCTTAAATACAGCTCACCTAAATTTTGGTTTGCTGGAGCTAATTTCAATTATTTTATGGATGCTTATTTGGAAGCAAATCCTGATAGAAGAACTGAAGAAGCTTTAGCTGGCTTTGTTAGTACCGACCCTCAAGTAGAAAAACTTTTAGAACAAACCAAATTAGACGATGGTTATACCATTAATGTGTTTGGAGGAAAATCATGGCGTATTAAAAGAAAATATTTTGTAAGAATAAACATAAACGTAAACAATGTATTAGATAAAAAAGACTACGCAACTGGTGGCTTTGAACAATTGCGTTACGATAAACAAAACATTGACAGATTTCCACCAAAAGTGGGCTACATGTACGGTAGAACATACTTTGCAATGGTGAGCTTTTCTTTTTAATAACTAATTTAACGAACCAAGAATATGAACATTAAAAATTCCATCTTAACACTACTTATAGGCTCTTTAGCCTTAATTGGTTGTAAAAAAGATTTCGATACACCTCCTGTAGCAGATTTACCTGCAGGAAATATTATAACCATTGATTCGCTCAGAAAAATTTACACCGCTTTTGATACAACCATTACTGCAGATTTATCGGTGTATGGAACAGTTACAGCTGATGAAATTAGCGGAAATTTATATAAAGTATTGTATATACAAGATGCAACAAACGCTATTCAATTAGAACTTACAGCATCGAGTTCTCGTTTGTTTTTTCAAGGAGACCGAGTTAGAGTTGCTTTAAAAGGGCTAACCGTTGCTCGTGAAAACAACATGTTGAAAGTTATTAATGTTGACCCTGAAAAACAAATCATAAAACAAACTAAAGGCGAAGAAATTGCTCCTAAAGTGGTTACAATTGCAGACTTAGCTATTTCAGGTGTTTACTCTCCTTTTCAAGGTCAGTTAGTTCAATTAAACGATGTGGAATTTATTTGCGATGACATTTGGAGTACTTATGCCGACCCTATTGCCCAATACGACCAAAACAGAACTTTAAGAGATACGTTAGGAAACACCATTATTGTTCGTTCAAGTGGTTATTCTAGTTTTGCAGGAACAACTCTTGCAAAAGGTAAAGGCTCTTTTGTGGCAATTGTTTCACAATACAACACAACCGTTCAGTTAACCATTAGAAAATTAGAAGACCTTTCTTTAACAGGAACTAGAAAAATTAAATGCCCTGTTTATGTAAAAAACTTTGAAGACCAAAGCATTACGTCTGGTGGATGGACTAAGCAAAATGTAGTTGGTAACATCAATTGGAGTATTGCAGATGTTGGTTCAAACAATACTTATTATGCCATGATTTCTAATTACAGTGGAACAAATACTGCTTGCGAAACATGGTTAGTTTCTCCTAGCTTTGATTTAACCAATTTAACTAATCCTATCCTTTATTTCCAGTCGGCATATAAATATACAGGAGATGCATTAAGACTATATGTAACAACTGCATATACTGGAGATGTAACCACCACAACTTGGACAGATATTACTTCTTCTGCAACATGGTCAACAGGTAATTTTATTTGGGCTGGATCGGGTAATATTAACCTTAGTAGCTACAAACAAGCAGGAGTTCGATTTGCATTTAAATACACTGGAACCAATTCAAACGGAAGTACTTGGGAAATAGACGATTTTACCATTAACGATATATAAGCAAAACACATGAAAAGTATTCAAAAATATAGCTTAATTCTTTTTTCTACAATAGTTGTTTTAACTAGCTGCACAAAAGAATATGATACGCCAACCAATAGAACAATACCTGTTGGAAATGTTCTTACAATTGCTGAAGTTAGAGCACTTCATGTTCCTGGAACTGAAACCAGAATTACGCAAGACATTACTGTTTATGGAGTTGTAACTGCCGATGAAAGCACTGGTAATTTATACAAAGAAACCTACATACAAGATGAAACAGGCGGTCTTTACTTACGTTTTACGACCAATAGTGGTGTTTATATTGGCGATTCTATTCGTGTTAATTTAAACAAAACAAAATTGCTTCGTTATAATCAAATGCTTCAAGTAGATTCGGTTCATCCAGATAATAACGTAACTAAAATTGCTACTCAACAGTTTAGAACTCCCGAATTGGTATCTATTTCAACTTTAAAAGCTAACATGGAAAGTTACCAAGGGAAATTAGTTCAGTTAGATGGTGTTTTCTTTATAGAAGGTGGTTTAACAAAAACTTATGCCGATGGTGTAAACAAAGAAAGTGTTAGCAGAATTTTACAAGATGCAGGTTCTAATCAAATTGATGTTAGAACGAGTGGTTATGCAAATTTTGCAAACGACACATTACCAGCTGGTAGTGGAACTTTTATTGGAGTAGTCGCTCAATATAATTCTGGTTTACAATTAATTATTAGAAACCCTAACGAATTAAAAATGACTGGTTCAAGACCAATTTTTAAAGATTTTAACGACCAAAGTTTAACTTCTGGAGGCTGGACTGTTCAACACATATCAGGGCCATCATACACCGAATGGGGTATTTTTGCAGCAACAAATTCAGCGGCTAAAATATCTTGTTACAATTCAGGAACAAGTAGTGGTGTAGCAAGTGAATCGTGGTTAATATCACCAGTTATTAATTTGTCATCATCAACTTCGCCGTATTTTAACTTTAGAAACGTGGTACGATACGGATTAAATCCTCAACTAAAAGTAATGGTTTCTACAAACTATGATGGAACAAGTAATCCAAATACAGCAACTTGGGTTGATTTAACAAGTCAAGCAACTTGGGACACAGACATAAACTCTTGGAGTACTTGGACAAGCTCAGGAAATTTAAGCTTAACTCCTTACATTTCAGCAACTACTTACATAGCATTTCAACACATTGGGATAAATGCATCTGGAGTTGGCACTTGGGAAATTGATGATATTGGAATAAATCCTTAATTTTATATATAAATTTTAAAACTATAAACTATGAAAAAAATCTACACTTTATTTATTGGAATGCTTGTAGCAGGTAGTATTGCTAATGCACAAGTAGTATTTCAAAGCAATTTAAGCTCTTGGTCTGGTGGTTTACCAACCGACTGGATGGGTTCAACAACAAATGCTACTGTATCAAACATCACAGAAGTACCTGCTGTAATGTACGGAACAAGTGCTGCGGCTCTAAAAAACACTACTACAACTCACAAAAGATTTTCAACTCCAACTTTAGATGTAGTGCCAAGTGAAACTTATGAAATTAAAATGTGGGTAAAAGCAAGTGCAGGAGAGTTAAGAACTGGTTTCTATAACGTAAGTACTAGTGCTTATGGAACTTATAATAGTTATGCTGATTTATCAACAGTTTCTGCTGGTAGTTTAGTAATGATTTCTCAGTTTGTTACTGTTGCTTCTACTACTGATAGTGCTCAGTTTATTTTATCATTTAGAAGTACTGATGGTGTAACAGATATCATTGTTGATTCAGTTGCTATTTCATCTTCAACTCCTCCAGTTGGAACACCTGTAACAATTAACCAAATTCAAAACACTACAACACCACCTTTTGATTCTCCATACATGGGTCAATTGGTTGAAACAAGTGGTATTGTTACTGCAACTCAATTTAATGGATACTACATTCAAGATGGTAACGGTGCTTACAACGGTGTTTTTGTTTTAGATTATGTTAACGACCCAACTATTGGTGATAACATTACTATTACAGGTACAGTTGATGAATATTTTAACTATACAACTATCGAAAACCCATCAGCTTATACAGTAAACTCATCAGGAAATACTTTACCTACCGCAATAACGCTAACAACATTAGCTGTTAACGATGAACAATACGAAGGCGTTTTAGTTAAAGTAATGGGTGCAACTTGTACTGCAGATACTGCAACTAATGGAAATGGAGAATGGACTATTAATGATGGCTCAGGAGCATTAATTGTTGATAACAAAATGTTTAGCTTTAATGCTGTAGTTAGTTCAATATATAATGTAACAGGTGTAGTAGATTTCTCTTTCAGCAATTTCAAGTTATTGCCAAGAGATGTGAATGATGTTCAAATATCAACTTCAATTAATGAATTTGAAAACGTAAAAGTTGCCGTTTATCCAAATCCAGTTCAAAACTTTATCAACTTTGATTTAAATATCAATAACTATAGTGTTAGAATAGTTGATATTACTGGAAAAACAGTTAGCAATTCAGTTTCAACTTCAAACAAACATAAAGTAAATACTACAAATTTTAATAATGGTATTTATTTCTACACCATTAGTAACAATGGAAATACAATTACTACAAATAAATTTATTGTAGCAAAATAGTTTTAGTTTTCATAATAGTTAAGTTTAGGAGCTGTCTCAAAAGGACAGCTTCTTTCATTTTATATAGAAGCAAAGCTTTTCTAAAAAGCATTGCTTCTTTTAACAATTGAAATAATTAACTTTAGCTAAAAAAAACATGAACCTTCAAATAAAATCTTTACAAGAATACTACACCAAATATGCAGAAAGCGTTACTAATCCGGAACAATTTTGGGACAACATTGCTCAAACATTTCAGTGGAGAAAAAAATGGGATAAAACATTGGAATGGAACTTTGAGGAGCCCAATATTAAATGGTTTATCAACGGAAAAGTAAACATTACCGAAAATTGCTTAGATAGACATTTAAAAACAAATGCCAATAAAATAGCGATAATATGGGAGTCGAATAACCCGAATGAAGATTCGATAAAATTAACCTATAAAGAACTTCACGAAAAAGTTTGTCAATTTGCTAATGTGCTTAAAAACAATGGAGCAAAAAATGGCGACCGAATTTGTATTTACATGCCAATGGTTCCTGAACTTGCTATTGCAACTTTAGCTTGTGCACGAATTGGAGCAATACATTCGGTTGTTTTTGCTGGGTTTTCTGCAAAAGCGTTAGCCGATAGAATTAATGATGCATCTTGCAACATTGTTTTAACATCTGATGAATCATTTCGTGGCGACAAAATAATTCCGATAAAAACGATTGTAGATGAAGCATTAGAGCAATGTTCCTCAGTAAATAAAACCATTGTATTAAAACGAACAGGTAATACTGTAAACATGAAATCAGAACGTGATGTTTGGTGGCATGATGAATTAGTAAAAGTTTCTTCGGTTTGCGAAGCAGAAACAATGGATGCGGAAGACCCTTTATTTATTTTATACACATCTGGTTCAACTGGACAGCCAAAAGGCATTGTACACACCATTGGAGGTTATATGGTTTACACAGCATACACTTTCCAAAATGTATTTCAGTATAATGAAAACGATATTTACTGGTGTACTGCCGATATTGGTTGGATTACTGGGCATTCATATATTGTTTATGGTCCATTATTATCAGGAGCAACCACATTAATGTTTGAAGGAATTCCAACTTATCCTGATGCAGGGCGTTTTTGGGATATTGTAGATAAACACCAAGTGAATATTTTTTACACAGCACCAACAGCTATTCGTGCTTTAGAAGCCCAAGACATTAACTTTGTAAACAACCATCATCTTTCGTCACTTCGTGTGTTAGGAAGTGTTGGAGAACCTATAAATGTAGAAGCTTGGGAATGGTATCATCAACATATAGGAAAAGAAAATTGTCCTATTGTAGATACCTGGTGGCAAACCGAAACTGGTGGAATATTAATTTCTCCTTTGGCAGGAATTACTCCTTTAAAACCAGCATTTGCAACATTACCTCTTCCTGGAATTCAGCCATGTATTGTTGATACCGATGGAAATGAATTACAAGGCAATAATGTTGAAGGTAACTTGTGTATTAAATTTCCTTGGCCATCGATGCTTCGTACATTGTATAACGACCATGAACGATGCAAACAAACCTATTTTTCGACTTATAAAGGGAAATACTTTACAGGTGATGGCTGTAAAAGAGATGAAGATGGAATGTACAGAATAACTGGGCGAGTAGATGATGTTATTAATGTTTCAGGACACCGAATGGGAACGGCAGAAGTAGAAAATGCACTAAACGAACACGAATGTGTGGTAGAATCGGCTGTTGTTGGATTTCCACACCATATAAAAGGGCAAGGAATTTACGCTTATGTAATTTGCAATAAAGAAGTTAACGAACAGGAAATAAGAAAAGAATTGTTAGAACAAGTTACCAAAGAAATTGGACCTATTGCAAAACCAGATAAAATACAAGTGGTAAAAGGGTTGCCCAAAACTCGTTCTGGGAAAATTATGCGAAGAATTCTCCGTAAAATTGCGGAAGGAGATACCTCTAACTTAGGTGACATTTCAACGTTACTTGACCCAATGGTTGTGGATGATATAAAGAAAGGGGCTTTATAATTTTTTTTCTTTTAAATACAAATTAATGGGTGGAAACAGTAAGTAAACTTGTAAAATTTCATTTTTGGTGAATGTATTCACTAAAAATATTAATATTTGGTGAATAGGTTCGCTAAATATTAATGTTTTGTATAAAATAGCTTCTAAAATAAACGCTTATTTTACAGTAATAAAACAAAGATAATTTTCGTGATTTTGTTCTGAAAATTTGATGAAAGTTGAACGAAAACAAGAATAATACGTTAAATTTGTTAGAACTCTAAATAATGACATCATGAGCATAGAAACCAAAAAATTGGTATTGATTGAAAGATTAATGCAAATAAAAGAAGAGGGAATATTACAGCAGTACGAGAAATTATTAAAACAAGCTCATTTACAATATCGTGCAGAAGAATCAATTAAAGCAATTGAGGATGGACAATTGATATCATTAAATTCATTTCAATCAAACAATGCGGAATGGCTAAACAACAAAGCT
The DNA here is from genome assembly GCA_015075325.1 of Flavobacteriales bacterium. GTDB lineage: Bacteria > Bacteroidota > Bacteroidia > Flavobacteriales_E > Vicingaceae > Vicingus. The sequence continues at coordinate 125,270 of JABTUP010000003.1, read as the reverse complement.
TCGAAATTGAAATAACTTACCCAGCAGAAAAGAGATATCAAGAAGAAATTTTAGCGTATCTAGTGGATAATTTTAGTATTAAAAGAGCTCTTGAAATAGATGCTAATATTATAGAGTTAATTTCAACTCTTTCATTAATGCCAGAAAAAGGAACTCTTGAACCAAACTTAAAAGTATATCCACAGCAATTTAGATTTATTTTATACAAAGAAACTCGCAATTTCGAAATCAAGATTATTTATTTTGTAAATAAATCAATAGGTAAAATCTACATCACTGATTTTTTTCCAGTTTTAATGCAGCCTAATAAATTAAAGATTAGGAGCTAGTACTGAAAATTTAATTTAGAAGCATTTGTAAATGCTCGTAAATGGGTGGAAACGGTAAGTAAATAAAAACAAAAAGGGGATTCAATTTGAATCCCTTTTTTATTATTTACCTCTATCTATTTTATCCTTTAATTTTGATAAATTATCTTTATCATTTTCTGTAAGAATTTCTTCCTTTGAATTTTTTATAAAAAGATATAGATTCATCATTTCCTTTAATGACCAATCAAATGTATCATCAATAACAAATTTAATTTGATTAACTTCTAACAAGAGTTCACAATTAAAACCAGATTTTCTTGATTTATTTTTCAGTATTATATTTATTTGATTAATATCAGTTTCAATCATTTTTTCTCTTCTTCCATAAAAATACTTAACCTTTACTTTTTGTTTATCTGAATAAAAATCAGAAAGATATATAAGGGATTGTTTTATGTTAAATAGTAAAGAAATTACAATAAATAAAGTGATAATAATTAAAGTCCAATCAATAATATCGATTCCTTTTTTTAAGAATGAAATAAAACCAAATAGTAAAAAGATTCCTAGATGAATTATAATTAAATATTTAATTCTGCTAAGAAATGATGATGAATAATGTTCTATTTTAATAATATCCTTCATCAAATAAATCTAATCATATTTAAGCCTCAGCAGTTGGTCCACCAAAGTTAAGTGGAATACCTCCAGCTTCAATGTCTTTTATTTTACCATGTTTTGCTTCAAACTTGTGTATGTTATCTTGCAAGGCAAGTAACAAACGTTTAGCATGTTCGGGAGTCATTAGAACTCTCGATTTTACTTTTGCCTTTGGCATACCAGGCATTACTTTTATAAAATCGATTACAAATTCCGAATTGGAATGGCTTATGATAGCCAAATTCGAGTAAATACCTTCAGCAATTTCTTCCGAAAGTTCGATGTTTAATTGATTTTCGTTTGGTTTTTCGCTCATTTTTTTAAAGTTGAAAAATAGAAGACCGAAGACCGAAGTTTCTTCCAACTTCCGACTTCGGTCTTCCAACTTCTTTATTAATCTTCAATAACTGCTTCTTTTTTAGAAGAGATTAATTGATTGTAGTCGTCTTTAGAACCAACTACGTAGTCTTTAAACTCACGTAATCCAGTACCAGCAGGTATTAATTTACCAACAATTACATTCTCTTTCAATCCTAATAAATGGTCAACTTTTCCTCTTACAGCTGCTTCATTCAACACTTTTGTCGTTTCTTGGAACGATGCTGCTGAAATAAAGCTATCCGTTTGTAACGAAGCTCTTGTAATACCTTGGATAATAGCACTAGATGTTGCTGGAACAGCTTGTCTTGCAACAACTACTTTTTTATCCATTCGTTTTAATTTAGAGTTTTCGTCTCTTAATTGACGCAATGAAACAATTTGACCAGATTTTAATACTTCCGAATCTCCTGCATCTGTGATAACCATTTTATCATAAATCCAGTCGTTTTCTTCCATAAAATCTAATTTATTAACGATAGAATTTTCTAAGAATGAAGTATCACCTTGGTCGATAATAAGTACTTTTCTCATCATCTGTCTAACAATAACCTCAAAGTGTTTATCGTTAATTTTTACACCTTGTAAACGGTAAACCTCCTGAACTTCATTTACAATGTATTCTTGAACAGCAGTAGGTCCTTTAATTGCAAGGATATCAGAAGGAGTAATAGAACCTTCAGATAATGGAGAACCAGCTTTAACGAAATCATTTTCTTGTACAAGAATATGTTTAGATAAGTTTACTAAGTATTTAGCAACTTGTCCGCTTTTCGATTCAATAATGATTTCTCTGTTACCTCTTTTAATTTTACCAAAAGATACGATACCATCAATTTCAGTAACAATTGCTGGATTAGATGGATTTCTAGCCTCGAATAACTCAGTTACCCTTGGTAAACCACCCGTAATATCCGAGCTTGAACCTGATACTCTAGGTATTTTTACTAAGATATCACCACCCGAAACTTTATCACCTTCGTTTACAACGATATGTGAACCTACAGGTAAGTTATATGTTCTTAATAATTCTTTTTTACTGTTAACAATGGTAAGAACTGGAATTTTCTTTTTGTCTTTGATCTCTGAAATTACTTTTTCAGTAAATCCTGTTTGCTCATCCGATTCTTCTTTATAAGTAATACCTAATTCGAAGTTTTCGAAAGCTACAATACCATCAACCTCTGTAAGAATTACAGCATTGTAAGGATCCCATTCACAAATTTTAGTTCCTTTCTCAATTTTTTGTCCATTTTCTACAAAAATTTGCGATCCATAAGGTATGTTGTTAGTAGTTAACACCACACCAGTTTTAGCATCAACAATTTTCATCTCAGCCGAACGACCAATTACTAATGTTTTAACACCATCATTGGTTTTCTTATCTATTGTTCTTAGTTCTTCAATTTCTACTTTACCGTCGTATTTAGCAACAATGCCATTTTCACCAGTAATTTTAGATGCAGTACCACCAATGTGGAAAGTTCTAAGTGTTAACTGAGTACCTGGCTCACCAATTGATTGAGCAGCAATTACACCAACAGCTTCACCTTTTTGAACCATTCTTCCTGTTGATAGGTTTCTACCATAACATTTAGCACAAACTCCACGTTTTAACTCGCAAGTTAATACCGAACGAATTTCAACTTCATCATAACCAGCAGCTACAATTTTTTCTGCAATATCTTCAGTAATTTGCTCACCAGAAGCTACAATAAGTTCTTCAGTTTTTGGATGGAAAATATCGTGAACACTTGTTCTTCCAATAATTCTATCAAATAAAGATTCGACAACTTCATCATTATTCATTAATGCAGAGGCAATTAAACCTCTTAAAGTACCACAATCATTATCTGAAATTACAACATCTTGAGCAACGTCAACTAATCTTCTTGTTAAGTAACCAGCATCTGCAGTTTTAAGAGCCGTATCCGCTAAACCTTTACGAGCACCGTGAGTAGATATAAAATACTCTAATACCGAAAGACCTTCTTTAAAGTTAGATAAAATTGGATTTTCAATAATTTCTTGACCTGTAGAACCTGATTTTTGTGGCTTAGCCATCAAACCTCTCATACCTGATAACTGACGAATCTGTTCTTTAGAACCCCTTGCACCAGAATCGAACATCATGTAAATTGAGTTAAATCCTTGATTATCGTTTTTCAAACGGTTCATAAGGGTATTAGTCAATTTGGTGTTGGTATGTGTCCAGATATCAATAATTTGGTTGTAACGCTCATTGTTTGTAATGAAACCCATGTTATAGTTAGCCATTACTTCATCAACTTGAGCATTAGCATCAGATACCATCACTTCTTTCTCTGCTGGTATAATAATATCATCTAGGTTAAATGATAAACCACCTTTGAAAGCCATGTTGTAACCTAATGTTTTGATATCATCTAAGAAATGAACGGTTCTTGTAGTTCCGCTAATTTTTAAGATTCTACCAATAATATCTCTCAATGATTTTTTAGTCAATAATTCATTAACGTATCCAACTTCTTGAGGAACTAATTGATTAAATATTACTCTACCAACAGTAGTATCGATTATTTTATCTACCAATACACCATTTTCGATGTCTTTAGTTCTTACTTTAATGCACGCATGTAAAGCAGCTTTTCCTTCATTGTTAGCTATGATAACCTCTTCTGGAGAATAGAAAATTTTTCCTTCACCTTTTACAACTTCATCTTTAGTTGATCTTCTTTCTTTGGTAATGTAATATAAACCAAGAACCATATCTTGAGATGGAAGAGTAACTGGTGTACCATTTGCAGGGTTAAGAATGTTGTGAGAAGCCAACATCAATAATTGAGCTTCTAAAATTGCTGCGTTACCTAATGGTAAGTGAACAGCCATTTGGTCACCATCAAAATCCGCGTTAAACGCTGTACAAACTAATGGATGTAAACGAATTGCTTTACCTTCAATTAATTTTGGTTGAAACGCTTGAATACCTAAACGGTGTAGAGTAGGGGCACGGTTAAGTAAAACTGGGTGTCCTTTCAATACGTTTTCTAAAATATCCCAAACTACAGGTTCTTTTTTATCAACTATTTTTTTAGCAGATTTTACTGTTTTTACAACACCTCTTTCAATCAATTTTCTGATGATAAATGGTTTGTAAAGCTCAGCAGCCATATCTTTTGGAATACCACATTCGTGAAGTTTTAAATCTGGTCCAACAACAATTACCGAACGTGCTGAATAATCCACACGTTTACCTAATAAATTTTGACGGAATCGTCCAGATTTACCTTTTAAACTATCAGAAAGTGATTTTAATGCTCTATTTGCATCAGTTTTAACTGCACTTGATTTTCTTGAGTTATCAAATAAAGCATCAACAGATTCTTGTAACATACGTTTTTCGTTACGTAAAATCACGTCTGGAGCTTTAATTTCGATTAATCTTTTTAAACGATTGTTTCTAATAATAACTCTTCTGTAAAGGTCATTTAAATCTGAAGTAGCAAATCTACCACCATCAAGAGGCACAAGTGGTCTTAATTCTGGTGGAATAACAGGAACTACACGAACAACCATCCATTCAGGTCTGTTTTCTATCTCTAAGTTAGAAGCTCTGAATGATTCAACAACTTGAAGTCTTTTTAAAGCTTCATTTTTTCTTTGTTGCGAAGTTTCTGTATTTGCTTGGTGTCTTAAATCGTAAGATAAAGAGTCTAAATCTAAGCGTTTTAAAAGCTCATATAAAGCTTCTGCACCCATTTTTGCCACAAACTTGTTTGGATCATTTTCATCCAAATATTGATTTTCTTTTGGAAGAGTATCTAAGATATCTAAGTATTCTTCTTCAGATAAGAAATCAAGGTATTGAACTGGCTCACCATCAGCATTCATAGCACTAGCCGCATTAATTACAACGTATCTTTCGTAATAAATAATTGCATCTAGTTTTTTGGTAGGTAAACCTAATAAATAACCAATTTTGTTTGGCAAAGATTTAAAGTACCAGATATGAGCAACAGGAACAACTAAGTTGATGTGACCCATACGTTCTCTTCTTACTTTTTTCTCAGTAACTTCAACACCACATCTGTCGCAGATAATTCCTTTATATCTGATTCTTTTATATTTACCACAGTGACATTCCCAATCTTTTACTGGTCCAAAAATTCTTTCACAGAATAAACCGTCTCTTTCAGGTTTATATGTTCTATAATTAATGGTTTCAGGTTTTAAAACTTCTCCACTCGATCTTTCTAAAATCGATTCTGGAGAAGATAAACTGATGGTAATTTTTGAGAAATTACTGTTTATATTATTGTTATCGTGCTTAAAAGCCATATTATTAAGGTATTAGAGTGTTATTATTAATTAATCAAAAGCGATGTTAAGAGATAAACCTCTTAATTCGTGTAACAATACGTTAAATGATTCTGGAATACCTGGAGTAGGCATTGGGTCTCCTTTAACAATTGCCTCGTAAGCTTTTGCTCTTCCTTTTACATCATCAGATTTTATGGTTAAGATTTCTTGTAAGATGTTTGCTGCACCGAATGCTTCAAGAGCCCAAACCTCCATCTCTCCAAATCTTTGACCACCAAACTGTGCTTTACCACCAAGTGGTTGTTGAGTAATTAATGAGTATGGTCCTATAGAACGAGCATGCATCTTATCGTCAATTAAGTGACCAAGTTTTAACATGTAAATTACACCAACAGTAGCTGTTTGGTCAAATCTTTCACCTGTTCCTCCATCGTATAGGTATGTTTTACCATATCTAGGAATACCTGCTTTATCACAATATTCGTTGATTTCATCTACTGATGCACCATCAAAAATTGGAGTTGCAAATTTTTGCCCTAGTTTTTGGCCTGCCCAACCTAATACAGTTTCGTAAACCTGACCTAAGTTCATCCTTGAAGGTACACCAAGTGGATTTAAAACAATATCTACTGGAGTTCCATCTTCTAAGAATGGCATGTCTTCTTCTCTAACGATATTAGCAACAATACCTTTGTTACCGTGACGACCAGCCATTTTATCACCAACTTTAAGTTTACGCTTTTTAGCAATATAAACTTTAGCTAATTTGATAATACCAGCAGGTAATTCGTCTCCAACAGATAAAGCATATTTTTTTCTTTTGTTTACACCAAGAATTTCGTTTGCTTTAATGTTGTAGTTATTTAAAAGTTTTTTAACTAAATCATTAATCTCGTCACTTGTTGTCCAATTTTTAGAATCAATAAAGCTATAGTCGTTAATTTTTTCTAAAATTTTGATGGTAAACTTAGTGCCTTTTGGAACAATCTCTTCATTGTAGTAGTTTACTACACCTTGTGAAGTTTTTCCATTTACAATAGTATAAAGTTTGTCAATCAACTCTTTTTTAAGTTCTGACATTTCTCTATTGTATTCGTCATCAAGTTGAGTAATGATGTTTTTTTCATCAGCTCTTGATTTTCTATCTTTAATAGCTTTCTCAAAAAGTTTTTTATCGATTACTACTCCTTTAACTGATGGACGGATTTTTAATGAAGCGTCTTTAACATCACCAGCTTTATCACCAAAGATAGCTCTTAAAAGTTTTTCTTCAGGTGTTGGATCAGTTTCTCCTTTTGGAGTTATTTTACCGATAATTATATCGCCTTCTTTAACTTCTGCACCAATTCTAATGATACCGTTTTCATCAAGGTCTTTTGTAGCATCTTCACTAACGTTTGGTATATCGGCAGTTAATTCTTCTAAACCTCGTTTAGTGTCTCTAACTTCTAATGAAAACTCTTCGATGTGAATTGATGTAAAGATATCGTCTTTAACTACTTTTTCAGAAATTACAATCGCATCCTCAAAGTTATAACCTTTCCATGGCATAAATGCTACTTTAAGGTTTCTTCCTAAAGCAAGTTCACCATCTTGTGTTGCATAACCTTCGCAAAGAACTTCGCCTTTAGTAACTTTTTGCCCTTTTTTAACAATAGGAGTAAGGTTAATACAAGTGTTTTGGTTGGTTTTTTTAAAAGTAGCTAATTCATAAGTTTTAATATCACCATCAAAACTTACCAATTTTTCTTCTTCAGTTTTGTCGTATCTAATAGATATTTGACTAGCATCTACATATTCAACAACTCCATTAGCTTCAGCATTAACTAAAACTCTTGAATCTTCAGCAACTCTACCTTCTAATCCTGTACCAACGATAGGAGCTTCTGCTCTCATTAATGGAACAGCTTGACGCATCATGTTCGATCCCATCAAGGCACGGTTCGCATCATCATTTTCTAAGAAAGGAATTAATGATGCTGCAATAGATGCAATCTGATTTGGAGCAACATCCATTAAATGAACTGTTTCTGGTTCAGTTACAGGGAAATCACCTTCTAATCTAGATTTTACTTTATCGTTAACGAATTTACCTTTATCGTCGATTTTTGCGTTTGCTTGTGCAATAATTTTTTTCTCTTCTTCTTCAGCACTTAAGTAAATTACATCTTTATCTAAAGCTACTTTACCATTTTCTACTGGTCTATAAGGAGTTTCAATAAAACCTAATTTATTTACTTTAGCATACACACAAAGCGAAGAAATTAAACCAATATTAGGTCCCTCTGGTGTTTCAATCGGACAAAGTCTACCGTAGTGAGTGTAGTGAACGTCACGCACCTCAAAACCTGCTCTTTCTCTTGATAAACCACCTGGTCCTAATGCAGATAATCTTCTTTTGTGAGTAATCTCAGATAATGGATTTGTTTGATCCATAAATTGAGATAATTGATTTGTTCCGAAGAACGAATTAATTACTGAAGATAATGTTTTTGCATTAATTAAGTCAGAAGGAGTAAATACTTCGTTATCTCTAACGTTCATTCTTTCTCTAATGGTTCTTGCCATTCTCGAAAGTCCTACACCAAATTGGTTGTGTAATTGCTCTCCAACTGTTCTTACTCTTCTGTTGCTTAAGTGGTCAATATCATCAACTATTGTTTTAGAGTTGATAAGTTCTATTAAGTATTTAATAATAGAAATAATATCTTCTCTTGAAAGTGTTCTTACGTTTTCGTCGATATTTAAACCCAATTTTTTGTTAATTCTAAAACGACCAACTTCTCCTAAATCGTATCTTGTTTCAGAGAAAAACAATTTATCAATTACACCTCTTGCAGTCTCAACATCTGGTGGTTCTGCATTTCTCAATTGACGGTAAATGTGTTCAACCGCTTCTTTTTCAGAGTTAGAAGGGTCTTTTTGTAATGTGTTATAAATAATGGCAAAATCTGCCGAGTTAACGTCTTCTTTATGTAAAATAATTGTTTTTGAACCAGAGTCAACTATTTCATCAATATGATCTTTATCGATAATAGTTTCACGGTCAATAATTACTTCATTTCTTTCGATAGAAACAACCTCACCAGTATCTTCATCCACGAAATCCTCAATCCATGTTTTTAATACACGTGCAGCTAATTTTCTACCAATTATTTTTTTAAGACCTGCTTTACTTACTTTTACTTCGTCAGCTAAATCAAATAATTCTAAGATTTCTTTATCAGTTTCATAACCGATAGCTCTAAATAAAGTAGTAACAGGTAATTTTTTCTTTCTATCGATATAAGCATACATTACGTTGTTTATATCTGTAGCAAATTCAATCCAAGAACCTCTAAAAGGAATTACTCTTGCTGAATATAATTTCGTACCGTTAGCGTGTCTGCTTTGACCAAAGAAAACACCTGGCGATCGGTGTAATTGAGAAACAATTACTCTTTCAGCACCGTTGATAACGAAAGTTCCTTTTGGAGTCATATATGGAATAGTTCCTAAATATACATCCTGAACGATTGTTTCAAAATCTTCGTGTTCTGGGTCAGTACAATAAAGTTTTAATTTTGCTTTTAAGGGAACACTGTAAGTTAATCCTCTTTCAATACATTCTTCGATTGAATATCTAGGTGGATCAACAAAGTAGTCTAAAAATTCTAATACAAATTGATTTCTTGCATCTGTAATAGGGAAATTTTCACTAAATACACGGAATAAACCTTCTTGCTCTCTGTTTTCAGGAGTTGTATCTAATTGAAAATAACTTTGAAAAGACTGTAATTGAATATCTAAAAAATCAGGGTATGATAATTGATTTTTTATTGAGCCGAAATTTATTCTTTCGGCTTTGTTTTTAACTAACGTTTTATTCATTAGGTCAAAATGAGTTTAGTTATTATTAATACTCTTATCTTAAAAGTTGTTCAAGATAATAATTTTACTATAACCCTTTGTAAATCATCACGCCAAGGCGTGACTCAGTTTTCCATTCACGAGGAGTATATAAGCACAAAATGGTTTAGACCTTTTCTGTTATCAGAATAGGTCTAAACCTTTGTTTTTATAAGTTGAAATTACTTAATTTCAACCGAAGCACCAGCTTCTTCTAATTGAGATTTTAAAGCATCAGCTTCATCTTTAGTAACACCTTCTTTTAATGGTTTTGGTGCAGCATCAACTAAATCTTTTGCTTCTTTAAGTCCTAAACCAGTAAGTTCTTTAACTAATTTAACTACACCTAATTTAGCTTGACCACCGTCTTTAAGAATTACATCAAAAGATGTTTTTTCTTCAGCAGCAGCAGCGTCTCCACCACCAGCAGCTGGACCAGCGATAGCTACAGCAGCAGCAGCAGGTTCGATACCATATTCGTCTTTAAGGATTGCAGCTAATTCGTTAACGTCTTTTACTGTTAAGTTTACTAACTGTTCTGCAAGTTCTTTTAAATTTGCCATTTTATTTTAATTTAGATTTTTAACAATTAATTAATTTATTTAATGCGTGTTTTTTTTATTCAGGACGCTCTGAAAGTGTTTTAACAATACCTGCAATTTTGCCTCCGCTTGATTTTAAAGCCGAAACAACATTTTTAGCAGGAGATTGTAATAAACCAATAATATCACCGATTAATTCCTCTTTAGATTTAAGTGCAACTAGTGCATCTAAATTAGCATCTCCAATAAATATAGCTTGATCTATAAATGCTCCTTTAAGTATAGGTTTGTCGCTTTTTTTACGGAATTCTTTAATCAACTTTGCAGGTCCATTTCCTGTTTCTGCAAATAAAATTGAAGTATTTCCTTTTAAAGAAACATACAAATCATCGAAGTTACCATCAGCTTTTTCTAAAGCTTTTTTTAATAAGGTATTTTTTACTACTTCAATTTGAATGTTTCCATTAAAGCAAGACCTTCTTAACTTAGAAGAGTTTTCTGCATTTAAACCAGCAATATCAGCTAAGTAAAATACATTAGCGTTATTTAACTTTGCAGTTAAATCTACGATAAACTGATTTTTTTCTTCTTTAGTCATAGTTCTTATTTATAAGTTATAAACTTATTAAACCGTTAATGATTTAGGTTCAACTTTAACTCCAGGACTCATTGTGCTTGAAAGTGTAACACTTTTCACATAAGTTCCTTTTGCTGCTGAAGGTTTTAGCTTGATAATTGTTTGAATAAGTTCGTGTGCATTTTCAACCAACTTATCAGCTTCAAAAGAAGCTCTTCCGATTGTTGTATGAACGATACCATATTTATCAACTTTAAAGTCGATTTTACCTGCTTTAACCTCTGTAACAGCTTTACCAATTTCCATGGTAACAGTACCAGATTTTGGATTTGGCATTAAACCTCTAGGTCCTAATACTTTACCTAAAGCTCCAACCTTACCCATAACACTTGGCATTGTAATAATTACATCGATGTCTGTCCAACCGTTTTTGATTTTATCAATAAACTCGTCTAAACCTACATAGTCTGCACCAGCTTGTTTGGCTTCTGCTTCTTTATCAGGAGTACATAATACTAAAACTTTTACATCTTTACCAACACCGTTAGGTAGGGCAACTGTTCCTCTAACCATTTGATTAGCTTTTCTTGGGTCTACACCAAGTTTTACCGCTATATCAACAGAAGAGTCGAATTTAGTATAAGTAATGTCCTTAACAATTTTTGCAGCTTCATCTAATTGATACTCTTTTGTAGTATCGAATTTCGATAAAGATTGTTTCATGTTTTTTGTTAGCCTTGCCATTATTATAACAATTAATTAATTCTAATTAAGCTGGAAATTCGCCTTTTACGTTAATTCCCATACTTCTTGCTGTTCCGGCAACCATTTTCATTGCAGCATCAATTTTAAAACAGTTTAAATCCGACATTTTGTCTTCAGCAATTGTTTTAACTTGATCCCACGAAATAGTAGCTACTTTAACTCTGTTAGGTTCTGATGAACCTTTTTTAATTTTAGCAGCTTCCATTAATTGAATAGCCGCTGGAGGAGTTTTAATTACGAAATCAAAGGATTTATCTGCATAAACAGTAATAAGAACTGGTAATATTTTTCCAGCTTTATCTTGTGTTCTACCATTAAATTGCTTGCAAAATTCCATAATATTAACACCTTTAGAACCTAATGCAGGTCCTACTGGTGGAGATGGGTTTGCTGCTCCTCCTTTAATTTGTAATTTAATTAATCCACTTACTTCTTTAGCCATTTTATTTACTATTTAGGGTTGTACTCATCTCAATTGGAAGCATTATATTGCATTGAGGTTTGTACGATTAATTACATATTAACTTTCTTTTTCTACTTGTAAAAAACTTAGTTCTAATGGTTGTTTTCTTCCAAAAATTTTAACCATTACTTCTAATTTTCGTTTTTCTTCGTTGATTTTCTCTATTGTACCTGAGAAACCATTAAACGGACCATCAACTACTTTTATATTTTCACCAATTACAAAAGGAATTGACATTTCTTCTGTGCTTTCAGCTAATTCATCAACTTTTCCTAATATTCTGTTTACTTCTGACATTCTTAATGGAAGTGGATCTCCTTTTTTTTCTGCACCTAAAAATCCAATAACACCATTTACATTTCTAATTACGTGAGGAACTTCACCAATTAAATCTGCTTCTATTAAGATATATCCAGGAAAAAAGCTTCTTTCTTTATTTATTTTTTTGCCATTTCGTATTTGATAAACTTTCTCTGTAGGTATTAATATCTGAGAAACATAGTCTGTTAATTTATTTCGAACAATTTCATCTTCGATATATTTTTTTACTTTGTTCTCTTTTCCACTAATGGCTCTAACAACATACCACTTTTTACTATTCTCTGTCATAACTATTAAAATAAGCCGTAAATTAGTTTCATTAGATTACTGAAAGATGTATCCATCAAATAGATAATAATTGCAAAAATTACAGAAGCTACCAAAACAATAACTGAACTGCTTTGAAGTTCATCCCAAGTTGGCCATGATACTTTGTTAAGTAGTTCGTCTGTTGATTCTTTAATGTATTCACCTATTTTTGCCATACTACTACATTTTTTTTGCACGGGTGGAGAGACTCGAACTCCCAACCAATGGTTTTGGAGACCACTACTCTACCAATTGAGCTACACCCGTAAAATTTAAAGACAAGAAAGGTGTCCCGTTTAAGAACACCTTAGCTTGGTCTTTTTTTCTATTATTATTTAATAATTTCAGTTACCTGACCTGCACCAACTGTTCTACCACCTTCTCTAATTGCAAATCTTAAACCTTTGTTGATAGCAACTGGAACAATCAATTTAACAGTGATTGAAACGTTGTCACCTGGTAAAACCATCTCTCTTCCTTCTGGTAAGTAAATCTCTCCAGTAACATCTGTTGTTCTGATGTAGAATTGAGGTCTGTATTTGTTGTGAAATGGAGTGTGACGTCCACCTTCTTCTTTTTTCAAGATATAAACTTCAGCAGTAAATTCTGAGTGAGGAGTTATTGATCCTGGTTTAGCGATAACCATACCTCTTCTGATATCAGTTTTCTCAATACCTCTTAATAAAAGACCAACATTATCACCTGCTTCACCTCTGTCTAATATTTTTCTAAACATTTCAACACCAGTTACAGTTGATGATAATTTTTCAGCACCCATACCTAAAATATCTACAGTTTCACCAGAGTTGATTACACCTGTTTCAATTCTACCTGTTGCTACTGTACCTCTACCTGTAATAGAAAATACATCTTCTACTGGCATTAAGAATGGTTTGTCAACATCTCTAGGAGGCATTTCGATATATGAGTCAACAGCATCCATTAAATCTTCTACTGTTTTAACCCATTTTTCTTCACCATTTAATGCACCTAAAGCTGAACCTGCGATTACAGGAGCATTGTCGCCATCGTATTCGTAGAAGCTTAAAAGCTCTCTAATTTCCATTTCAACAAGTTCTAACAACTCAGCATCGTCAACCATATCCACTTTATTCATGAATACAACGATTCTTGGAATACCAACTTGTCTTCCTAAAAGAATGTGCTCTCTAGTTTGTGGCATTGGTCCATCTGTAGCAGCAACAACAAGGATAGCACCGTCCATTTGAGCAGCACCAGTTACCATGTTTTTTACGTAATCCGCGTGACCTGGACAGTCTACGTGAGCGTAGTGTCTGTTTGCAGTTGAATATTCAACGTGTGAAGTATTAATTGTAATACCTCTTTCTTTTTCTTCAGGAGCGTTGTCGATTGAAGCAAAATCTCTTAATTCAGCAAAACCTTTTTTCGCTAAAACTGTAGTGATAGCTGCAGTTAAAGTAGTTTTACCGTGGTCAACGTGACCAATTGTTCCGATGTTTAAATGCGGTTTGGAACGATCATAATTCTCTTTAGCCATGATTTTCGGTTTATTTATTTACTTATTTATATTAACTTTTAATTATTTACTATACTTCAAAATTCAATTTTATAGAGCCAACGACGGGACTTGAACCCGTGACCTCTTCCTTACCAAGGAAGTGCTCTACCACTGAGCTACGTCGGCTTTACCGACATATAAAAAAAGAGCGGGAAACGGGATTCGAACCCGCGACCCTCAGCTTGGAAGGCTGATGCTCTAGCCAGCTGAGCTACTCCCGCTAATTTTTTAATTCTCGTGGGGAAAGCAGGATTCGAACCTACGAAGGCGTGGCCAACAGATTTACAGTCTGTCCTCGTTGACCGCTTGAGTATTTCCCCAACATTTCAAGTTCTTAAAGAACGGAGCCACTAGAGGGACTCGAACCTCCGACCGGCTGATTACAAATCAGCTGCTCTACCAACTGAGCTATAGTGGCTTTTATTACCTAATTAAAAAAAAGCAGACCTCTTTTTAAAAAGGTCTGCAAATGTAGAAATTATTTTATATTAATCAAATATTACTATCAATTTTTTTTTAACTATACTTTACTTAGCTTTTCCTTGTGTTTTTTAAGCTGTCTTCGTAATGCTTCAACGGCTAAATCTGTAGCTTCTTCAAAAGTTTTACATTGTTTTTTTGCGAAAATATCATTTCCAGGCACTGATAATTTAATTTCTGCTACTTTATTTTCTCCTGTTGGGTTGTTGTCAACTTTTAGAATTACGTCTCCATCAATTATTTTATCGTAATACTGTCCAAGTTTATTTACTTTTTCTTGAATAAATTCTAATAATTTTTTGTCTGCATCAAAATGTACTGATGTGATTTTTAAATTTACTTTCATTGTGTCCTCCTTTTTTTAGGCCTTTGGATGAGCCTGTTTATGAATATTTTTTAATTTTTCTATAGTGTTATGCGTATATACTTGTGTTGCCGATAAATTGCTGTGACCAAGTATTTCTTTTATTGTATTTAAATCTGCACCATTATTAAGCATATGTGTTGCAAATGTATGTCTTAATATATGAGGGCTTTTTTTATTGTTGTTTGTAACAGTACTAAGGTAAGAAATTACTATTCTATAGACAAGTTTTGTGTATATTTTTTTTCCTTTATCGGTTAAAAATAAATAGTTGGTTGTTTCTGATAATTCTTTTCTATAATTTAGGTATTCTGTAATTTTTAGTTTTAATGAAAGTGTTATTGGAATAAGTCTTTCTTTATTTCTTTTTCCAATTACTTTTATGTGATTAGAGTTTAGGTTTATTGATTCTGTTGTTAATGAAGTTAATTCGGATAAACGCATTCCTGTAGCGTAAAATACCTCCAAAATTAGGTTGTCTCTTTTTCCTATATAGTTATTAGAAAATAGTTCTGTGTTAAATAAGTTTGTAGTTTCTTCTGTTTTTAAAAATGAGGGTAGGGGTTTGTCTGTTTTTGGAGTAACAATTTTGGTTAACGGATTATGAGCTACAAAATCATTCTTTTTTAAATATTTAAAGAATGTTTTAATACTTGAAATCTTTCTAATGATTGTTCTGTTAGAGTGGCCAGTTTCTTTTAAATCGGCTAACCAAGAACGAATAATGTTTGAAGTTATTTCGTTTGATGAAGATACTTGATACGTTTTTGATGAAAAGTCGAATAGCTGCTCAATGTCTTTTTGATAGGCCACAACTGTATTTTTTGAATACCTTTTTTGATGGAGTAAAAAGTTTATAAAGGATTCGATTTTGTTCATAAAAAAATAGTTTACAAAATAACGTATTTTTTTACAAAAAGTTATTTAGTAAACTATTTTACTATATCGGAAAAACAAATATTTACTATTGCTCAGCTTTTCTTAGCTTTTCAACGTAAACTGCTTTTATTCTTTCAGCTCTATTAATTACTGAAGGTTTATCAAATTGTTTTCTGTTTCTAAGTTCTTTAACAACGCCAGTTTTTTCAAACTTTTTTTTGTATTTTTTTAAAGCTCTTTCGATGTTTTCACCGTCTTTTATTGGAACAATAATCATTGTGTAAATATTTAATTATAATTTTTAAAGGGTTGCAAATTTAGAAAAATATTTCAAATAAACTTTAAATTATTTTAAAATTTCTCTAGAATTGATTCTTTTACTGTGTTTCCTAGTAATTTATACAGATACACCATTATTTCATTACACTCATTTTACTCGAATACACCAACTCGCCTGTTTCTGATTTAATGTTTACAAAATAAATTCCTGTGTTTAGCCATTGAGTTTTAATTTCTTGCTGATTTCCTGATTTTAAAGTTTCACGGTGTACTACTTTACCCATTATATCAACAATTTCTAAGGCGTAATTTTCATTTTTTAAGTTGTGCTTAATCGTAAAAGTTCCGTTGTTTGGATTAGGATAAATACTAAAAGTCCCCTTCGGGGATTTAGGGGCTTCTATGCCCACACCACCAACAACCACCGTAACACTATCGGTGGTTACCACACTACATTGTGTTTTGGTAACATAATAAGTGGTGGTTACAGGTGGGTTAACGGTTGGATTAAGAGCATTAACATCATCAATAAAATAATTAGGCGACCACACATAACTACTTGCTGAATCTAAATTATTACCAATAATTACGCTATCGCCATTAGCAATACTCACATCTGCTCCTGCATCTACCGGTGTTATCTCTTCTAAGCTAAAGTTGTCCATGTAGTAGTAGGCTCCTTTATAATCGGGATAACCTGGTATTACTCCACTACATAACGTATCAGTTTCATTATCCAAATGCAAATTACCAAAGGTAATGTAATTTTCGCCACCAGAAGCGATGTAACAACCTTCAATTTTTGTCCAATTTTCCTTATCGGTATAAAAAACGGTGCTATCCGCCATCACATGGGGTTGTACGTATTGCAAATAAGGAGGCGTCCCCAAGGTAGGGTCCATAGGAGTAGGAGAAAAATAAGCATCACTTCTGTTGACAGCACAATTATAGGTATCAGCCAATGAAATGTAATACGATAAACAATATTGCATTCCTGAATTTAAGGTGACACTAGTTTTAGCTATAACTGGTTCTCTAGTATATGCGGGAGGTGTTGGTGCTGGAATGTTGTTCATAAAATAGAAACCACCAACAAATCTTAAACCATGTTTAGGGGTTTGTGGTCCTGTTTGGATATTTATATTTGGAAATAAGTCAGGATCACCATACTGGGGGCTTAACCAAGGTTCAGGTGGATAATAATTCACACCATCCTCTAAACTACCATTCAAAATAAGGTTGGTTGAACCATTTTTCTGATTAGCCATTCTGTTTTCGTTTCCAGCAAAAGGCAGTTCCAAACAATCGTTAAAGGTAAGGGCTGTTTGTGTAAAATTAGTCAGCAGACTACGAGCCAGCACCGTAGCATCTCCCCCTTGCTGTATGCAAATGTTACCAATGGTGTAGAGGGTGGAGCTGTCGGCAGTGGTTAACACATAAGCGGTGTCTAACATGCTTTGCAGCCAAATTTCGTTTACCGCTTTGGTGTTGTGTTCTGCCACGTTAGTTGGAATTATGCTGCTGTTGGTGCTTTGTGCCGTAACAAGGTTGTTGTTGCCAATCAATTCGTTGGTGGTGCTTAGTTTACCAATGCTTTGGGTTTGCTCTTGGTTATAAAACGTGTTTAACTCGCTATCTGCCATTAATACGCCTGTGGTATCGGTTTTTATTAAACGGAAAGCCTGTCGTTTTTTCAAAAACTTGTCCACCGCATTACCGTTTCCGCTATCTGCTTCGTGCAGCAAAGCCCGTGCATTAGCTAAAGGGTTGCCGGGTCGGGCTGTACAACCCGGACTTGAACCGGTAGCAGTATTTAAACCACCAAGACTTATTTGATATGCTTGACTAAAAACTGTTCCGCCATTACTACACGGAAAAGTTTTCACCCCTCCGGCAGTACAATTGGGTATTGCATTGGGTTTGCAATAGAGGGGAGAGTTGGTATTGGCATTTGGAGTTAAGTAGGTATAAGTATGGTTTAGTGTAATGTTGTTGATGTCGTTACGCCCCCACTGGTTGCCAGAGGGGTGTGTGGCATCTCCCTGCTGCCCAATAATAGCACCATTAGCCAACACCAAACCATACTGAGCTTTGTTCATGGAGTTGTTGGCAAAATAAGCCATGCTGTTGGGTTGGTCAAACAATACGCACACATCTAAATAGTTGGCGGTATTGCATGTTACGATGCACGAAGGAGAATTGTTTAAATAAATACCCGTAATAAAACCACCTAAATTGCCCGAAGGAATACTGGTGTTGTTCGTGGTAGCAACGGTGTTGTTGGTAACCATAGCCCCATTACACGAATTTAAACGAATGGCTTGTTTGCTTGGTGAGGTGTTGTTCAGTACAGATAATTCAGGGTTTAAGTCCACTCGCAGCATGTTGTTTACATTCTCAAACAACAAAGCTTGCATGTTACTGCCTTTTACGGTATTACCCGAAACAAACACATCACCAACATTTGCTGTGCTACCCGATAAACTCTGCATCCAAACACCTTGATTACAGTAAGTACCACTACCAGAAACATCTAAATTGTTTTGCGTGAGTTGTATGTTCTGGCTAACAATAGAGCTGTAAATACTATTGATGTAAACGCCAATAGCATTATTGCTGATGTTATTTTTATGGATGTTGTAATTTAAGTGAATGTTTGAATATTGCATAGCAGTTGAAAAAATTGCCAATCCGTAATGCCCAATGTTGTATGTTGGAGGAGAAAATGTTGGAGACGTGCTTGTATTAGTAATGGAGTTGTTAATAAAATTAATGGTGTTGTAATCGGTAATGTTAGCACCACGATAACAGTTTTTGAAAGAATTACCGTCTTTGGTGTTGTTACCGCCAATAGTAATGAAGGTTCCTTTTTTTTCAGCAAAAATACCCACCCCAATGATGGTGCTTTTAATACCATAACCCGATAAATTAGCAAAAGCATTGTTTACCGCCGTTAGATTAGCATTTTGCGAAGCATGAATACCAAAATCTAAATAATCGAACAAGTTTCTGTTTTTAAGTAAACCACTAGAGCCAATGGTAGCTTCCAAACCTTTGGTTTTAACACCATATAAACTACGGGTGTTGGCAGGAGCAGGAGCAATTAAGCTACCGTAAGGATATAAAATTAAATTGTTGTTAAACAAATTGTTTTTCAGCGAAGCAAAAGAGCCAGCCGAAAAAGAGGTTTGATAAAACGAAGCAGGAAAATCTCTACACGTAAAAATGGTGTTGGTTACCACCACATTTGTTGCTACGGTATTAGAAAAATTGGTTGCTAAATGTACTCCAGCCCCGTTGCGGTTAAAAATAGAACTGTTGATAATAACAGCACCGCCATCGATCCAATGAATGGCTTGTTCGGCATCTTCAATAATGGTGTAGTTCTGCACCACTAAATTAGCATTAGGATTAACCGTAATTTCTTTCCACAATTGAGTGCATGAAAACAAATGGCATTTACGAAGTGTTACAAGCTGCCAAAAACAACATCTATCCTTGCAACCGCAGCCATTTTAAATTTAATTTTGTTATCGAACAGCACTGCTGTTGATGGTAAACAAGCCTTGTACTTCTGCAACAGAGCCGTTAGGGATGAATGTAGCAGAGGTTGCTCCATTGGGGAGGGTGATGAGCCTCACCCCTCCCGATAAATATCGGGACTCCGAAGGAGATGGGGCAGAAGCTTCGGTTGTTGCTTTTAAACCAATGGTAAACAACAATAAAGTAAGGTATAGTAGTGTTTTTTTCATGTGGATGTGTTTTTAAGGTCATTCTGAACGATGGTTTTCTTGAAAATTTATTTTCATTAGAAACCGAAGTGAAGAATCTTTAACTTTATAACAAAAAGATTCTTCACTGCATTTGTTTTCCTCGCTAAAGCGTGGAACAAATTTTGTTCAGAATGACACTTCTTTTAATGTTGCACAATTAATTTTTTAATTACCATTTCGTTGGTGTTTTGGTTGGTTACTCGCACCAAATACACGCCATTTTCTAATTCCAGTTTTAAGTTAATTATAGTGCCTGTAAACGATTTTTCTGCTACTGTTCTTCCCTGTGTATCTAAAATGGTGGTAAGCCAATCGTTGTTTTGGTTAAGTAGTTCTATAGTTAGTTCTCCGCTTGTAGGATTAGGATATATTCTCACCCCAGCCCTCTCCGAAGGAGAGGTGGCAATACCCACACCACCAACAAACACGGTAACACTATCGATTGTTACTACACTACATTGGGTTTTGGTAACATAATAGGTAGTGGTTACAGGAGGGTTAACCGTTGGGTTAAGCGTGTTTACATCATCAATAAAATAATTGGGCAACCAACTGTAGCTACTTGCCGAATCTAAATTATTACCAATCATTACTGCGTCTCCATTGGTAATGCTGGTATCTGCTCCAGCATCTACTGGTGTTACCTCTTCTAAACTAAAGTTATCCATGTAGTAATAAGCATCCCTATTGTTTGGGTAGCCAACTGATGCCATAGAACCGTTACACAAGGTATCGGTTTGATTATCTTGGTGTAAATTACCAATGGTAATGTAGTTTTCGCCCCCTGATGAAGTATAACTGCCTTCAATACGCATCCAATTTTCTTTGTCGGTATAAAAAACGGTACTGTCTGCCATTACGTGGGGTTGAACGTATTGCAAATAAGGAGGTGTCCCCAAGGTAGGGTCCATAGGGGTAGGAGAAAAATAGGCATCACTACGGTTGACTGCACAGTTAAAGGTGTCTGCTAACGAAATGTAATACGACAAACAATATTGCACTCCTGAATTTAAAGTAACACTAGTTTTACCAATTATAGGCTCTCTAAATTGGTAAGGAGGTACTGGGTTATGAAAAAGTAATAACTTCCTGCATATCTTAAACCATGTTGAGCAGATTGATGACCAGTATTTGACATAGATCACTACTAGAAAATTGAATAAAAAACATCAGGAGAACCAAATTCTGGCATTTGCCAAGGTGTGGCTGAACTGAGATATTGGTTGGTTGATGCTATAGTTGTATCAACCTCCTCAACTTTCCATTTAAAATCAGGTTGGTTGAGCCGTTTTTTGGTTAGCTGTTCTGTATTCGCACCGGCAAAAGGCAGTTCCAAAACAATCGTTAAAGGTGTGCGGCTGTTTGTGTAAAATTAGTCAGCAGACTACGAGCCAGCACCGTAGCATCTCCCATTGCTGTATGCAAATGTTACCAATGGTGTAGAGGGGAGCTGTCGGCAGTGGTTAACACATAAGCGGTGTTCATTAACATGCTTTGCAGCCAAATTTCTGTTTTACCGCTTTGGTGTTGTGTTCTGCCACGTTAGTTGGAATTATGCTGCTGTTGGTGCTGTGCCGTAACAAGGTTGTTGTTGCCAATCAATTCGTTGGTGGTGCTTAGTTTAAAATGCTTTGGGTTTGCTCTTGGTTATAAAACGTGTTTAACTCTGCTATCTGCCATTAATACGCCTGTGGTATCGGTTTTATTAAACGGAAAGCCTGTCGTTTTTTCAAAACTTGTCCACCGCATTACTGTTTCCGCCATCTGCTTCAAACAGCAAAGCCCGTGCATTAGCTAAAGGGTTGCCGGTCGGGCTGTACAACCCGGACTTGAACCGGTGGCATTATTTAAACCACCAAGACTTATTTGATATGTTTGACTAAAAACTGTTCCGCCATTACTACACGGAAAAGTTTTCACCCTCCGCAGTACAATTGGGTATTGCATTGGGTTTTGTAGAGGGAGAGTTGGATGGCATTTGGAGTTAAGTAGGTATAAGCATGGTTTAGTGTAATGTTGTTGATGTCGTTACGCCCCACTGGTTGCCAGAGGGGTGTGGGTCATCTCCTGCTGCTTAATAATAGCACCATTAGCCAACACTAAACCATACTGAGCTTTGTTCATGGTATTGTTGGCAAAATAAGCCATGCTGTTGGGTTGGTCAAACAACACACACATCTAAATAGTTGGCTGGATTAAGGCTTATGATGCACGATGGCGAATTGTTTAAATAAATACCTGTTATGGAACCACCTAAATTGCCCGAAGGGATAACGGTATTGTTGGCGGTAGCAACAAAGTTGTTCGTAATCATAGCCCATTACACGAATTTAATCGAATGGTTTGTTTACTTGGAGAGTTGTTTGTTCAAGCACAGATAATTCAGGGTTTAAGTCCACCCGAAGCATATTGTTTACATTTTCAAACAACAAGGTTTGCAATACATTGCTGCCTTTACGGTATTGCTTTCGAAACAAACAC
Organism: Flavobacteriales bacterium; assembly: GCA_015075325.1. Classification (GTDB taxonomy): domain Bacteria; phylum Bacteroidota; class Bacteroidia; order Flavobacteriales_E; family Vicingaceae; genus Vicingus. The sequence continues at coordinate 102,961 of JABTUP010000003.1, read as the reverse complement.
ATCACCAACATTTGCGGTGCTACCCGATAAACTCTGCATCCAAATACCTTGATTACAGTAAGTGCCAATACCAGTAATGATCTAAATTATTTTGCGTAAGTTGTATGTTTTGGCTAACAATAGAGCTGTAAACACTATTGATGTAAACGCCAATAGCATTGTTGCTGATGTTGTTTTATGGATGTTGTAATTTAAGTGTATGTTAGAATTTTGTATTGCAGTTGAAAATTTATTGCCAACCCGTAATGCCAATATGAAACAAAGGAGGAGTAAACCCAGTAGAAGTGCTTGTATTAGTAATGGAGTTGTTAATAAAATTAATGGTATTGTAATCGGTAATGTTATAACCACGGTAACAGTTTTGAAATAATTACCGTCTTTGGTGTTGTTACCACCAATGTTAATGAAGGTCCTTTTTCTCAGCAAAAATACCAACGCCAATGATGGTGCTTTTAATGCCATAACCCGATAAATTAGCAAAAGCATTGTTTACCGCAGTAAGGTTAGCATTTTGTGAAGCATGAATACCAAAATCGAGGTAATCGAACAAATTTCTATTTTTTAGTAAACCACTAGTGCCAATGGTAGCCTCCAAGCCTTTGGTTTTAATGCCATACAAACTACGGGTGTTGGCAGGAGCAGGAGCAATTAAGCTACCGTAAGGGTATAAACTTAAATTGTTGTTAAACAAATCATTTTTCAGCGAAGCAAAAGAGCCAGCCGTAAAATTGGTTTGATAAAACGAAGCAGGAAAATCTCTACACGTAAAAATGGTGTTGCTTCACCACGTTTAGTTGCTTTAATATTATAAAAATTGGTTTCTAAATGTACACCAGCCCCGTTGCGGTTAAAAATAGAACTGTTGATAACAACAGCACCGCCATCCATCCAATGAATGGCTTGTTCGGCATCTTCAATAATGGTGTAGTTTTGCACCACCAAATTAGCATTAGGGTTTACGGTAATTTCCTTCCACAATTGGTACAGGAAAACAAGTGACATTTACGAAGTGTTAAGGTGTTGCCCGAAACAACATCTATCCTTGCACCGGCAGCCATTTTAAATTTAACATTGTTATAAACAGCACTGCTGTTGATGGTAAACAAACCCTTGTACTTCTACCCACCATGCCACTAGGTGAATGAATAGGTAGAAGAGGTTGCTCCATTGGGGAGGTGTGGTTGTGGGTAGGGTGCAGTCGATTGTCCCACAATTTTGGTCAACAGTTACAGTAACATTAGACGTGTTTGAACATCCGTTAATATCAGTTCCAGTTACAGTGTATGTGGTGGTGGTGGTTGGGTTTGCAGTTACCACAGCACCAGTAGTGCTGCTTAAACCTGTGGCAGGACTCCAAATGTAAGTATCTGCTCCACTAGCAGTTAATGTAGCGGATTGCCCTGAGCATATTGTTGGGGATATTGGGGATATAGACAAATTTATAGTTGAATTAACTACTTCAATAATAGTTGTTATATCATACACACATCCTAAACTTGATGTGTATGTATAAGTAATACTATGATATCCAACTCCAGCTATAGCAGGGTCAAAACTATATATACCCGCATTTAGTGTAACTCCATTTCCTGAAAATACTCCCCCAGGAGGGTTAGCATATAAAGACAGGTCTGGCAACACCTGACATACGCTAGTAGATAACGATAAAGTTCCATTATATTCATTTTCAGGTAATAAAACTAGGTTGTCAATAAAACTAAAAGATATTTTATTGATAGGATCTATTACAAAAGGATTAATATTATACAATGAACATCCTCCTACATTTAAAGGTGCGGGAGTAAGTACATTTGGAGTAACAGAAGATTGAAGAGCTATAATTATAAAATTTTCACCAGCAGTTGACCCTGTTGTAAAGGTAATTGTTCTGTTGGTCCAACCATTATAATCATTTACAGGTGAAACCGTAAATAACATGTTTGTATTTGAAATAGGTACAGTAATTCCTGCAGTGGGAGTATAATTTTGTTCAAAATAAACCTGTAGTGGGAAATCATTTCCACTATATGCTTCTTGTAAAGAAACATCAAAAGTTAATTTATAAGTGGTATTAGGTAAAAGTGGAGTGCTTAATTCAGAATATATACATTCATTATAACCTTGTTTACCAGCAAATGCAAATCCTGCATAAGCATTTAAATTTTTATTATCAGGTTCAAACCCGTTAGAACTACATGGTACAGAAAAATTAAGATTTGTAGCACTTGAATGATAAAAATCAGATGTAGCATTATTAGCATTATTCCACCCACAGCTTTTAACTATTTGACTAGGAGCTGAGGGAAAATCACCAGAGGTAGTTAATGTTTCAAAATCGCCATTAGAAATCATATTACAGGCTGAAGGAGAGCAAGCAGACACGCCAACATACACATATATATAAGTAATGTTTCCTCTTTGTCCACTATAAACAGGAATGTAACGAAGTAAATGTACTCCTTGTACACTGCTGTTAAAATTAATATTTGTAGAACTAGTACCAGAGGTAACAGATAGTGAAGCAGAAGGATCAAAAACATCCTCCAAGCATTCAAATGAGGTGGCGTTATAATCATTGGATAATAGACCTGAAATAGTAATATTGTTAGAAACAGTTCCAATAAACTGATAAGATCCTGTACTACTAATACCATCATTAATGCCCGCCACATCTATTCCCGAACAGGTACTAGTGCTATAATTAAAATAATTATTATTAGTTACTGATCCAAATGTAGCATTAGTACTATAACCCAAATCACACAACACTAGCATTTCTTCGGGTTTTAAATATCTTTTTGTATAGACAGCTCCTGTCCCAAGTGCATTACTCATATTAAAATATAAATTATTTCCATAAGGTAATCCACTAGTTGGGTAACATTCATCTTCAAAATGACTTAAGCTACTAGGTGGTTCAAAACAATTAGGTGTATAAAGAGGAACAACCGTTGACCCTGAATAAATAGCAGCATCATTACAAACGGTATTATCTAAAGATCCAGAACCTGAACATCCCCCAGGATTGATTTCAGTAAGGGAAAGTAGAGGGTTATATTGATAATTGTATAGCGAACAGGATCCTGTATTTGTAATCAAATTGTCTGTGCCTGTATGATCTTTTAGAAACAAATCATACCTCGAGAAATAATTATATCCTGTACCGAATTTTGATAACCCATTCTCGTCAATTAATGAAGCAAAACCTAAAGCATGAGTTACTTCATGAAGAACAACAGTATATAAATCAACTAAACCAGTAGGTGATGAAGCTAATGAAAGATCTGTATTCCAGCTGAAGCCTGAGTTACTAAAATTAATATACATCATCCCATGATAAAAAGAGGTTCCTGCAGGAAAGATGGGTGTTGTAACATTGGTATATGAATCTATGCCACTATGAATCGTTTTCCAGATTTCATTATCAGCAATTCCCCCAAAACCAGAAGTGGTATTATAAGGAACATTATAATAAGATGTTGCAGCACCTAAAACACCGCTAGTTGACGGAGAAGAAATAAATTGACTAATATCTCTTACCTCAATATTTACTCTATTCGTATTTCCAACATTGGATAATGGAGAATTGATGAAATCAGAAATATCTGAAAAAACCTGACAGACCACATTTCTACGTGCAACTTCAACAGGTGAAGAACCTTCCATTCCTGATCCTGCTTCAAAATAAATATCAAAATATCCACTACTACATAACAATGCAGATTTCTGTACTTTGTTACTGTCTAATCCAGTATCAATTTTCAGGTCTTCAAGCGAATATTTATTTCCAAATCTATCAAATACTTCATCAAATATCCCATTTGGAGACATTCTTTGTTTAAAATTTTCTTGTGCATTTAAACTAATAGTAAGTAATAGAATGCTAACAATGGAGAGGAATTTTTCCATGGCTTGGTGTTATAGGGATTTATTTGACCAAGCTATAACATTTTTTTTTCTCTACCAAATTTATTTTCCCCTATCTTTCTACCTATCTACCTATCTACCTATCTATCTATCAATTACTTTAAAATTTCTCTAGAAATTACTAATTTCTGAATTTCAGAGGTTCCTTCACCAATGGTACATAGTTTAGAATCTCTGTAATACTTCTCAGCAGGAAATTCTTTTGTATAACCATAACCTCCAAAAATTTGAACAGCTTCTGTTGATACTCTTACTGATACTTCTGAAGCATAATATTTTGCCATTGCAGAAACTTTAGTTACTTCTTTATGTCTGTCTTTTAAGTCGGCAGCTTCAAAAATTAATAACTCAGCAGCTTCAATTTCTGTTGCCATATCAGCTAATTTAAAAGCAATTGCTTGAAATTGACTGATGGATTTACCAAATTGTTCTCTTTCTTTTGAATATTTTAAGGCAGCCTCGTAAGCACCTTTCGCAATACCTAAGGCGAGAGAGGCAATAGAAATTCTTCCTCCATCTAAAATTTTCATGGCTTGGATAAAGCCTTCACCCACTTTGCCTAATACATTGTCTTTATGAACTCTACAGTCAGAAAAAATTAACTCAGCAGTTTCAGAAGCTCTCATTCCTAATTTATCTTCTTTTTTTCCTGAAGAAAAACCTGGAGTTCCTTTTTCTATAACAAAAGCTGTCATTCCTCTTGAATCACCTTTTTCTCCTGTACGTGCAATTACAACAGCAACATTTCCTGAAATGGCATGGGTAATAAAGTTTTTAGCACCGTTTAAAACCCAGTAGTCGCCATCTAATTTTGCTGTTGTATTCATTCCTCCAGCATCAGAGCCTGTATTGTGTTCTGTTAATCCCCAAGCACCAATCCATTCTGCAGTTGCTAGTTTTGGTAACCATTTCTTTTTTTGTTCTTCGTTGCCAAACATTAAAATATGGTTAGTACATAAAGAGTTGTGAGCAGCAACGGATAAACCAATTGAGCCACAAATTTTTGCTATTTCGGAAACAACTGTTACGTATTCATTATAGCTCATGCCCGAACCACCATATTCTTGAGGAACAACAGCTCCCATTAAACCAAGCTCGCCTAATTTTTTAAATACTTCAATTGGAAATGTTTGATTATTATCCCATTCCATCATTTTTGGACGAATATTTTTATCTCCAAAATCTCTAATCATATCAGCAATCATCAACTGATTTTCGGTATATTTAAAATCCATTTTTTATGTTTTAAAAGTTTGTTAAACTAATTATATTTTTTGAGTATTTTAAAAGTTCATTTCTGCCATTTAAGAAATCTAGCTCTACCACAAAACTAAAACCAGCAACATTTGCTTGTTGCATTAAAATAAGTTCTGCAGCTGCTTTTGCTGTTCCCCCTGTAGCTAATAAATCATCATGTACAAGAATATTCCAATTTGGTTGTATTGCATCTTCATGTATTTCTACTTCTGCCGAACCATATTCTAAGTCGTATTTGTATGATAATGTTTTGTAAGGCAATTTTCCTTTTTTTCTGATTGGAATAAAAGGAATGTTTAGCTCATTTGCAAGCATAATTCCGAACCAAAAACCACGGCTTTCTATTCCAACAATTGCATCTAAATTTAAGTTTGTTGATTTTTTTGCAAGTTCAGATACTACTTCTTTTGTAAGTTTTGCATCTAATAGAATAGGTGTAATATCTTTAAAAATAATGCCTTCTTTAGGGAAATTAGGAACATCTCTGATGATATTATTTAGCTTTTCGGCAATCATTTTAATTTACTTTTAAATAAGGTGCAATTTTACTATATATTTCGTCAGTTATCAAGTGAATTTTTTTAATATCCGAAACTGTTGCAAATTTACCATGACTTTTTCTATAAGCAATAATTGGTTTTGCCAATTTCCAACCAATGTAAGGATGCTTTTTTAGTTGTTCTTCATCTACTTGGTTAATGTCTATTTGGTTAATAGTAGTGTTAGCCCCGATAACTATCGGGGTTAAATTCGGACTTATTTGGTTGAAAATTTCATCGGTGATTCCGTACACTTCTTTTAGTTGATTAATACTAATAAATCCACCTAATGATTCTCTATACTTTATAATTCTTTTTGAGTATGTCGAACCAATACCTTTTAATTCTTGTAGTTGACTGGTATCGCAAAGGTTGATATCTACTAATATAGGTTCTTTTTTCTTGAAGAGTTCATAATTCTTTTTGGGAAATTCATTCGCATAATTTTTCTTAAACTCTTTCTTTTCTGTTTCTTCGGGTAAAAGTATATATGGATAAAGGAGCTTGTAGAGGGTGTCTGATATTCCAAATATTTTGCTTACATCAGATTTTATTCTAAATTCACCACCCTTTGCTTTGTAGTTGTTAATTGTTTTTACTTGCCATTCAGCAAAACCAAGCTTTAACCAATTGCTATCTTCTATTTCATTTGGATTAAATTCGAAAAACGAAGATGGAAGAGTAATGTTTTTTCTTGTTATTCTTGCAATACTGTCGTTAATTTTTTGCTGAATAAGTTGTTTTTCAAATAGTGTAATTTTCTCATCAAACTTTGAAAAATCAGTCTGTTCAATTACTCTAAAGTATTTTATAAAATGGAGTGAAGCAGTAAATAATACAATTATTATTAGTAATACAAAAACACCTCTTTTTTCTCCTTTTGTAAAAGAAAAGTAATCCTTAATACTCATTCATTTAACAGCAAATTATCTTTCATCGTCATCATTGTCAATATAAGAATCTGGTTCAGGTTTTGGAGGAGTTTTTAAAACTCTCAGAAAGAAATAACCTGTTACTAAAGTTACGATTACTTCAGTAGTAATCATCATAATTAATGCACTTGTGTTCATGATGTAAATCTCCCTTCTTTAATTCGTTTTTTATATGCGTAGTAAACCAAATATGCGATGCTTAACCACAAAAGAAGCAAACCTGCTCTAGAAATGTTTACAAAAAGTATAGTTGTTTCTAAATTTGCGATTTCTGTTAAGTCAGTTGTTTTTGCTAAAGTTTCATAAAGAGCTTTGTTTGTTATTTTATCCCAAATTTCTGGAAGACTCATAATGAATACAAAGCCCAAAAGAAGAGGGGTAACAAATTTTATGATGAACTTAAAAATATTGGGAACTTTAATGTCGGCACCAGAAGTAATTTCTTTCCATCCTTTATCCATACCAAACACCCATCCAAACAGTATAATTTCAAAAAGAGCAAAGACAACTAAAGAAACTGTTCCTGCCCAATAATCGTATTCATCAAAAACACCATATTTGAAAAAAACAACGGTTGGTAATCCTAACAAAAATACAATTACCCCAAAAGCAAGTGCTGAGTTTCCTCTTTTCCAACCAAATTCATCTTGTAAAAAGCCCATTACTGGAGTTCCCATTGCTAATGAAGAGGTGACTCCTGCAAAGAATAATAAACCAAACCAAGCAACACCAGCAGCAATAGCGAGTAATCCACCCCATTGTTCAAATAAATAGGGTAATGTTTTAAATCCTAAACCCAAACCGCCACTTTTGGTCATTTCAACAACTTGATCAATACCTAAATAACCAATGGCTATTGGAATTAAAATAGCAGAACCTAAAACGATTTCCACAAATCCATTCATCCATCCCGCACTCATGGCATTTAAGGCAATATCATCTTTCTTTTTAATATAAGAAGCATAACATTGTATAGAACCCATTCCTAACGATAAGGTAAAGAAAACTTGTCCAGCAGCAGCTAACCATACTTTAATAGACCAAATTGATTCAAACTGTGGAGTCCATAAAAAGTTTAATCCTAAAGTACCTGGATTAATAGCTCCGTGAACACCTTCTTTTAAAGTAATTGCTTTAAATGCTAAAAATGCACCAAAAATTAATAATAAAGGCATCCCTATTTTTGCAGCTTTTTCAACTCCACCACTCAAACCTTTTGACAAAATCCAAGTGTTAAGAACTAAACAGATTATCCAAAAAATAATAGGTTCTATAGATGATAATCCCACGTAATTACCAAAAAATTCAGCAACTTCTAATTGAGTTTTTCCTGAGAAACTGCCAGCTATAGAGTGCCAAACCCAAGACAACGTCCATGATTCTAAATAGCAATAATAAGAGGCAACAGCAACATTGGTAAAGATTCCGAAAACACCAATGTATTTCCAAAATTTTCGTTTATCCATAGCATCTAAAATAAATGGTGTGCTGTGGTGTCCAAATTTGCCGCCAAATCTACCGCTCGACCATTCTACAAACAATAAAGGGATTCCCATTAATAAGAAACATATTAAGTAAGGAATCATAAATGCTCCACCGCCATTTTGAACTGCTTGAGCAGGAAATCTTAAAAAATTACCTAAACCAACAGCATTACCAGCCATTGCAAGTATTAATCCTACACGCGAACCCCAAGCTTCTTTTTCTTTTGTCATTTTTTTATTCAGTTAAGTTAATTTTCAACTTTTCAAATATAATTATTCTTTATTAAAATCAAAACTTATCAAAAAGCGTTGTAAATGCAGCCTCCAATATTATTTTCGGTTGCTCCAGTAACTGACGATAAACAATTAACTTCATTTCGGTATCTTAAAACACCTAAAAATGCAAAAATCAATGCTTCTTTAAATTCAATAATTGTTTTATCAGGCACAATTAATTTTGAAGATGAAAAGTGTTGAATTCGTTCTATTAAATATTTATTGTAAGAACCTCCTCCAGTAACTAAAACATTTTTGGAACACTCGTTAATTAGTTTTGAAATTTGAATAGCTATGTGTTCAATAAAAGTGTTTAGTTTATCCGCTAAACTAAGGTTGTAATTTGATAATAGAGGAAAGATATTTGATTCAATCCACTCAATACCAAGTGATTTAGGATTTGGAATTTGGTAATAATCTAAATTATTTAATTCATTTAAAAGATTTAAATTGATTTTGCCATTTCTAGCGAGTTGTCCTTCATTGTCAAATTCTAAATTAATGGTGTTGACCAATTTATTTAAAACAATATTTACTGGGCATATATCAAACGCGAGCATTTCTTGATTGTTTTCAAATGAAATATTTGCAATTCCGCCTAGATTCAGGCAGTAGTCATAATCGGAAAACAATAATTTATCTCCAATTGGAACCAATGGGGCTCCGTTTCCGTTCAGTGATACATCTACGGTTCTAAAGTCGCAAATAACAGGTAATTTAGTTGCAGAAGAAATATTGGCTCCATTTCCAATTTGTGTTGTAATCCTTTTACTTGGTTGATGAAAAATAGTATGACCGTGAGATGAGATGAAATTAATGGAGCTTTTATCAATCTTTTTTTCAATAATAAAATTATTAATGGATTCTCCAATTAAGTCACCTAATTCGTTATGAAGCATCATTAAATCAAATCCTGATAATTCTTTGGAAAATCTCAGCTTGTTTTCTGTTTCACTTTTGTATTTTAAGGTCTGTGATTCAACAATGTTGAAACTCCAAATATTGTTTTTTTGAACAAAATCGCATAACGCGATGTCAATTCCATCCAACGATGTTCCAGACATAATTCCAATTACACGATAAGTTTCCATAAAATTTGAAAATTTGATTTAAACAATTAAATTTGTGCACCTTCAAAAATATAAAAATAAAACAAATGAATATAGAACTTACAGAAGAACATATTGCAGTTAGAGATGCCGCAAGAGATTTTGCACAAAATGTGTTAAAACCAGGAGTAATTGAAAGAGATGAAAATCAAAAATTTCCTAAAGATGAAATTAGACAGCTTGGTGAACTTGGTTTCTTAGGTATGATGGTTGATCCAAAGTACGGTGGTGGAGGAATGGATACTATTTCTTACGTATTAGCGATGGAAGAAATTAGTAAAGTTGATGCTTCGTGTTCTGTAGTTATGTCAGTAAACAACTCATTATTTTGTTGGGGTATTGAAAAATATGGAACAGAAGAACAAAAACAAAAATACTTAGTTCCTTGTGCTAAAGGAGAGAAAATTGGTGCATTTTGTTTATCAGAACCAGAGGCTGGTTCGGACGCTACTTCACAAAAAACAACAGCAATAGATAAGGGGGATTATTATTTATTGAATGGTACTAAAAATTGGATTACCAATGGAGGTTCTTCAGAGTATTGTATTGTTATTGCTCAAACTAATGCGGAATTAGGACACAAAGGTATTAATGCTTTTATTGTAGAAAAAGGAATGGAAGGATTTGTTGTTGGAGCAAAAGAAAATAAAATGGGTATTAGAGCTTCAGATACTCATACCTTGTTGTTTAACGATGTAAAAGTTCCTAAAGCTAATAGAATAGGGGAGGACGGTTTTGGGTTTAAATTCGCAATGAGTGTTTTATCTGGAGGTAGGATAGGTATTGCTTCACAAGCTTTAGGTATAGCATCTGGTGCTTATGAATTAGCGTTAGCATATTCAAAAGAACGTAAAGCTTTTGGAACGGAAATTTGTAATCATCAAGCTATTGCTTTTAAATTGGCTGATATGGCTACAGAAATTGAGGCTTCAAGAATGTTGTGTTTAAAAGCAGCTTGGTTAAAAGACCAAAAACAAAACTTTGATAAAGAAGGTGCTATGGCAAAAGTATTTGCATCAAAAACGGCTATGTGGGTTGCAACTGAGGCCGTTCAAATTCATGGTGGTTATGGTTTTGTTAAAGAATATCATGTTGAACGATTAATGCGAGATGCCAAAATCACTCAAATTTATGAAGGAACAAGTGAAGTTCAGAAAATAGTTATTTCAAGAGCAGTATTGAAATAATAATAAAAACATCTTTATATAAAAAAGGAGTCTAATTAGACTCCTTTTTTTGTATATATTCACTTATCTTTTCCAATCGAATACCTCTAGAGCCTTTTATTAAAATGGAATTAAATGTGTTTAGGTTATTTTCTAACCAAGCAATAGCTTCATCGGTATTTTTAACTGATTTTAATTCATAGTTGTTTTTAATTTGTTGAAATTCATTTCCAACTAATAATGCGTTTAATTTAAGTTGGTTGATTTTATCTGCAACTTTTTGGTGCTCTTCTTGACTAACATGCCCTAATTCTAACATATCACCAAGAATTAAAAGTTTTTTAGTGTCAACTAGCTTTGAAAATGAATCTATTGCAGCGTTCATACTAGTCGGGTTTGCATTATAAGCATCTAAATACAAAGTATGGTTAGGTAATTTTACTATTTGAGAACGATTATTTGTTGAAACATAGTGCTCTAAAGCTGCTTTAATTGCAGTTATCTCAACATTAAAATACTCGCCAATTTTAATTGCAGCCAAAATGTTTGGTATATTATATTCTCCGTATAGTTGAGTTTCAATTTTTAAGTTTTTCCATTCAAACGAAAGTAAAGGATTTGACGAAATGTTATTAATTTCTAACCTTGAATATTTTATTGAAGGAATTGTTTCAGCTAATTTAATAAGCAAATTATCATCTTCATTTAAAAATAATTTGCCGTTATTTTCTTTTATAAAATGATACAATTCACTTTTAGCCTTAATAACACCTTCTCTACTTCCAAAACCTTCAATATGTGCTGTTCCAATATTGGTTATAATACCAAAAGTTGGCTCTGAAATTTCACACAATTGTTCTATTTCACCAATATGATTTGCACCCATTTCTATTATTGCTATCTCACAATCTTTTGGAATAGATAAAATGGTTAAAGGAACTCCAATGTGATTATTTAGATTGCCTTGTGTAGCATTAGTTTTATATTTTTCAGAAAGTACAGCGTTAATTAATTCTTTTGAAGTTGTTTTACCATTCGAACCTGTTATTCCAATAAATGGGATGGTAAATTGTTTGCGATGATAATTGGATAATCGTTGCAATGTTTCTAATACATCATCAACTAAAATATATTTTTCTTTTTTTTTGAAGTTTACATTATCAATAATTGCGTAAGCAGCTCCTTCAATTATTGCTTGTTCGGCAAATGTATTTGCATCAAAATTTTCGCCTTTTAAAGCAAAAAATAAACACCCCTTTGATACTTTTCTTGTATCGGTTGAAATGACAGGATGATTTAAAAATATTTTATATAATTCAGCTATTTCCATGTGAGTAAAAATAAAAAACCCTTTTGAAAATTTCAAAAGGGTTTTTATAAGTAATTAGTATTTTAATGTTAATATCTTAAACCAACAGGGCTACCAACTCTAGTCATAGCACATCTAAATCCAATAAATGAAGTCGATTGATCTTCTAATAAATGTCTTCTAGTGCCTGGTACAGCCCAGTAAGCTCTATCTTTCCAAGATGCACCTTTGTAAACTCTAGCTTTATCGCTTACTCTGGTAGTTTCTCCAAATTGATACATTTTTAAGTTGTCATTTTCTTTATCAAAATCAGGATTTGAACCATAATCACTTGTACCCCAATTAATGTTTGATTCCCAGTCACCATCTTGGTAGTTAATATTGTCAGCTTTTCTATAGTTTCTTCTAGCTTGAAGATTATCTAATTGAGGATCAACATTTCTATAAACTAATCTTCCTAAACTGTCTTTTTCTGCTATAGCACCATCTTCATCTAATAATTTAGTTTTGTAAACATTTCCTCTAAATGGTCTGAAGTCATCATTATCTTCCATTGATAAAGGTCTGAAAACGTCCATTACCCATTCAGAAACATTACCAGCCATGTTGTATAATCCATAGTCATTTGGCCAATAAGCGTAAACAGGAGCTGTAATATCAGCATTATCATTCAATTTTCCAGCAACACCCATGTTATCACCTCTATCTCGTTTAAAGTTTGCAAGGATTTGTCCAATATATTTATCATTAGAGTTTCTAACAGCATGACCATTCCATGGATAAAGTTTTCTGTCTGGTATTAACTCTTCAATAGTATTTCCAATTAAAGCATAAGCTGCATATTCCCACTCAGCTTCTGTAGGAAGTCTGTATTGAGGTAAAATAATACCGTCTTCCATTTTAACATTTCTATATTCTTTGTTTGGGTTCAAATCTGGAATACCATCAACTCTTTTACCACTTTCATACTGACCCACCATATATGCTTCAGTATTAAAATTGTCTTCGTTGATTTGATTTGGATAGTGTTCAAATAAACCTTCTCTAATCAAAATTAATTCATTTACACGGTCGGTTCTCCATGAACAAAAATCGTTAGCTTGTAACCAATTAACACCAACTACAGGATAATCTCTATATGCAGGATGTCTAAGATAAAACTCTACATAAGGTTCATTAAATGCTAATTTACTTCTCCACACCAAAGTGTCTGGTAATGCTTTTTTAATTACTTCTGGGTAATCAGCAGCAAAAACTCTTTCTAACCAATATAAATATTCTAAATAAAAAAAGTTAGTTACTTCCACTTCATCCATGTAAAAAGAAGACACAGTAACTGTTCTTGGAATATTGTTCCAATCAAAATTAACTTCTTGTTCAACTCTACCCATAGTAAAACGACCACCTTCAATTAAAACTAATCCTGGACCAGTTTCTTGTTCTAAATAAGGAACTTTTTGAAAGCCTCCATTTTTTGGGTTGTTATACTCCCATCCAGTAGCACCAGATTGTTCTCTTTTACAAGAGGTAAGAAAAAACACTGAACATACTGAAAGTATAAATATTAGTAGATTAAATGATTTGATTTTCATAATTAAAGATTTATGTTATGCAAATATATAATAAAACTAGAAAGAAGGGCAACTTATTGTTCTAAATTTTCGTTTTTTAGGTTTGCAATCAAATTGTAGTCCCAAAGAAAGTTCATGAGAACCTGCTGTTTTATTAGTTAAACTAGAAATAGTGATGTCGTAGCTATATCCAAACTTCATTATACCAGCTTGCAATCCAATTAAGGTAATAAATGCATCGGAGTTTCTGTACCATAAACCACCAATAATTGGTCCTTTAGAATAGTACATACCAAAATTTATTTGTCTAAAGTCTTGTTGCATTCTTACCAAGATATTTGGAGAAAGTGTTGCAACATCTCCTTTTCCCTCTAGTGGGATAACAGCTCCAGCATGAAAAGTATATTTTCTAGGAAGTGGACTTTCTCCTTTTATAACCGACTCATTTGGCTCAGTAAGGTGATGAACTGCTACACCAAAAAAGTATTTTTCACTATAACCTAAAATTCCAGCGGAAAAATCGACATAGTTTGCAGGGGCATCTCTTTTAACTTCATTCGTATTGTAAACAAAACCTCTTCTTGCATCAATCATATCACCAAAAGTAAGTTTGCTCCAATCTACAGATTTTTGAGCCCATGTTGCTTGTAAACCAGCTTTAATCGAAAATCGTCTAGTTACAGGTAATTGGTAAGAATACATTCCACTTACGTTTGTTGTATTTAAAGTTCCTTCCCCAGCTCTATCATTCCATACCAAAAGTCCAACACCACCAGATAAATTATCCACATGTTGGTCGTAAGAAGCACTGTATGTTACAAATGAACCACTAATACCTGGCCACTGGTTTCTATAATTTAAAGATACTCTTGGACAGTTTGCAGACCCTGCAAATGCTGGATTCAAATAAAGCGGATTAGCATAGAATTGAGTAAATTCAGGATCTTGCCCAAACGTGCTAATAGAAATCAGCAAAAATGCTGCTAGCTTTAACGGTTTATTTATTAGGTTTTTCCACATAAATTTAATGTTTCATACAAACGCTTTTACGTAAAAGTGTTTTACGAAGTTCCAAATGTATTAATTTTGGAATACTAAAAAAAACAATAATTAAAAAAATGTTACGTTTTTCTTTAAATTTATAGCAAAATTAAGGTTTTTAAAAAGTTAATTTGCACAAAAATAACATCTTTAATACATGAAAAAAATAATTTTATTACTTTTTGTTGTTTCAAATTCTGTTTTTTCTCAAAAAAATATGGTTAGTGGAAAAATAAAATGGTATGATAACATAGTAAAAGATGTTTTGGATTTTAAAACAGTTAAATTATTTGCTTTTGAAACGGCTCAATATAAAGATGAACTTGATTTTTTACCATTTCATTCACATCAAATTCAATTAGGAAACCAAGAAATTACAAGTATTAATGTTATTAATTTTGAATACGAACAAATTGACGATACGAGTTTAAAAGATATTTCTGGGTTAAGGTTTGTTGAAAATGAAATTAACGTAGATTTCTATAATGCGATAAGTAGAAAAGTAAATTACGGTGTAGTTTCATTTGTTCCGATTAGGTTTAACAAAAATTTATCTAAATTCGAAAGAGTAGTAAGTTATCAAATTGAATTGACACTTAAAACTGCTATAGCTAATCAAAAATCTACTTTTAAAAGTTTTACTAATAACTCGGTTTTATCTTCTGGTGATTGGTATAAGATTGCTGTTATAAAAGATGGAGTTTTTAAACTTAGCTATTCTTTCTTAAAAGATTTAGGAATAGATGTTAACGCTATTAATCCTCAAATGATAAAAATTTATGGAAATGGCGGGAAAATGCTTCCTGAAAAAAATTCGGAATTCAGAAATGATGATTTGATTCAAAACGCTATTTATGTTTATGGTGAAAATGATGGAGTTTTTAATGCTGATGATTATATTTTATTTTACGGACAATCACCTCATTCAATAAAATTGAATACTACTACAAATAAATTTTATCATGAATTAAACAAATATAGTGATACAACTTTTTATTATATAACAGCTTCTGCAACAGGAGAGTCTCCAAAACGAATAACAACTTCTGTAACAACATTATCCCCTAACAACATTGTCAGTACGTTTAACGATTATCAATATCATGAAATAGATAATTATAATTTAATTAAATCTGGTCAAGAGTGGTTTGGAGAGGTTTTCGATGTAAAAACGGAGTACGATTTTATTTTTAATATTCCAAATTTAGATAATTCTATACCAGTTGATGTTGTTTTTAGAGGAGCAGCACGTAGTAAGCATGGAACAATAAGCTCATTCACAGTTTCATCAAATGGAGTTTCTAAAAATGTTTCAGTTAGTACTGTAGATATTGATAATTACACAAGTCAATATGCAAACGCAAGTATTGAAAATTTAAGTTTTGTTGCATCTTCAAGTATTGTTTCAGTAAAAGTAAATTACAATAAGCCATTATCATCTTCAGTCGCTTGGTTAGATTATCTTCAGGTTAATTCGAGAAGAAATTTAAAAATGCATGGAAATCAACTTTTTTTTAGAGATTTAAACACTGTTGGAACAGGAAATGTATCTCAGTTTAATTTAACAGGAGCAAATAATGTTGAAAAAATATGGGATATTTCTAATCCATTTAATATTAGAGAACTACAAATTAATCTCGGTAGTACAATTTCTTTTGTTGCAACAACAGATACTCTTAGACAATTTGTAGCCTTCACTTCTAATTATGATACTCAAATTTTTCCTAGAGGAAAATTAAACAATCAAAACTTACACGCATTAGGTCAAAATGACTATATCATTGTTGCACATCAAAACTTTTTAAATCAAGCCGAGCAAATAGCCGATTTTCATAGACAAGATGGTTTAAGTGTAGTTGTGGTTACTCCAAATCAAATATATAACGAGTTTTCTTCTGGTTCACAAGACCCCATTGCAATTAGAAGTTTTATAAAAATGTTTTATGATAGAGCAACAATTTCATCTGAACTGCCAAAATACCTTCTGTTATTTGGAGATGGTTCGTATGACAACAAAAACAGAATTTTAGGAAATACCAATTATATTCCAACCTATCAATCTACCAATTCATTAGGAGTTATTGGCTCTTTAGTTACGGATGATTATTTTGGATTATTAGATCCAAACGAAGGAAATTGGAGTTTTGGTGTTGAATATGTAGATGTTGGAATAGGTAGAATTCCGGCAAAAAGCCAAGAAGAAGCAGATAATGTGGTAAACAAAATTCTGAATTATAAACAACCTCAAACAATGAAAGACTGGAGAAATCAAATTACTTTTATTGGAGATGTAGGAGGAGGAGGTGATACTTGGGAAGGAAATATTCATATGAAACAATCAAACGATTTGGCTACATTAGTTGAAAATTCAAATCCTGAATATAATCCAAATAAAATATTTTTTGACGCCTATAAAAAAGAACTAACTCCCGGGGGAAGCAGATTTCCAGATGTTAACAAAGAAATAATTCGAGCTTTTAATGAAGGTTCTTTAATAATAAATTACACAGGGCATGGTGGCGAGACAGGTTGGGCACATGAAAGGGTATTAACCGTTGCAGACATCAATAAGTTGTCGAATACTGATAATTTTCCTTTAATAGTTACTGCAACTTGTGAATTTAGCAGGTTTGATGACCCCAAAAGAACTTCGGCAGGAGAACTTACATTAATAAACAAAACAGGAGCTTTAGCTTTGTTAACAACAGTTAGATTGGTTTACTCTACACCCAACTTTTTGTTAAACAAAAGTTTTTATGAAAATGTTTTTGTAGAAGATAATAACGAGAAAAAGCGACTAGGTGAAATTTTTATGATAACTAAAAACCTTAACGCATCAAATGCAAACAATAGAAACTTTACTCTGCTTGGAGATCCTGCATTAAAACTTGCTTATCCTAAATATGATGTTGCTACTACAAAGTTTAATGGAACAACCATTTCTACGGTGTTAGATACAGTTAAAGCATTACAAAAAGTAACCATTGAAGGATTTGTAAAAGACTACAATGGTAATAAATTGAGCAATTACAATGGAATAATTTACCCAACAGTGTTTGATAAAGCCAAAACCATCACTACACTTCAAAATCATGGTGGTTCTGTTCCGTTTGTTTTTAATTCTCAAAACAGTAAATTATTTAAAGGAAAAGTAAGCGTAACAAACGGTGATTTTTCTTTTTCATTTGTTGTTCCAAAAGATATTGCATACAATTTTGGAAAAGGAAAATTGAGTTACTATGCCGAAAATCAAGTGGAAGATGCAAATGGTTATTTTACAGATTTTTACATAGGAGGAACGTCTGATTCTTATGCAGAAGATACAGAAGGGCCAGAAGTTGAATTGTTTATGAATGATAAATCGTTTGTTTTTGGAGGAATAACCGACGAAAACCCAACTCTTTTAGCATATGTTCAAGACATTCATGGAATTAATATGGTGGGAAATGGAATTGGACATGATATTGTTGCAGTTTTAGATGATGAAACAGATAAATCATTTGTGTTGAATAATTATTACGAAGCTGATTTAAACAGTTATCAAAAAGGAACCATTCGTTTTCCTTTTAAAGATTTAAAAGAAGGAAGACATAAATTAACCCTAAAAGTTTGGGATGTTTATAATAATTCAAGAGAAGTTGTTACTGAATTTAATGTGGTAAAATCAAAAGATGTTGTTTTGAGTAGGGTTTACAATTATCCAAATCCATTCACAACTTACACTGAGTTTTGGTTCGAACACAATCAAGCAAACAAGCAGTTGTATGCTCAGGTTCAGGTGTTTACCGTTACAGGTAAATTGGTTAAAACCATCGAAAAAAACATTTATAGCGAAGGTTTTCGTTCAACTTCAATTACTTGGGATGGTTTAGACGATTTTGGTGATAGATTGGCAAGAGGGGTGTATATTTATCATCTAAAAGTAAGGGCTGAAAATCTTTCAATTGCTGATAAATATGAAAAACTAGTAATTTTAAGATAAAAACAATATTCATCAAATAACTTCGTTTTTGATGTTTTTAAAATAATGGAAGTGTATATTTGCTCCTCTTATAAATTTGATAATTGAATAAATGAAAAATAGTTTTTTAGGATTGGTTTTGTGTCTGTTTATTAACCAAACTTTCGCACAAAGCACATTGGGAAGAAGTGATTTACAATTAAATACCATAACTACAGCAGTTCCTTTTTTATTAATAGCACCAGACTCTAGGGCTGGAGCTTTGGGCGATGCAGGTGTTGCAACCTCTCCAGATGCAAATTCTATACATTGGAATCCAGCAAAATTAGCGTTTATAGAAAAAGACATGGGGCTTTCTATTTCTTACTCACCATGGCTTAGAAGATTGGTTAATGATATTGGTTTATCGTACGTTAGTTTTTATAAAAGATTAGGAAAGGAACAAACATTAGGGGCTTCATTACGCTATTTTTCATTAGGAGACATTAAATTTACTAATGACCAAGGCGACCCATTAGGAGATTTTAGACCAAATGAATTTGCTGTTGATCTTGCTTACTCTAGAAAATTAGGAGATAAATTCTCTGCTGGGCTTGCAGCTCGTTACATTTATTCAAACCTAACTGGAGGTATTGATGTAAGTGGAACAAATACTAGAGCAGGAACTTCCTTTGCTGTTGATGTTAGTGCATTTTACACCAATCCAGATGTTGAATTGTTTGGGCAAGAAGCCATATTTAATGTAGGATTAAATATTTCTAATGTTGGTGCTAAAATCTCTTATACCGATGATGCTAACAAAGATTTTCTTCCAATGAACATGAAGTTAGGACAATCGTTAGCTTTTGTTTTAGATGATTACAATTCTATCGCAATTATTACAGACGTTAATAAGTTATTGGTTCCAACTCCTCCTGTTTATAAACTTGACAATAGTGGTAGCCCCGAACTAGACCCTGTAACCAATGAACCAATTATTGAAAAAGGAAAAGATCCGAATGCTTCCGTAATGGGTGGATTAATTCAATCATTTTCAGATGCACCAGGAGGAATGTCGGAAGAATTGAGAGAATACAATATTTCTGTTGGAACAGAATATTGGTACAACAAACAATTTGCAGTGCGTGTAGGTTATTTTCATGAACACATTACCAAAGGAAATAGAAAATATATTACCGCAGGTGCAGGGTTAAAAATGAGTGTTTTTAGTTTAGACTTTTCTTATTTAATTGCAACAACACAAAATAATCCATTAGCCAATACCGTAAGGTTTAGTTTGATGTTTAATTTTGATGACTTCAAAAAACAAAAAGAAGAAAATTAAAATTATTTTAAATGAAAATTAGAGTAGGTTTGGGGTTTGATGTACATCAATTAAAAGAAGGACAAGATTTTTGGTTAGGTGGAATTAAAATTCCTCATACTAAAGGAGCAGTTGGACATTCAGATGCAGATGTTTTAATTCATACCATTTGTGATGCTCTTTTAGGGGCAGCAAATCTTAGAGATATTGGGTTTCATTTTCCTCCAACAGATAATAAGTTTAAAGGAATAGACAGTAAAATATTATTAAAAGATGTTGTTAACCTAGTTGCTGAAAAAGGTTTTCAGATAGGTAATGTTGATGCTACAATAGCACTTGAAAAACCCAAAATCAATCCGTTTATTCCTGAAATGAAATCAGTTTTAGCACAATTACTTCAAGTTGATGAAGATGATGTTTCTATAAAAGCAACAACTACTGAAAAACTTGGTTTTGAAGGTAGAGAAGAAGGTGTTTCTGCATATGCTGTAGTGTTAATTCAAAAAAAATAATGCTGGTTTTGTTTGAGATTAAACATCATATTTCATTAAAACCCTTCAATACATTTTCAATTGATGTTACAACAAATTCTTTTGTTGAAGTAAACACTGTGCAAGAACTTAAAGAAGTTTTAAGTCAAAATAAAGAAGAAATACTAATTATTGGTGGTGGTAGCAACATCCTTTTTACACAAGATTTTTCAGGCTTAGTTATAAAAAATAGCATTAAAGGTATTGATGTAATTTTTGAGAATGAAAATGAAATTATACTCAATGTGGGAGCTGGGGAAAACTGGCACGATTTCGTAATGTTTTGTGTTGAAAATAACTATGCAGGGATAGAAAATTTGTCTTTAATACCTGGAACAGTTGGGGCAAGTCCTATGCAAAATATTGGGGCTTATGGCGTAGAAGTTAAAGATGTGATTTTAAATGTAGAAGCTTTAAAAATTAGTGATTTGTCAATTCATCAATTTTCTAATTCGGCTTGTGAGTTTGATTACAGAAGTAGTATTTTCAAAACAACAGAAAAAGGAAAATATTTTATTACAGCGGTTCAATTTAAACTTTCTAAAAAACCAGCAATAAATAGCTCTTACGGAGCAATTGAAGATGAATTGAAAAGTTTAGGAGTTTTTAAACCAAGTATTAAAGACATTTCAAAAGCTGTAATAAATATTAGAAAAAGTAAATTGCCCGACCCAAAAGAAATTGGAAATTCAGGGAGTTTCTTCAAAAATCCTGTAGTTGATTTAAATAAGAAAAATGAACTACTGGCAAAATACCCTTCAATGCCTTATTATCCTCAAAAAAATGGAACTTTTAAATTAGCAGCAGGCTGGTTAATTGAAACATTGGGCTGGAAAGGAAAACGGATAGAGAACTATGGTGTACATGAAAAACAAGCTCTAGTTTTAGTAAATTATGGAGGAGCTTCAGGCAGCCAAATTTATAATCTGTCAGAAGAAATAATTTCCACCATTCGAAAAAGTTTCGGAATAGAATTAGAAAGAGAAGTAAATATTCTATAAAAAATGTTGCTATAATAAAAAAAATAGTACATTTGCAGTCCGTAAAAAATTAAAGCGACCAAGCAATGGCAAAAAAAGGAAATAGAATTCAAGTTATAATGGAATGTACGGAACACAAAGAAAGTGGTAAGCCAGGTACTTCAAGATACATTACAACTAAAAACAAAAAAAACACTCCAGAAAGAATGGAGTTAAAAAAGTATAATCCTATACTTAAGAAAGTTACTGTTCACAAAGAAATTAAATAATTTTAAGTTATGGCAAAGAAAACGGTTGCTTCGTTACAGAAAGCAGGAAAGAGCTTAACCAAAGTAATTAAAATGGTTAGGTCAGAAAAAACAGGAGCATATACTTTTAAACAAGATATCGTTCCAAACGATAAAGTACAAGAATTTTTATCAAAAAAATAATTTACTAAATTGGTATAAACTGAAGCTTCTTTCCGTATGAAAGAGGCTTTTTTTATTATTAACTATGGGCTTTTTTAACATATTTTCGAAAGATAAAAAAGAAGCTTTAGATAAAGGGCTCGATCAAACCAAACAAAGTTTTTTCTCTAAAATTTCAAAAGCAATTGTAGGTAAATCAACAGTTGATGATGAGGTATTAGATAATCTTGAAGAAATACTTTTGTCGGCTGATGTTGGAGTTAACACTACTTTAAGGATAATTGAAAAAATTCAAGAACGTGTTTCAAAAGACAAATATGTTGGTACTACAGAACTTAACCAAGTACTTAAAGAAGAAATAGCTTCACTTTTAGAAGAAAATAATACAGGAGATTACAAAGATTTTTCCATACCAAAACAAGATGAACCTTATGTAATTATGGTTGTTGGTGTAAATGGAGTAGGAAAAACAACTACTATCGGAAAGTTAGCTTATCAACTAAAAAAACAAGGTAAATCAGTAATGTTAGGAGCTTCCGATACTTTTAGAGCAGCAGCAGTTGACCAACTTAAAATTTGGGCAAAACGTGTTGATGTTCCAATTGTTGAACAAGGAATGAATGCTGATCCAGCCTCTGTTGCTTTTGATACGCTTCAATCGGCAAAAGCAAAAAATATGGATGTGGTTATTATTGATACTGCAGGAAGACTTCACAATAAGATTAACTTAATGAATGAGTTGACTAAAATTAAGAATGTAATGAAAAAGGTTATTCCAACTGCACCTCATGAAATTTTACTCGTTTTAGATGGCTCAACTGGTCAAAATGCTTACGAACAAGCAAAACAATTTTCGTTAGCAACAGAAATCAATGCATTAGCCATAACAAAACTAGATGGAACGGCAAAAGGTGGGGTGGTAATTGGAATTTCTGACCAATTTAAAATTCCTGTAAAATATATTGGAGTTGGCGAAGGAATGGAACATTTACAAGTATTCAATAAAGTTGAATTTGTTGACTCGTTGTTTAAAGGATAATTAAATGAAAACCAAAACCCTAAAAAAAAATAAAGTAAACGTAATAACTTTAGGTTGCTCAAAAAATCTATTTGATTCGGAAGTAACCATGACACAACTGAAGGCTAACGGGTTTGAGGTGGAACACGAATCGGAACAAAACGACTCGTCTATTGTTATTATTAATACCTGTGGTTTTATTGATAATGCCAAACAAGAATCAATCGATACCATATTAGAATATGCTCAAGCAAAAAAAGACGGATTACTTGATAAACTTTATGTTACAGGTTGCTTGTCGGAAAGATATAAAGATAATTTAGAAACTGAAATTAAAGAAGTTGATGCTTTTTTTGGTACTCGCGAATTGCCTAAGCTCTTAAAAACCTTAAATGCCGATTATAAGCATGAATTGATTGGCGAAAGAATAATTACTACTCCTAGCCATTATGCTTATTTAAAAATATCGGAAGGTTGCGACAGACCTTGCTCATTCTGTGCTATTCCTTTAATGCGTGGAAAACACCTTTCTACTCCTATTGAACAATTGGTGGAACAAGCTAAAAATTTGGCAAAACAAGGGGTTAAGGAATTGATATTAATAGCTCAAGAACTCACTTTTTACGGTTTGGATATTTACAAGGAACGTAAGCTTTCTGCTTTATTAGAAGAGTTATGCAAAGTTGAAGGTATTGAATGGATACGTTTACATTATGCTTACCCAACAGGTTTTCCGATGGAAGTGATAGAAACCATGAAAAATAATCCGAAAATCTGTAATTATTTGGATATTCCGCTTCAACATGCTTCTAACAATATGCTAAAAGCCATGCGTAGAGGAACAACTAGAGAAAACACTACTCAGTTAGTTAATGATATTCGTGCTCTCATTCCAAATATAGCGATACGTACTACTTTTATTGTTGGATTTCCTGGCGAAACAAAAGCTGATATTGAAGAAATGAAAGATTGGGTAAAAGAAATGAAGTTTGATAGGTTAGGAGTTTTTACCTATTCTCACGAGGAAAATACACACGCTTTTGGTTTAAAAGATGATGTGTCAGAAAAAGAAAAACAACGAAGAGCTGCTGAGGTTATGGAGTTGCAACAAGGAATTTCTTTAGCACTAAATGAAAGCAAAATAGGTAAATCCTTTAAGGTATTATTCGATAGAGTAGAAAGCGATTATTTTGTAGGTAGAACAGAATTTGATTCGCCAGAAGTTGATAATGAAGTGCTTGTGGAGAAAGCAACGAACTTTGTTAGAATTGGAGATTTTGCTATGGTTAAAATTACTGGTGCTGATGACTTTGATTTATATGGAGAAGTAATCATCAATGAATAGTTTAAGTCTTCCATATCAACAAACAGGTTATTTCTCGAAACTCATTATCGATTATTTGAATGGAGATGAAAAACTAACATCTTTTTATAGTTTTCCGTTTAACATCGAATTTTTTGCTCAGTTAATCGACCAACGAAAATCAATACCAATTAACAGAGTAGCATTGGTTGAATCGCTTCAAACACAATATCAAGGAGTAGCTATTTCTGAATTAACGAATGCAAACATTCTAAAACTTTCTTCCGAAAATACTTTTACAGTAACGACTGGTCATCAGTTGAATTTGTTTACTGGACCACTTTATTTTATCTATAAAATAATATCAGCAATTAACTTAGCAAAAACGCTAAAAAACAACTACCCAGAATTTGATTTTGTGCCTGTTTACTGGATGGCAACCGAAGACCACGATTTTGAAGAAATCAATCATTTTAATTTTTTTGGAAAAAAAGTAGAATTACCGAAAACTCAACAAGGTGCAGTTGGTAAAATGAAATTAGCAGGAATTCAAGATGTTTTAAATCAATTAAACGAAATACTTGGAAATAGACCGCAAACAGAAGAAATTCTTAAGCTGTTTTCTTTCTTTTATAGCGAAGAAAAAACATTTACTGAGGCTACAAGAGCATTTGTAAACCACTTATTTGGTAAACACGGTTTGGTTATTATTGATGGAGATGATACCGTGCTAAAAAAGCAAATGATTGGAGAATTTAAAAGTGAATTAACTCTTCAGCAAAATGCTAAAATCATATATGAAACTACAGCTAAATTAGAAGCTCTGGGTTATAAATCTCAAATTACTCCACGCGACATTAACTTGTTTTATTTGCAAAATAACTCAAGAGAACGAATTGTTTTTGAAGATGGAAAATACCAAGTATTGAACACTTCAATTTCTTTTACCGAACAAGAAATACTTACGGAGTTGGAAACTTACCCAGAACGGTTTAGCCCGAATGTGGCACTTAGACCAATGTTTCAAGAAAAAATATTGCCCAATTTAGCTTATATTGGTGGTGGTGGCGAATTAGCATATTGGTTTCAATTAAAACAGATGTTTGATGTGAACCATATTTCGTTTCCAATTTTGGTGCTCAGAAATTCGGCTTTAATAATTGATGAAGGAAGTAAAAAAAGATTAGATAAAATAGGGGTTTCTGTAATGCAATTGTTTGGTGATACGGATTTGTTTATCAATCAGTTTTTAAAAGAAGGTGCTGATGTTGTATTGGATTTAAAAAATGAAGAAAATGAAATAGCTTTAATTTTTAATGAAATGATAACTAAAGCGGAAAAAATTGACACAACACTTAAGCCAATGATTAGTGCTGAGTTACAAAAAACATTAAAAACCATTCAGAATATAGAGGGAAGACTAATTAAAGCAGAGAAACAAAAAGAAGAAGTTACCATCAATCAAATCAAGAACATTAAAGAGAAACTTTTTCCAAAAGGTTCTTTGCAAGAACGTCAAGAAAATTTAGTGCTACTCTTTTTATTAATAGGTTTTGATGCTATAGATTTATTGATAGCTGAGTTAAATCCTTTGGAACAAGAATTTAAACTAATCGAAATATGATTCTCAGTATTTACTCGTAATGCCACAGATTCCACTTATTTTTCACATATTTTTTTCACAGATTAATTTTATCACGCCGAAGGCGTGATATTAATTTGCGTAAATCTGTGTAATCTGTGGCAAAAAGACTTATGATTAATTACGGATAATCATTATAGGAATTTAGAATTTTACCTTTTGAGTAATTAGATTTTCATTGCTT
Organism: Flavobacteriales bacterium; assembly: GCA_015075325.1. Classification (GTDB taxonomy): domain Bacteria; phylum Bacteroidota; class Bacteroidia; order Flavobacteriales_E; family Vicingaceae; genus Vicingus. Next base: position 77,019 of record JABTUP010000003.1, on the reverse strand, counting down.
TGAATTTTTACTAAATAAATTCCAGAACTAAAATCAGTTGTGTTGATAGTAATATTTTCTTGAAAATATTTTTCAAGAACCAATTCTCCAAGCAAGTTATATATTTTTAAAGAACTTGTTGAATTTTCATTGTCACCTTTGATAAAAAGCGTTTCGGCAGAGTTCCAAATACTAAATGCGGTTGTTTTATTACTTAGTGCAACAATGTTTGAATAACTAAATCTGCCATCAAAATCGGTTTGTTTTAATCTGTAGTAATTTACTCCTTCTAGTGGAGCATTGTCAGTGTATTGATAGTGAAGTAAAGTATTGCTATTTCCAGCACCTTCAATTATTCCTAATTCACTAAAATGAGTTGCATTCGATGAGCGTTCTAAAGTAAAATAATCGTTGTTTATTTCGGTTGTTGTTTTCCATTCCAACAAGTTTGATGAACCAATTGATTTGCCAGTAAATGAAAGTAATTCGATTGGGAGAACAGCAACAGTTATTTTACAATCAGGAAGTACACCAGTATTTAAAGCATTTCCGCCAGGAGGAGAGGACGAAAAAGTAGCATATTCGCCATCACCTTGATTTCCTGAAACGTAAGAATAGGTGTAGCCATAAGTAATGGCATCGGTTGCTGTAATATCTAAATCAAATGTTTTTGTGCCGCTTGAGTTTCCAAAATTACCACTATCATGCCATGTGTCACCCAATGTTCCTGATTGGCCGAAAACAACGTAAATAGGTCCACTTCCACAAAGTGATGACCAATCGAAATTAATTTCAGCACATATATCTGATGAAACTAATAAAAGTGTGGTGTTTGGCGGAACAGTCTGACCGTTTGCATCATAAAAAAGCGTTCCACATGCAGCACTATCATTCATGGTTGTTATTGTAGAGGCATTACTTACAATTGAGCCAAGCATGTCGTAAGGTGGTGATCCTGGATAAATTAAATCTAAATTAGAAGAATTTACAAGAACACTGTTTACTCCTGTGTTTGCAAAAACCATTTCAGATCGACCTTCTCCACCACATCCTGCAGGGTCACATCCGTTAAACAAAACACTTGTAATATGAGGAGGAGCACAAGGTCCATCGGTTAATGTAATTGTAAAAGCAGATGATGCGCTTCCAACTATGTAAGGATTTGAAGAAATTACTCTTATCTTATAATTTGAACCACTAGGTGTTCCTGCTGGAATAGTAATGTTTATAGTGCCGCTATTTGCAGTAGATGTTAATGTCCCAATATTAACAGGAAAACTAAAGCTTCCTGAAGCATCAGATAATTGAGCGGTATATATGTTGCCAGCTCCATATACATCTGTTGATATAAATGCTACTGAGCCATTATCATTTGTAGCACATTGTATACTAAAAGGGGAACCAGTAATTGAGCCAGTTGTTATTGTGTTTGGGGCTGGAGTACCACAAGTAACAGAAACATCATCTAAGTACCATGTATTAAATGAAGATGAAAATTGAAAAATTACGCCAGTCTCTGCAGAAAGATCAACACCTCCTACATTCGTTAAATCAACAGTTTCTGTTGCTCCCGAAGAACTAACAGTAAAAGAATAACAAGCTACCCAAGTGGTTCCTCCATCTAAGCTATATTTAACAGTTGCAGTACTGCCACTACCCCCACTACTTGCATCTTGATAGAATTGTAGTTGAGTTGGATTATCAACAGAAGGAGATTCTAAATTATCTCCAGTACCTAAAGCTCTACATGGGCCATTAGCTCCATAATGGCTAGCATCATTATCGGTTGCTGTACCATAATTTGTCCAATCAGAGAAATCTACAAAATCTTCATCCATACAATTTCCACCAGTGGGAGGGCTACAATTCCATTGTGCATATAATGTTATGTCTGCTGAAAAATCATAAGTAGCACCATTAGTATAAGATGTACCACTACCATCTGATGCAGTATTCCATACAGTAAAACTACAACCTGTTTTTGTAAATGCATTTGTTGTTAAGGCTGTTGAGCCACTTGCTGTTTGATTGCTCATGGAGCCTCCATCGTTTCCATTTCCATTAAAAGTAACTGTGTGAGAACTTCCTCCACATGAAGTTGATCCAAATAAAGTAAAATCATCTAATCTAAAGGTTCCTGTACCAGTTGCTCCTGAAAGACTAATTACAATAGTTACAGTACCTGTTAAACCTGTCATTCCTGAAACAGCAGTGTTGCCAACAGCAGCTCCAGTTGTAGGTATCGTTCCACTTCCTACATTTGTTCCATTAATAGTCATTGACCAATTTTGAGCTCCACTATTACTCCGTTGTCTCCAAAAATTAAAAGAAGTAATATCTAGAGAGCAACCTCCAGTTATATCAAAAGTTAAAGTAATTGTAGGAGTTCCACTGGAATTGCTTAGAGATATGGCTTGACCAGAGCTACCTGCATAAGATGTCCAAGCCCCAGTTGAGTTTGACCAAGAAGAGTTTGAAAGGTTTGCATCAAGAGTTCCTGGAGCTGAAGTGTACGGATGAGTGCTTATAGTAGTAGTTCCAAAGTTATGTTGGTAAACTTGCCCCAACAAACTCATTGAAGTTAAAAGAATAATACCAAGAAGTACTACCCGAGAAAACATGTTGAAAATGAAATAACTATAAAATGGTTTCGGGAAAATCCCTGTAGGTAATCACTTTACAGTTTACAAGTGTAAAAGTACCAATTATTAAGATGGTAAAGGTTAAGAATAAATTAAATGTGGGTTAAAATTTTTCAACAAGTTGTTGAAAAAGAATCAACTAAAAAAGATAAACAAAAGAAAAACAGGTACTAATATTCCAAAAACAATTAATAATAATTTTTGTAAATCTTGTATGGTTTTAATTCTGTCTTTCATTGTCGAAATTATTTTAACAGGGTTACGTGTCCTCTAATGGTTTCTTCTGTTTTATCTTGCCATTTAATTTTTGCAACATAAAAATAAGTGCCATCTGATGCAGATTTTCCGTTGTACGTTCCGTCCCAAAAACCAGTTGCATTATCCCATGAAAAAAGTTTTTCACCCCATCTGTTGTAGATTTCGGCATGTAATGCTGCAATATTTTCACCAACAATTGAAAATACATCATTTGTTCCATCATTATTTGGTGTAAACACATTTGGAATAAACACTCCATTTGGTGATTCAAAAATCAATTCCGTTTCAAAAACATCAGAGCAGTGTAAATTTGAAGCAGTAAGGGTAACTAAATATGTTCCGTTTGTTGTATAAGTATTTTTTGGATTTTCAATTGAACTTATATTGCCATTTCCAAAGTTCCAATTGTAAGTTGTAGCATTTGTTGAGGTATTTGTAAAAATCACATCAATTGGAACGTCGCTACCGTAAACATAATCAGAAGTGAAAGATGCTGATAAACTAGAATTTAAAATAGTGAAATAAGCGGTATCTGTTCCACAATTGTTTGCGGCCACCACATAAACCTGACCTCCAGAATTAAATGTTGAACTTGAACTTGTATTTCCATTTGACCAGATGTAATTGTCGCCACCAGATGCTGATAATGTAATTGTTTCACTGTTACACAAAATGGAGTCGCCAACGATTGAAGCTACAGGAAAAATTCCATTTACAATGGTAATGGTATCAGAAGCTGAAAAACAAGTGTTGCTTGATGAAACCGAATACGTACCTGCACTTGTTATTAAAATAGATGTTGATGTATCAGTAGTATTCCATAAATAATTTCCAGAACCATTTGCAGTAAGTGTAATGGTTTCTCCAACACAAATTTCAAGCGAAGGAGCTGAACTAGAAATACTAACGGTTGGTTGCTGAATTACATTAATAAATACCGATTGAGAATCTCTATAACAATTGTTGTATCCGATAACATAATAATTTCCAGAAGAAGTTACATTTTCTGTGCTATTTGTATTGCCATTAAACCAAGTGTAATTAGGAGCTCCACTAGCTGTTAGTGTTGCCGAGTTTCCATCACAAATTTCGGTTGAAGAAGCAATCAGGGCTAAATTAATGGTTGGAGCGTCAGTAATGGTAATGGTGTCTGATGAGCTTCCGCAAGATGAAGTACTTGTTACGAAATACGAACCAGTTGAGGAAACATAAATACTTGTGTTAGTACTACCAGTATTCCAAGTGTAATTTCCAGTTCCAGATGCAGTTAACAAAATGCTATCACCATTACAAATTTCACTAGTTGTAGCAGAAATGTTAACTGAGGAATTGTTTCCTCCTATTTGAATGAGTAAACTATCTTTTAGTATTTCACCGCAAGAGGTAGTTCCTGATAAATAAATATAAAAATCAGTTGCATCACCAGTTGAGGATACATAATTGGTTGAGGTGGTATTTGGAGAAGTAAAAACGCCATTTCCTCCAGACCATTGTAATCCAGTAATATTTCCTAAAATAGTTGAAGATAAATTGATGGTTTCGCCTGAGCAAATAGTTGGAGATGGGGTTGTAATATCAATAGCAGTAATTTCGATTGGAGCCGAACACCCATCATTTGTATAGGTTGGTGTTCCAGACCATGTATAATCTACTCTGCCACCATCTGAAGCTACTGGAATACCTGTTGGGTCAACTAACAATGCTCTATTGTAGGTTATAGCATCAGAACAACCTACTGGAGATGAAAATGACATGGTAAGCGTTCGAGTTCCTGTTCCAAAATTGGCAAAATGACCAGCGGTGTTTCCTGAACATTGAAAAATTACATAAACGGTGTCGTTGAGGTTAGCGAATGAATTTGCCGAAACATCAAAACTAGTGCTGGTAAGTAAAATAACTTTTGCACCAGCCGGAAGAATATTTGATGTGGGTTCTTTTAAAAAACCACATCCAACTATGCTGCTGTTTAAAGCGGCAACTTTTGAAGCAGTGGTTGAATTTTTACATATTCCTAAATAAGCATTTGACGCATTTGGCCAGCTTACATTTAAATTATTTACGTTTAAATTAGAAGGACCAACAACAAAACGAACCATTTCGTTTTCGCCTTCAATGGTTCCACAGGCATCAACCAAGATGCTCTCAATTTCAAAACAGGTACTAGGAGTTTGAGCGTTTAAATTACTTGTAACGCAAGTAAAAAAGAATATAACAACAACTATTAAACTAGTCTTTGCATTAATAAACATTGGTTAGTTAGAGAAAAAATTAAGATGGTTTCGGGAACTTCCCTCTAGGTAATCAAGCTTAATTTTCGAAACAAAGATACGAAGTTAAATAATTAGTTATTGTTAAGTTAGGATTAAAAAATCTTAACAATTGTTTATAAGTTGTGTTTCATGTTTTAGAAACTTCAACATCAAAAATATGTTAATCCAAATTCAAGTTTTATCTTTGTGGCATGGAAAAAATAGTGATTTTAGATTTTGGTTCTCAATACACGCAGTTAATTGCACGTAGAGTTCGAGAACTCAATGTATATTGTGAAATTCATCCACACAACAAAGCACCTCAAATTGATGAAAATGTTAAAGGAATTATCCTTTCAGGGAGTCCTTTTTCGGTAAGAGATGAAAACTCTCCCAAACCCGATTTATCAGCTTATAGAGGAAAGTTGCCGTTGCTAGGAGTGTGTTATGGGGCTCAATATTTGGCTCAAAGTAATGGAGGAGAAGTGTTGCCTTCAAAAATTCGAGAGTATGGTAGAGCAAATTTAACTTTTGTTGACCAAAACCACTGTTTAATGAAAGGTGTATCAAACAACTCTCAAGTTTGGATGAGCCATGGAGATACCATTAAAACATTGCCAACAAACACTAAAATTTTTGCAAGCACTCACGATGTGGAGGTTGCAGGTTATGAATTTTTGAACGAAGAAACTTATGCAATTCAATTTCATCCTGAGGTTTATCACTCAACAGAGGGAACTCGATTGCTGAAAAATTTTATTGTAGGAGTTTGTAAATGTAGTCAAGATTGGACACCAAATTCGTTTGTAGAATCAACAGTTGAAGAACTTAAAAATAAAATTGGTAACGACAAAGTAGTCTTAGGTCTCTCGGGTGGAGTAGATAGCACTGTTGCTGCAGTTTTGCTTCATAAAGCCATCGGAAAAAACTTGTATTGTATTTTTGTAGATAACGGATTACTAAGAAAGAATGAGTTTGAAGGAGTTTTAGACCAATACAAACATTTAGGTTTAAATGTAAAAGGTGTTGATGCCAAAAATAAATTTTATTCAGCTTTAGCAGGAATATCTGACCCAGAAACAAAACGAAAAGCCATAGGAAAAACCTTTATTGATGTTTTTGATGAAGAAGCACATTTAATTGAAGATGTAAGCTGGTTAGCACAAGGAACCATTTATCCAGATGTTATTGAATCAATTTCTGCAACAGGAGGACCATCGGCAACCATAAAATCACACCACAATGTTGGCGGTTTGCCCGATTACATGAAACTTAAAATTGTTGAGCCGCTTCGTTTACTTTTTAAAGACGAAGTAAGAAGAGTAGGCAGAACTTTAGGCTTAAATGATAGCCTTTTGGGAAGACATCCTTTTCCTGGTCCAGGACTCGCTATTCGTATTTTAGGAGATATTACACCAGAAAAGGTACAAATTTTGCAAGAGGTTGATCATATTTTTATTGAAGGATTGAAAAAAGCAAATTTATACGATAGTGTGTGGCAAGCAGGAGCAATTTTATTGCCTGTTCAATCGGTTGGCGTAATGGGCGATGAACGAACCTATGAAAAAGCAGTTGCTTTACGTGCTGTTGAATCAACCGATGGAATGACTGCCGATTGGTGTCATTTACCTTATGAATTTTTAGCAAAAACATCGAACGAAATAATAAATAGAGTAAAGGGTGTAAATAGAGTAGTGTACGATATTAGCTCAAAACCACCAGCAACTATTGAGTGGGAATAAAAAATAGGGGATAGGAGTAAGTCGTAAGGAGAAAGTACTAATGCCTTAAGCCTAACGACTTACGCCTAATGACTTACGCCTAATTACCAATAACAATTATGAAAACAAAATCATCATTACGAATCAAAATTTACTGTCTTAGTCTTGTGTGTTGGCTTTCACTCCCTTTCGGTGAGGGTCGGGGTGGGGCTTTTGCTCAAACAGATTCGTTGGAAGTACATCAAATTAATGGTAATAGTTATTACATACATGTTGTAGAGCCAGGAAACACACTTTATTCTATTTCAAAAAAATACAATGTACCTGTTGATGTTATTGAAAAAGAAAATGCTTCTGTAAATGATGGATTGAGTTTAGGAGAAAAAATTTTTATTCCAGTAAAGAAAGATGCAACCAGAGAATTTGAATCAATAAATGGAAATTTTTTCATTCACAAAGTAGAAAAAGGAAGAACACTATATTCTCTAGCCAAGGAGTTTAATTTACAACAAAAAGATATTATTGCCCTAAACCCTGAAATTGACGAAACAGGTATAAAAGAAGGACAAGAAATAAAAATTCCTGTAAGAGAAATTAAGCAACAAAAACCAAGTGAAGAACAAGCGAAACCTACTCCAACATACCAAACCCACATAGTTAAAGCTGGAGAAACATTGTATTCGCTTAGTAAATTGTATAAAGTTTCAATAGATTCGATTAAATTGGTAAATAACGGACTTGTAGAAGGGTTGAAAGTTGATCAACAATTATTTTTACCAATAGTTGTTTCACCTAATTTAATTAAACCAACAAAATCGCCTATTCAAATAAATGCCAATTTAGAAACAATTCAAAAAAATGTTGAAAATGTTGTAAACAACACTAAAAAAGGAGTTTATAAAATAGCATTGCTTTTACCTTTTTACTTGGAAGAAAATCAAGAAATTCCAGTAAATCCATTGGAAAAGAAAAAGATTTATCCTCGTTCAACTTTTGCAGTTGAATTTTATCAAGGTTTTTTAGTTGCCTTAGATTCTATTTCAACCCCCGAAAAAAAGTTTGAAGTATTTGTTTATGACACCAAAGGCCAAGATTCACTTACTACTTTTAAAATATTATCAAACCCAGTACTAAAAACAATGGATTTAATAATTGGACCATTGTATGCTAGTAATTTCGAAAAAACCGCGAAATTTGCTGGACAACATAATATTCCTATAGTTTCTCCAGTTAAATTAACCAATAAAGCCCTGTTAGGAAATGAAAATGTGTTTAAAATAGTTTCCTCAAGAACATCTGCTGTTAATCAAATTGTTAGATTGGTTACTGATAGTTTTAGCAGAGAAAATCTTTTAGCTGTACAATATCAAAACAATCAGGAAAGTGCATTGGTAGATACTTACATTAAAGAATATAATGCAGCAATACTTCGAAAAAATGATACTTCGCGGTATTCTCCAATAAAAAAAGTTGTGGTTGCAAAAAGCGATGATATCCTTCTTCAATTGAAGCCAAATGTTAACAATGTTATTTTTTTACCAACAACAAATTCTACCTTTATTACCAATTTATTTACAGCATTAATAACAAAATTAAATAGCAAAGAATATAACGAATGTGTTGTAACACTTATTGGAATTGAAGAATGGATGCAGTTTGAAAATATAGACATAGAATATTTTCAACGCTTAAATGTTCATTTGCCTGTAGCTCAGTTTGTTGATTATGAAGATGAGACAACCAAAGTGATGATAAAGAAATATTACGAAAAAACAGAAACATACCCTACAAATAACGCTTTTTTAGGATTTGATGTCGCTTCTTATTTTGGAACAAATTTTATTAAAACTGGAAGAGTTTTTTCTAACGATACTAATTCAAATAAAAGAATTTCTACCCAATTTAGTTTCTTTAAAACAGGAGTAGAAAGCGGCTATGAGAACACTTACACAAGAATTGTAAAATTTGATAACTACCAATTAAAGATAGTTTACTAATAAATAAATGGCTAAAAAGTCAAATTCTACTGAGTATGATTTTAATTTTTTTGAAGACGATAAACGAATAGAATTATCGGAACAACTAAAAATTAAAAAAGAAGAAGTTTCAATACTATTTCGGAAAATTTTAATTGGATTAAAAACAGAAACTGTTGAAACCAAACAAGCATCTAGGATTGCAATAAAATACATTTCAAAAGGTGTAATTACAAAACAAGAGGAATTAGAATTGCGTCAACAGGTGTATGATATTCTTAAAACATTAGGAATAGCAGTTCCTTTTGCACTCGTTCCAGGAGCTACTTTATTAATGCCTTTTCTTATAAAAATTGCCAAAAAGAAAGGGGTTAATTTATTGCCATCATCATTTACTAACAACGAAAATAGTTCTAAAGATTGATTTGTGGCTACAATTTAATTGTTGATATAGGATTTCAATAGCTAGGAATTAATCATTAAACCAATTTTATTTTAAGTCCTAAATTTAGGTTTTCAAAACTTAACAAAAACTTATCATGTTTAAAAAACTACTAGTAGCTGTTGTAATCTTCTTACAAATACAAATCTCATTTGCACAACTTAACATGTCTCTTTTAGGTCAATATGATTACCCAGGCTCTAGAGGTGATGTCTCTGATATTTGGGGATATGTTGATGAGTTTGGAAATGAATATGCAATAGTTGGAAACGAAACAGGTGTTTCTATTGTAGATGTAACTAATCCAAGCAGTTTAGTTGAGGTTTTCTATACTCCTGGAGCTAATACTATTTGGAGAGACATGAAAACATGGAACGACAAAGCATACATTACCAACGAAGGAGGAAATGGATTAATGATTATTGATTTAGCTCCATTACCAGGAAGTACAGCACTTACTGTAACCAATTATACAGGTTCAACATACCCTTTTACAACTGCACACAATTTATATATTGATGAAAATGGATATTGTTATATTTTTGGAGCAGATAACGGAGTAGGAGGAGCCATCATCTTAAACTTAAATTTAGCAACTACACACCCAAATTTTGAAGCAGGAAGATACAACCAATATTACTTACATGATGGAGTGGTTAGAGGCGATACCTTATGGGGTTCTGCAATTAATGATGGATTTTTAGTTGTAGTTAATGTTGCCAATAAATCTGTTCCTGTATCGATGGCAACCAAAAATACACCAAGTAACTTTACTCACAATGCTTGGTTTTCTGATGATAATCAACAAATTTACACTACCGATGAGAAAAGTAATGCCTTTTTAGGTGCTTACGATATTTCAGATATTAATAATATTACTGAATTAGGCAGAATACAATCCAGCCCTGGTATGAATGTTATTCCTCACAATGTTCATTATTATAACGATTACATTATTACGTCGTATTATCGTGATGGAGTTACTGTACATGATGTATGCGATCCTACAAACATGGTTTTAGTAGGGCACTATGATACTTCTCCAGCTTTTAGTGGCGATGGTTTTAACGGATGTTGGGGTGTTTACCCTTGGTTACCTTCGGGCAATATAATTGCAAGTGATATTGAAAACGGATTATTTGTATTAGACATAGATTACATCAGAGCTCAAAAAATAGAAGGTACAGTAACTGATACGATTACTTCAAATCCAATAAATGGTGTGCAGGTAAATATTGTTTCTACTTCAGCTACAGCTAATACGAATGTAATTGGTGGTTATAAAATTGGTATTGCAGCTACAGGTACTTATGATATAACTTTCTCTAAAGCAGGTTATGAAACTAAAACAATTACTGGAATTACATTAAATTCTATAACCTGTGATCCAACAATTCTAAATGTTGAGCTAATGCCTTTAGTTCCTTTTACATTTGTTGTAAATGTTATTAATGCAAATACATTGGCACCAGTTCCAAATGCACAAGTAAGAGTTCAAAATGCTGGTTATAATAATGCTGTTACAACTAATGCTTCGGGTACATTTACTTTTAACAGTTTTACAGAAGCAGTTTATACCATAACAGCCGGTAAATGGGGCTTTGTTACCAATTGCGATGAAAACGTAACAGTAAATGGTGCAAATGCCAACTATACCATTGCTATAACACCTGGTTATTATGATGATTTTTCGTTTAATTTTAATTGGGCAGTTACAGGAACAGCTTCGGCAGGGATATGGGAAAGAGGAGAGCCAGTTGGAACCATTTTGGGGTCAGATGAATCTAACCCAAATTTAGATGTTGCTACCGATTGCAACGACTTAGCTTTTGTAACAGGTAATGGAGGAGGAAATGTTGGTGATGATGATGTTGATGGAGGAGAAACTATTTTAACTTCTCCAGTTTTTGATTTAACTTCTTTAGCAAATCCATACGTAAATTATTACAGATGGTTTGTTAATGGCGGTGGTTCTGGTTCACCAAACGACCAATTGGTTGTAAAATTAAATAATGGAACAACAACAGCAACAATTGAAACAGTAACTGCAGCAACAGCTGGTAGTTCGTCATGGATTGGTAAATCTATTAGAGTTGCTGATTTTATTACCCCAACCAATAATATGCGATTATCTGTTACTGTAAATGATACACCATTAGGTCATATTTCAGAAGGTGGTTTTGATAAATTTGAAATTACTGATGGATTGGTTAGCGTAAATGAATTAAATGAAATCAATTCAGTAAACATTTTTCCAAACCCATTTAATGAGGTAATTTATATTCAATTATCACAACATGTTAATGCCAATGCTATTCAAATTCAAATTGTTGATATTGCAGGAAGATTGGTTGATAAATTTAACTTCAATAATGAAACCACTATTCAACTCACAAACAATTATAACAAAGGAATATACTTTGTTAATATTTACGATAATGGATTATTGATTAACACTCAAAAATTAATTAAGAATTAATATCAGATAAAGGATAGAAGTAAAACTAAAAGAGGAACTATTTTATAGTTCCTCTTTTAGTTCCAATAAGATTTTTTTGATAAATTAGCTAAAAAAACCCTATGAATCAACTGTTTAAAATATTTTTAACCCTTTTTATGCAATTACTAATGGTAGCAAGCTGCTTTGCCCAACACCCCGAAGCCAAACGTGCCACCCACTGGTATTTTGGCAATGGTGCAGGGTTAGATTTTAGTAGTGGTAGCCCAGTGGCGGTTACTAATGGACAAATGGAATCAGGAGAGGCATGTGCAAGTATTTCTGATACAAATGGAAATTTATTGTTTTATACCGATGGAGATACTATTTGGGATAAAAATCACAATATACTGCCTAATGGAACTGGGATTATGGGATGTGAAAGTTCATCACAAGGAGCTTTAATAATTCCACAACCCAATAATCCAAATTTATTTTATGTCTTTACAACTGATTGTGAGATTTTTTTTGGATCTGGTTTGAGATATAGTATTATAGATTTGAATTTAAATGGTGGAAATGGAGATGTATTAACATCTCAAAAAAATATTTTTCTTACAGATTCTGTAATAGAATGTTTAACTGCTTTTCAGCAATGTGATACTATTTGGCTAATGGCACATAAAGGAAATAATAATGATTTTTTGTTTTATAAAATAACGAACTTAGGACTTATTACTACGCCAATTATTAACTCAATAGGATCTATTCCGTATTATGTATCATCGGCTAAATTTTCACCTTCGGGGAGGAAAATTGTTTTAGTTTCTGGTTCATCAGCGATTCCATTTATTGAACTTTATGATTTTAATAATGGTCTTTTATCAAATCTAATATCATTAAATCCTTTTGGAAATGAGTATGGTGTTGAATTTTCTCCAAATGAAGATATGTTATTTGTATCTGCTAATGGAAATATGATTTTTCAATTTGATATTTCTTCAAATAATCAAACAATAATTAATTCAAGTAAAACTCTAATCTTCGATTCTTTTGACAATTCCTCATTCTTTGGCATTCAAAATGCAATCAATGGGAATATATACATATCTTCTGTTGGAATACCTGCAATATCAGAAGTTAATAGCCCCAACAATTATGGAATTGCTTCTAGCTTTAATTTTCTAAATATCCCCTTGAGTGGTAGATTTTCTGCTCTATCACTTCCAAACTATTGTACAAATTATTTTGATTCATTATACAATCCCAATTTATGTATTATAGACACAGTAACTCAAAATATATTTTTAAATCCTTTAATCATTCCCAACATCTTCACACCCAACAATGATGGTATAAACGATGTATTTAGTATTAAATTAAGAGGCTACGAAAATATTGCATGGAAAATATACAACCGATGGGGAAGTGAATTGAAAATGGGAGAATTGAAAATTGAAAATGATGGATTCATTAATTTATGGGATGGGAGAACCAATTCAGGAACAAAAGTGCCCGATGGTACATACTACTACATCATTAACCTAACAAAAAATGGGGGTAAAATGGAAACAAAAAAAGGATTTATTACATTACTCTATTAACTTTATTACTAACTTAAAAAAACAATTGTTATGAAAAACTTTACAAAAAAAATAATTATCGGATGCCTGATAGGGTTACCGATGATAGGAAATGCTCAGTTCAATTTCACTGGATTTCCAATTAATACTTATGCTCGAACTACCGTTCCAATGCAAAAAGTTGCTATTGGAAATTTTCCAACCAACGCCAGCGTACAAGCCAAACTACACGTAAACCAGTTTTTATTAGCCAACAACCCTGTAACAGATGGGTTAATGTTTCGTACCGATGGTAGTAATACTATAAGTAACAGTTGGCAGCTATATACAGGGGCAACAATAGGTAGTGTTACTGAAAAATTTAGGTTGTTTGTACCTGCCAATAGTGATGATGTTAACTTACAAGCCAGTCAAAACGGAGCGAGAATGATTTTTGGTATAAACGGACCTGGTATATTGGGAGGTTCAGCACCCATAACCCGAATGGTAATAACCGATGGAGCATTTTTTGGCAATACAGGATTGATAGGTATGGGCAATGGTTTTTTAAACCCACAATCGCAATTGCACTTAAACGATGGTGTGTTTTCTACTTATTTGCAAATAACCAACTTTGCTACCAATGCCAGTGCCTTAAACCCTTCTGCAACCGATGGCTTTAAACTTGGTATTGCTGCCGATGGCACTGCCGAAATTCGCCAACAAGAAAATTTGGCGATGGATTTTTTTACTGCTAATACCGAAAGAATGCACATCAATGAAGATAACGGTTTAACCGATGGTTTTATTGGTATGGGCAATGGATTTAACAATCCACAATCATTATTGCATCTGAATAATCCTTTAAATGAAGAAACATGGTTACAAATAACTAATGTAGATGTAGGCGAATCAACAACAGATGGTTTGAGGCTAGGAATTTTAGATGAAACACCAGGCCAACCATCCTTTGGTTATTTACGTTGGCAAGAAGCATCGCCCTTTATAATACAAACACAAAATGTAGAAAATCAAAATCTAAATAGTGAACGTATTCGAATAACAACAAATCAAGGAAACCCAGACCCATTTAATCCAGAAGGAGATAATACAAGAATTGGTATCAGTAATCGAGGTGAAGAACATATTACTTTAATTAGAAGTTTATTGCATTTAGGTTACAACACTGGATTTTTAATAAATAACATTAATGCAACAGATGGTTGGCGAAATTGGATGGATGTAGGAACATTTACCAACAATGGGAGAGAAAACATGTATGTTGGACTAAAACAAGAAGCTCCTGGAATAATTGGTCTTGTACCACATCCTGGAGCACGTTTTGATGCCGTTATCAATTGGGGCGACAATGAACCTGTTCCAGCAGATGGCAGGTACAATAACTTACGATTTATTTACACCACACCCGAAACATCAACTAACAACCAACCTCATACAGCGTGGAATGGATTAGAAACCATGCGTATTGAACCAACTGTTGCCACTACATTAGCTGCACCAAATTTTGGAATGGTAGGTATTGGCGATTTTTCACCCGAAGGACCAAATACAGCAAACCCTGATGTGGTTAACGCCAAACTCGATATCGATGGTGATTTACGTATTAGAACGGTAACACAAGATAATACGTTAACACGTGTTTTAGTTATTGACCCAACCGACCACAATCGTGTACATTGGATTGATGGAAGTAATTTGGGTAGTGGAGTTGGAAATTATTGTTCAGCCACACAAAACCCATTAACAGGTAATTATGAAATACCTTTACATGATAACGATTTTTATTTTCAAGACCTTTCAGGATCTGGCAGAGTATTTCTCGGAGATGTATATTGTGGTTCTGGTTCAGATTCAAGAGTTTATATAAGAAACAATTCTTCTACATCAGGATGGCAAAATGGTTTATCTGTTCAATCTATAGATCCAAATGGTATTGGAGGGTATTTTGAAGGAGATTTATATGGGATAAAAGCTCAATCAATAACTTCAAATCCAATGAGTCGTGCAGGTTATTTTGTTGGTATTGCTGAATCAACATCTGGAGGTATTTTAACCTCCGATAAAATGTTTAAAACCAATATAGAAAACATAAAAGGAGCTACAGATGTATTAAGAAAACTAAAACCACATACCTATAAAATGGATGTAGCTGGTTTTCCTCAATTTAATTTTCAAAGCCGTTTACAATATGGTTTTATTGCCCAAGAAGTGGGCGATGTACTGCCTGATTTGGTTCACGATTCTTATATGCCTAGCGAATTGGATAGTTTAGGAAACGAAATAAGCCCTGCGGTGAGTTACAAATCGTTAAACTACAATGCATTAATTCCTATTACCGTACAAGCAGTAAATGAAATTACCGAGCGAATTGATAAATCAACACTATCCGACCAAAACGTAAAAACTAACGTGCAAAACTTATCTAATTCGTTAGATAAAGTAAAACAAATGCGTGGTGTTTCGTATGAGTGGACTAGTTCTGCTCAAAACAACATGAACTTAGATAGTTTACAACACATTGGTTTTATTGCTCAAGAAATTGCTGCTATAGAACCGTTGTTAACTTTTGTTGACGATTCGAGTTTAGTTCATGTAAATTACGATAGAGTTGTTCCTTTATTGGTTGAAAGTGTAAAAGAGTTAGACGGTAAAGTTCAGTCTAAAGATTCAATTATAGAAAACCTTGAAACTCGTTTAGCTTACCTTGAAAACTGTATTAGAAACGCCAACATTTGTAACGAAGGCAACAAAACTTCTAATCAAGAATTAAACAACGAAATAAATCAACGAAGCATTGAGATAACCAATCATAGCAGCATTATTTTAGACCAAAATTTGCCTAACCCATTTGCAGAAAACACGGTAATTAACTACAACATACCAACCGATGTAATGGAAGCAAAGTTGATGTTTTACGATTTAAACGGTCGCATCATCAAAGAACTGATAATTGAAGAACGTGGCGAAAGCAAATTAACTGTTTATGGCGAAAACCTAAAAACAGGCGTTTACACTTACAGCCTTATTGCTGATGGTGAGTTAATTGCCACTAAAAAAATGGTGAAAAAGTAATTGAATATTGATTTTTAAAAAAAGAGGAGCTGATTATAGTTCCTCTTTTAGTTCCAATAAAAATTTTTTTATTTGTTGAAGTGATTGAACAATTTCAACATTGTCAAGTGTTTCTTTTCTGTTGTTTTTGAGTTTGTTTTTCGCTCCTTCAAGCGTAAAACCTCTTTCCTTAACTAAATGATAAATAATTTTAAGGTTATCAATATCCTGAACGGTAAATAGGCGGTTGCCTTTGTTGTTTTTTTTTGGTTTAATAATATCGAATTCCTTTTCCCAAAAGCGAATTAACGAAGCATTAACGTTAAACATTTCTGCAACTTCGCCAATAGAATAGTATAATTTTGAATCTGACATAAAACAAATGTAGAAAAAATGTTTAACCTATTTGTAATATTTCAATTTTAGTTCATTTCCATCAAATACAGCATACGAATTGTATTTAATCCATTCACCTAAATTTATATAGGTTGATTGGTCGTTTAGTTTAATTTCTAAGGGTAAGTGTCGATGACCAAAAACAAAATAATCGATGTGCTCGTTTTTAAGGTAATCTTTTGCAAAAATAGCCAGCCACTCATTTTCCTCGCCTAAAAATTTTTCATCATGTTCGGCATTAACTTTTCTGCTTTTTTTACTCCAGTAGTTGGCAATACCCATTCCTAAATTGGGGTGTATTCGTGCAAATGCCCATTGACATAGTTTGTTTGCAAAAACTTTTTTAATGAATTTATAGCCATAATCGCCAGGACCTAAACCATCTCCATGCCCAATGAAAAATGTTTTCCCATTATATTTTCTGATTATATTTCCTTTTAAAAGTTTTATGCCAAGTTCTTTTGGTAAGTAATCAAAAATCCACATATCGTGGTTGCCAGTAAAAACATAAATAGGAATTCCACTATCGGTTAATTCAGCGATTTTTCCTTGTAAACGAACAAATCCTTTGGGAATGGCGTGTTTGTATTCAAACCAGAAATCGAAAATGTCTCCAACTAAATAAATTTCTTTTGCGTCAACTTTAATTTCGTCGAGCCAGCGAACAATATTTTTTTCACGCTTTAAACTTTCTTCATCGTTTGGAGCTCCCAAATGAAAGTCGGACGCAAAATATATGTTGGTTTTTGTATTCATTTTTTACTCAGCTAAAGTAATAAAATAACTTTCGTGTTAATCTTTTTTGAGCATTTTGACACGAATTGCACGAATTAATGGATTCTATTTATTTACCTTTTAAATTGAATGTTTCCATAAGAAATTACACTAAATTATACCTTTGGTATAATAAAAATTAGTGTAATTCGTGTCAATTCATTGTAGGCTATTTTATTGATATTAAATTAGATAAAGTTGATCTGATTAAATATTAAAATTCAAATTTACGAGCCATTTCAAATGGTTTAATTAGGTTGATGTTTAGTATAAACCTAACTTTTTCCATGTATTTTAATTGATTTAAATCACTCGAAAGTTTAATAGGAAAATATACTTCAAACATGTTTGGGATAACAATAAAAGTTGCTCCAAATGCATAAGCAATTGGAGATACTTCATCAACTTCATCGCCTCTAAAATTTTTAGTAGTAAATCCAGATAAACCAACATCAGCATAAAGTCCCAAAAACGAAACGGGTAAGTTGCTTTTTAGGTTAATTGCATTTAACCATTTGTTTGAGGAAGCAACAGTTGTATAATTTTTAAAACCTCCATCTGTAATCATGGCTTGTTGATTTAAGGAGCCTTCAACAGTGTTTCTTCCTAATAAGATGTGTTCGTATAAATAGTCGGAATTTCCACTCATATTTAAGTTAAATCGACTACTAGCATTGTCGTTGTATAAAAATCTTCCAATAAAAAATCGCACATCTAAACCTCTATTTTTTTTACCATACGAAAATTTGTAGTTTGCCTCAACATTAACTCGAACAAAATCCACCGCTTGTTGAATGTTTACTTTTGCAATATAAGGATTGATTGGATTTTTACTTTTTATACCAGCAGTGAAATTATTTACATAAAATCGTTCTAGATTTATTTGATACGAAACCAATCCTTCGGCATTTCTACTAAACTTTGCATTCTCTTCAAAAATGTTGGCAAATTCAAAATTTAAGAAATAGTGATGGAATTGTCGTTGTCTTCGTTTCCTGAACTCAATATTTATTTGAGGAGATATTTTGTAGTATTCTAAAGCTTGTTTTCCAGCATTGTTGGGGGCATTAAAGTTTAAGAAACTAAAAGAAGCCGATTTTACACCTATAGCAATGTCTTGGAATCCTTGATTTGGATAAATATGATAAAAAGTATTAGCATAACCATTAATATTTTTTGAGCCAAAAGCATACATGGGAGCTAATACATATTCAAATTTTTTAGTTGGAAGAGTAGTGTTATAAAAAGCTGTTCCCAACATAAATTTATCATTGCTGTTCCAACCAGCAATGGGGGTAAAAAACAATTGTGTTTTATCAGGATTTTCTAAACTGCCAAACAATTGTATTCTCAGTGGTTCAATTGTTTTAAGCAGCCCTTTTGATTTCAACGTATTGTTTTTTCTCGAAATTTCTGGAATATCCAATGCAGCATCAATTTTATATAAATCGTATTCACCCAGTTTAAAGTCAACAAATGCTTTTTTACCGATTGGTTCGTACCATTGAGTTGAAACAATACTGTCGTTTTTTATTCCTGAAATAGAAAAAGGTCCATTTATTTTTCCATTGTTTTTTATTTTAATCAAAATGTTTTCAGGATTTGCTGTGTCATTTTTTGTACTGGTAATTTTATAATCTATTTTTTTTGTGGTTTTAATTAAATCATCAAAAAACCAACTCAAATCTTTTTTGGTTTCTTCTTCAAAAATTTTTCTTAAATCATTGGGTTGAGGATGTTTAAATTGCCATTCCTTATAATAGCGTTGCATACATTTATCAAAGGTTTCTTCACCCAAATAAGCCATTAAATAATCAAACACTATTGCGGTTTTTGAATACACAATTCCTCCATAATTTAAAGAAGTGTATTCTGCACCGTGTTCTTCAATTGCTTGGTCTTGATTTCTTCTAGCATTTATAAGGTATGCCATTTCGTATTGGCATTTGTGTGAGTAGTGCTCTAAATCGAAAAAACGTAAAAATCCTTTTGTTGAAAGTGAATCAGTATGAATTAATTTTCGATTAGGATATTTGGTTTCGATGTACCTATTTTCGTTCATGGAGTTTAAACCTTCATCCATCCATGGGTGTAGCCTTTCGTTTGTCCCTAAAATACCGTAAAACCAGTTGTGACCAACTTCGTGCATGATTACGGTTTCCAAACCAAATGCACTTCCAGATTCTCCAATAACTGTAATATTAGGATATTCCATTCCTCCTCCAGCACTTAAAGCTCCATCAACAGCAGTAACATGATTGTAAGGGTAATCGCCATTCCATAACGAGTAATAATAAGTTGCATCATTTAAGTATTCGATGCTGTTTTTCCATAAATGAGCTTCATTATTGGTAAACATAGCCCAAGTAGTAACTTTTCTTTTGGTATGAGGAAGAGTAACTTCGCCTTTTAGCACGTGATATCTTTTATCGGCAAACCAAGCAAAATCGTGGACATTTTCTTGATGAAAATGTAATGTTTTTATGGTATCATTCGATTTAGGAAAACTCATGTCTGATGATATGAAATGAGTAATTTCAGTTGTTTTTTGAGCTTTTTCGTTTAGCCATGCCAATTCTTTTTCTCCATTAACTAAATCACCTGTTGCACCAACAACATAATTTTTGGGTAGCGTAATTTTCACATCAAAAGTGCCATATTCTGAGTAAAATTCTCCTTGGTCTAAGTATGGCATCGGATGCCAACCATCTCTATCATATACTGCGGGCTTTGGATACCATTGGGTTATTTGATACGATTGCCCCATGTGTCCTAAACGAGAGAAAACTCCTAATGGGATTTTAACCCGAAATGGAGTAGATATTTTAATTGATTCTCCTGGTAAAAGAACTTGAGGAAGATAAACTTTGCAAATGTCTTCGTCAGGAAGAACATATTCCCACTCTAGTTTATGTTCGCCTGAAGTAAAATTTAAACCATCAATAAATCCGAGGTTTTCTTCTTTAGCATAATAAAGTTGAGTGCTTCCTCCTTCTAGCTTTTGTTTACTTAATGCCGATTTGTAACTTTTGTAACCGTTTGGCCAAAGATGAAAATAAATGAAATCGATTTTGTCAGGAGAATTATTGATGTATTCAATAGTTTCGGTTGCTTCTAATTCATGTCTGTTATCATCCAAACGAACATTAATATCATAATTAACTTGCTGTTGAAAATACGGTTGATCAACAACTTGAGAGAACAAGAATGGTGAATGTTGTATAAATAGGAGGAGTATAAATAAATTTTTCAAACGA
Source organism: Flavobacteriales bacterium (assembly GCA_015075325.1). Classification (GTDB taxonomy): domain Bacteria; phylum Bacteroidota; class Bacteroidia; order Flavobacteriales_E; family Vicingaceae; genus Vicingus. Next base: position 56,254 of record JABTUP010000003.1, on the reverse strand, counting down.
ACTTATTTTTTTATTTTCTCTTTAATCATTGATGTCAAAATATCAATTGCAACCTTATTTTCCCCACCAACAGGAATAATTAAATCTGCATATTTCATGGTTGGTTCGATAAACTGATTGTGCATTGGTTTTAATGTGTTCTCATAACGATTTAATACTTCTTCCAAATCTCTTCCACGTTCATTAATATCGCGTTTAATTCTTCTTATCAATCTTAAATCAGAATCGGTATGAACAAAAATTTTAATATCACACATCTTTCGTAGTTGTTCGCTGGTAAATATTAATATACCTTCTACAATTAAAATTTCTTTAGGATGAATAACGGTATAATCTCCAGTTCTTGAGTGGGTAGTGTAAGAATATATAGGTTGCTCTATTGGTGTTCGTTCTTTTAATTTTGTGATATGTTCTAAAAGTAAATCAAAATCAATTGAATTAGGGTGGTCGTAGTTAATCTTGGTTCGGTCTTCAAACGATAAATGGGTATTGTCGTTATAGTAAGAATCCTGCATTAAGATAGCTACATTTTCTTCCGGAACAACATTAGCTATTCGTTGCACAACTGTTGTTTTTCCAGAACCTGTTCCTCCTGCTATTCCAATTATTATCATATTATATTAATTAACTGATTTTAAAGAATAAATACTAGAAATTAACTCCTTAATCAAGAAGGTCATTTTTGGTTCTGTGTTTTTGGCAATTTCTTGTACTTCTTCGTGAGAAATTTCTACAATTTTTCCTTTTACACCTAAATCGGTAATTATAGAAAGAGCTAAGCATGGTAGTCCCATGTGATTGGCAACTATTACCTCAGGAACTGTACTCATTCCAACAGCATCGGCTCCTAAAACTCTTACATAATTATATTCAGCTGGAGTTTCGTATGTAGGACCAGAAAGTGCGGCATAAACACCTTCTCTTAATGTTATTTTATTTGAAGAAGCAATGGTTCTAATAATACCATTTAATTTATTAGAATAAGGTTCGCTCATATCAGGAAATCTTGGGCCTAATTCATCAATGTTTTTTCCTCTAAGTGGGTTATCAGGTAATAAATTAATGTGATCGGTAATTAACATGATATCTCCAATTTCAAACTTCTCGTTAACCCCTCCGCTTGCATTACTCAATATTAATTGATTAATTCCTAAAGCTTTTAATACTCGAATAGGAAAGGTGCATTGTTTTGCTGAATATCCTTCATAGTAATGAAATCTTCCTTGCATAGCAACAATTTGTACATTATTTAGTTTTCCTAATATTAATTGCCCCTGATGTCCTTCAACAGTTGAAACAGGGAAATGTGGAATTTGAGAGTAGGGTATAGTTGTTTCTATTTCGATTTGACTCGTTAAATTACCAAGTCCACTACCTAATATGATGCCTACTAATGGTTTAGAATTATTTTTCGATTCAATGTGATTTTTAGCTTCTTGTATTTGCTTTAACATACTTTAATATTTTTGTATCGAACTCTTCTTTATCCTTGCCATGAAAACATACTTCAATAGGTAGATAGAAGAAAGGAAGTTCATCAATTTGCTCCTTTATTTTGGGCAAAGATAATCGCATTAAATCTTTTTCTGTGGTAATTATTAATTTATTATTACCATATAAATTATTGAATGATGCTTTTATATTTTCAATATCTGTTGAGGTAAAGTTGTGGTGGTCGGGAAATTTTAGATGCTCTACAGCATTAAATTTATCTTTAATATAATAGAACAAAGGTTGTGGTTTAGCTATTCCAGTTACCAATAATACAGAACAATTTTTTGATTTTTCAACAACCATTTTAAAAGCAGTTTCAGTTATTGGAGTTAGCTCTCCATATTTGGTATAAGAAAAGAAAATTTCTTGATAGGGTTCAGGTTTTAAATCTTCCTTTATTCTTCTAATATCTAAAGGAGAAAGGATATCAGGAGTTTTAGATACGATAATAATATCAGCTCTTTTACTTCCAATAGCCCATTCGCGTAATCTTCCAGAAGGTAAAACAATATCATTAATGTACATTTTGCTATAATCAGTAACAAGTATATTTATTCCAGGCTTCACTGCTCGATGCTGGTAAGCATCATCTAATAAGATAACTTTTGTTTCTGGATTTGATTTTAAAATAGTTTTAATTCCTCTAACTCTTTTTTCATCAACAGTAACCAATAAATCTTTAAACTTACTTTTATATTGCATAGGTTCATCACCTATTTCATATATGGTCGTTTTTTCGTTTGCTAAATAAAATCCTGTTGTATTTCTTTTATAGCCTCTACTTAATGTAGCTGTTTTGTAGTCAGATAAAAGTCGAATTAAATATTCAACATGAGGAGTTTTTCCAACACCACCAACATTTAAATTACCAACAGAAATAACCGGAAGACTAAATTCTACCGAATTCAATATTTCTAAATCATACAACTTGTTTCTTATATAGGTAATTAATCCATATAATAATGAAAAAGGAAAAAGTAGTATGCTTAATAATTTATTCAACATAAAATATGTTATACAGATAGTGAAACGTAAAAATGCTGAAAAAAAAGCTGATTTCCAAGAAATGCTAAAAAAATACAGTAAAAAACTTGTGAGTTATCTATTTTTTCTTAAATTTGTTTGTGATGAATAAAGTTAAAGCCATATTATTATTATTGAAATTAAGCATAGTTATCTCAATGCTTTACTTTCTTTCATCTTGTTCTAAGGGTGAAGAACCTACACCTATGGCTTCTTCAAATTCGTTTTCAGAATCTAATACCAGTTTTTCAGAAAAGTCAAAATCATCATCTGTAGGAGTAGTTGGTGGTGATGACAAAGAAGATGACGATGATAATCGTGGTGTTCCAAGAAAACGATAATAAGCGTTTAACATTTTTCAGATTTATTATTTAATTCTTATTAAAAGAATTTTATAATCCTTTAAACTAATTTAAGTTACCACAAAAGCTTTATTTTCAACCGTTAATTAAATGTTGTGAATAAGTTTCCAATATTCTTAATAAATTTACTGTAAAATAATTTGGAATAGAGATTTTATATTACATATCTTTACGCCTCTTAAATTGCACGAATAAAATTTTATAATAGTTAAATTACTGAATATGTTGAAAAGACTAGCTGTTTTTACATTTTCCATGATGCTTGCTTTATTAGTTCAAGCACAATCTGGAGGAACAATCAAAGGTAAAATGATTGATAAATCGACAAATGAACCTTTGCCTTTTGCAAACATCGTTGTTTTTAAAGGTGGAGCTCAAGTTGGAGGAACCATGACTGATATGGATGGAAAATATACCATATCTGCTCTTACTCCAGGAACTTATGAAATTCAAGCGTCATATGTTGGTTATCAACCAGTAAAAATGTCTGGTATAGTTGTAAACGACGGAAAGATAACCTTCTCTGATATTAAAGCTGGTCAAGGTATAGACTTAAATAGTTTTGAGTTAGTTGACTATGAAGTACCATTGATTTCAAAAGATCAAACTTCATCAGGGGGAACTGTATCAAGAGAGGATATTGCTAAAATGCCAGGTCGTTCTGCTGCTTCTATTGCACAAACAGTTGGTGGTGTTAATGTAAACGAAGATGGTTCTTATAATATTAGAGGATCTAGAACTTCAGGAACAGATACTTATATAGATGGTATTCGTGTTAGAGGTTCTGCTAACTTGCCAAATGCAGCTATCGAACAAGTTTCTGTAATTACTGGTGGTATGCCTGCAGAATATGGTGATGCTACAGGTGGTATTGTTAGTATTACTACTCGTGGAGCTTCTAAAGATTGGTTCGGAGGTTTAGAATATTTAACTTCAGGATTTAAAAATGGAGATAAAGTAATTGGATTAGATTCTTATGGCTACAACTTACTTGGTTTCAATCTTGCTGGTCCAATTTTTACTAGAAAAGATTCTGCAGGTAACAAAACTGATGCGATCGCTGGGTTCTTTATTTCTGGTGAGTATAAAAATGAATTAGATTATCGTCCATCTGCAATTGATAATTATAAGGTTAATAATGAAAAAATGGATGAACTAAACAAAAATCCATTAATTAGAAGAACTGATGATATTGGAGGTGTAATAAACCAAGCAAGTTACTTAAAAGCTAGTGATTTAGAAACAATTAAATACAGACAAAATGCAAACCGTAAAGGATTAAACTTAGCGGGAAAAATTGATATTTCACCAACAAAAAATACAACTATAACTCTTGGAGGTACTTTTGATTACGAAGATAGGAATAGAGCAGAAGGTAGTGGATTAATTCGAAGTTATTCGCTATTGAATTCAGATAATAATCCACAATTTATTGATCGTTCTTGGAGAACTTACGCTCGTTTTACTCAACGGTTTGATAATAACGAAGATAAAGATAATCCATCATTGATTAAGAACGCATTTATTTCGCTTCAAGCAGATTATTCAAATGTGTTAAATAAAATTCAAGACGAAGAACACAAAGATAATTTTGCAAACTATGGATATATTGGTAAATATACTTCAACAAGACAAAATACATATAATACAGGTACATTTACTTCAATTGATGCTAACGGAAATCCTGTAGATACTTTATTCGGTTTATTATCAACAAATGAAGTTGTTGCTTACCAATTTCAACGTGATGAAATAAATCCAATTTTGGCAAACTATGTAGATAATTACTACCAAATATTTGCTAACGACCAAGCTGGCTATTGGGAAAGACCATCTCAAGTTCAAGGAAATGGTGGTTTATTAAATGGTGATGCTCCTAGTTCAATTTATAACTTATGGTCAGCTCAAGGAGGTCAATACAATCAATACCAAATTACTAACCAAGATCAATTACGTATTACTACATCTGGTAGTGCCGAGATAAAAGGTCACTCTATTAAAATTGGATTTCAATACGAACAAAGAGCTATAAGTCAGTATAATATTTCTCCTAGAGGTTTATGGACTCTTGGAAGAGGTTTAGTAAATACACACTTAGATAACAGAAATGTTACCGAAGGTTCTTATACAACTGATACGTTAACCAATTCTAGTGGAGGCTCAATTGTTCAATATACTTTCGAACCTTTTTATGGACAAAACCAAACACAATTTGACAAAAACATTCGTACTAAATTAGGGTTAGCTCAACAAGGCTTAGATTATATTGATTTTGATTCTTATGGTAATGGTTTATGGAGCATTTCTGATTTTACAGCTGATGATTTATTAAACAGTTATGCACAAAACCAAATTAACTATTATGGTTACGATTATACTGGAAAAAAACTATCAGGTAATCCATCTTTAGATGATTTCTTTACAAAAAAAGATGCAAATGGTAATTTGTTGAGAGAGCAAGGTGCTTTCCGCCCTATTTACATGGCTGGTTATATCCAAGATAAATTTGCTTTTGAAGATTTAATTTTCAATATTGGTATTCGTGTAGATAGATACGATGCTAATCAACCTGTATTAAAAGATAAGTATTCAATGTTCCCAGTTAAAACGGTTGCTGAAGTGGGTAACATTCCTGGTAAACCATCTAATATTGGTGATGATTTTGTTGTATATGTTGCTAATGCTAGTGACCCTACTTTAAATAGTGTTGTGGGTTACCGTGATGGAGATACTTGGTATGATGCTGATGGTAGAGAATTAACTGATCCATCTGTTTTACATCCAACTAAAACTCCTCAACCTTGGTTAGTTGATTCAGAAGATAATTCAGCAATTAATGATTTAAGCCCAAAATCATTTAAAGATTATGAGCCTCAAATTAATGTTTCACCTCGTATCGCTTTTTCATTCCCTATTTCTGATGAAGCGTTGTTTTTTGCTCACTACGATGTGCTAACTCAACGACCTTCTTCAAATAGTAGCTTACAGTTAATTGATTATTTGTTAGTACAAAACACAACAAATCAAATTAATAACCCAGATTTAAGAGCAGAGAGAACTATTGATTATGAGTTAGGTTTTCAACAAAAAATTAATAACTATTCTTCAATAAAAATAGCAGCTTTTTACAGAGAGCAAAAAGATATGATTCAAGTAACTAGAGTAACTGGTGCTTATCCCGTTAATTACCTTTCTTTCGGAAACCGTGATTTTGGTACAGTAAAAGGAATGACTTTTTCTTACGATTTAAGAAGACAAAAGAATTTCTCAATGAGAGCATCTTATACATTACAATTTGCTGAAGGTACTGGTTCAAGTACTACAACTTCATTAAACTTAGTTTCTAGTGGAAACAGTAACTTAAAAACATTAATACCATTATCGTTTGACCAACGTCATGTTATTGTTTTATCGGCAGATTATCGTTATGGTGCTGGTAAAAGTTATAATGGACCAGTATTGTTTGGAAAAGAAATATTTGCCAATACAGGAGCAAACATCATTTTTAGAACAGCATCAGGTACCCCTTATACAAAAACTTCAAGAGTAGTTAATAGTGCTGTTATTTCTGGAGCATTTAACAGCCCTATCGAAGCATCATTAAACTCATCACGTTTACCTTGGCAGACCACTGTTGATTTAAAAGTGGATAAAAATATTGATTTAAAATGGGGTAAAGGAGAAGGTGAAGAACGTACTAAAGCTTACTTAAATGTATATGTTCAAGTGTTGAACTTACTGAACTCTAAAAATATTTTAGAAGTATATTCTGCAACAGGTAACCCTGATGATGATGGATTTTTAGCTGCTGCTGAATGGCAAACTACTATTGCAACAAATCCTGATGAACAAGCATTTAGAGATTTGTACCAAACTAAATTACTAGATCCAGATAATTTTTCTTTACCACGACGAATTAGATTAGGATTACAGTTAAACTTTTAATTAGAAATTATTTATACCTTAATATAGATAGATATGGAAAATGGACGAAATAACACCAAATTAGTTTTAGCATTTGTTGCATTACTAACCTTTGGTAACCTAAATGCTAGAACAACATCGAATAATGGAAATAATAATAAAGGTGGTGGTAGTAATCCAACACCAGCGGCTGGTTGTTCTCCTGCAATAGCTTTATCTTCATTACAATTTAATAATGTTAGAGCTCGTATTGACGCAACTGGTGGTAGTATGTGGCAAGATAGAGCAAATAGTATTGCTTCATACAATATACCTAAACAAAAACATGAAGATGACCCTTTATATACGGCACTGTATGCTGGTGCTTTATGGATTGGCGGACAAGATCCAACGGGACAATTAAAAGTTGCAGCTGTACAATTCCGACAAGGTGGAGCAAACGATTTTTGGCCTGGTCCTCTTACAACCGATGGTACGGCTGAAGTAGATCCTCTAACATGTGAAATTTTCGACCAATTTTTTGGTGTTTCTCGACCTATTGTAAACGAATTTGTTTCTTGGTTTAATGATCCTTCTTCTAATCCTGGATATCAAATTCATCCCCTTATTTTAAACTATCCTGCTAAAGGTAATACAGTAAAGAAAAGAGAACAAGCTTATTATGTTGCTGAAGAATTAGCTCCATTTTATGATTATGATGGTGATGGTGTTTACGACCCTACAAAAGGTGATTACCCAAAATATGATTTAATTGGTGATGTGGATTGTAGAACAACTAGAGATATACGTTTATTTGGAGATTCTACTATTTGGTTTGTTTTTAATGATAAAGGAAACACTCATACAGAATCGCAAGGTGCATCAATTGGTATGGAAATTAGAGGTCAGGCTTTTGCTTTTGCAACCAATGATGAAATTAACGACATGACATTCTATAATTACGAGTTAATTAATCGTTCGAGTTTTACTTTTACTGATACTTATTTTGGACAGTGGGTCGATCCTGATTTAGGAAACTCTAATGATGATTATGTAGGTTGTGATGCATCACGTGGTTTAGGTTATGTTTACAATGGTGATAATATGGATGAAGACGCTAATGGTGTAACAGGTTATGGTTCAACACCTCCATTTGTTGGAGTAGATTTTTTTGAAGGACCATACATGGATAATGATAGTATTGATAACCCTTTAACTTCAAATATTCAGGATGCATTAGATTCTAATGGTATCCCTTATTCTGGTTTAGGTATAGGTTATGGTGATGGAGTTATTGATAATGAACGTTATGGTATGCGTAAGTTTGTTTATTATAATATTGGCTCTGTTGTAAATGGTAATGGAGATCCTCGTACAGCCGTAGATTATTACAATTATTTACGTGGAAGATGGTTAGATGGTGTTGGTCCAATGACATGGGGTGGAGTTGGTAATCCTTCAGTTACTGGAAATACTATACAAGCTGATTTATTATTCCCTGGAGATTCTGATCCTTTATTTTGGAGTACTCAAGGTGTTCCTGTTACTCCTGTACCATGGACAGAAGCTGTAGCTGGAAATCCTAAAGGTGATAGACGGTTTATCCAATCAGCAGGCCCTTTTACCTTATTACCAGGAGCAGTTAATGATATTACTGTTGGTGTTGTATTTGCGAGAGCTTTAAGTGGAGACAATACTGCATCTTTATCGGCACTTAAAGTTGCTGATGATAAAGCTCAATCATTATTTGATAACTGTTTTAAAATATTAGAGGGTCCAAATGCTCCTGATATTGCTATCCAAGAATTAGAAAATGAATTGATTTTGTTTTTATCAAACAACAATCCGATTTCAAATAATTATAAAGAAGGTGCTAAAATTAAAGATCCTTTTATATCAATTCCAGACACAATAGATGGTGTTTATCAAGGTACTGAAGAAGAAAGAGATACTTTGACATATTACACTTTCCAAGGTTATCAAATATATCAAATTAAAAACGCTAGTGTTTCTGTAAGCCAATTAGACGATCCTAGTGTAGCACGATTAATTGCACAAGTTGATATTGAAGATAATATTGGTCAAATAGTAAATTACGAATATGATGATGCTATTAAAGCAAATGTTCCTAAAGAAATGGTAAGTGGTAAAAATCTTGGTATCAGACACTCGTTTAGAGTTACGGAAGATGCATTTGCTTCTGGAGCTAGTAAAAAATTAGTAAATCATAAATCATATCATTTTATTGCTATTGCTTATGCATACAATAACTGGAAAACGGTTGACCCACAAAACTACTCTTTAGGAGGACAACTTAAACCCTATTTAGCTAGTAGAACCAATTCAACTGGAGGTACTATTAAGTCGTATACAGGTATCCCTCATAGTTCTCAACCAAAAAATGGAGGAACAATAGTTAATTCAAATTATGGAGATGCTCCAGAGATTACAAGAATTGAAGGTGCTGGTAATGGTGGTTTAGTATTAAATTTAACTTCAACTTCAGAAGCACAAATTGTATCTTACGGTTTTATGGATTATCCAATTTACCAAGCTGGTCAAGGCCCAATTGATGTTAAAGTTGTTGATCCATTAAATGTTAAAGAAGGTACTTATTATTTACAGTTTATGGATTCAACAACTGCCCCAGCTGGTGTTAATTCTTTAAATGATGCTATTTGGAGAGTAATTAATGGCGCTGATACTATTTATTCTGAACGGAATATTGCTGCATTAAATGAACAAGTTTTCGCAAATCTTGGGTTTTCAGTAGCTATTCGTCAAACAACATCTCCAGGTTCAGATCCTTTAGGTAACAATGGATTTTTAAGTGCATCTATTACCTATTCTGATGCCACTAAGCCATGGTTGACTGGAGTATTTGATACTGATAATGCAACACAATTAAATTGGATAAGATCAGGAATTCAAGATACAGCAGGTTTTTCTGATGTATATATGGATCATCAAGAAGGTGGCGAATTCATTGATGCGAATCAAAGTTATGAAAATATATTGAGAGGGACTTGGGCTCCTCATCGAATGGTTTCATCTGTTTCTATGGCGTTAAATAGACCTCTTGTTTCACTTTACGATGCACCAGGAATTGCTGTACCTGTTAAATTGTCTTCAGGAAATGTAGTTTTCGGAGGAACAGTTAATTATCCTGGATCTAAATTATCAAACTTAAGTTCTGTTGATATTGTTTTCACTTCAGATAAGAGTAAATGGACTAGATGTATCGTTTATGAAACTGGAAGTAATGCAGCATTAACTGAAGGAAATGAGTTACTATTTAATAAAAGAGCTCATTTAAATGTTGATAAAAATGGCAATGCTGATGGTACAGTAAATTCTGTAGGCTCTGGAAATGGAATGGGTTGGTTCCCTGGTTATGCAATAAATGTAGAAACAGGAGAACGTTTAAATATGGCTTTTGGAGAAAATAGTGCACGACCAGACCAAAATGGAGCAGATATGAAGTGGAATCCAACCAATGTTCAGTTTGATTTCATGAATTTCCCTATTATTGATACTGCCTTAGGTGGAAGACATTATGTTTATGTGTTTAAATCTCGATATGACGAATGTAAAAAATTAGATAGTTTATATTCGGTACCTAGAGGAGTAAATCCAGTAAGTAATCACGTTAAGAATATTGCAAAAACGATTGCTGAAACATGTATGTGGGTTGGTTTTCCAACATTACAAGAAGGGGAATCGTTGTTATCAAATGATGCAAGAATTCAATTAAGAGTTAAAGGACCTTATACTAAGTTTGCAACTACACATTCAGCGTATGCAGAACCAGTTGGTAATGCTCAACGTCCAATGTATATGTTTAACATGGATAATTTTGCTGCTGAAACTGGTGTTGCTTCTGCAGCAAAAGAAATGTTAGATAAAATTAAAGCAGTACCAAACCCATATTATGCTTACTCGCAGTATGAAAGTGATAAATTTGATAACAGGATAAAAATAACCAACTTACCAGAAAAATGTACTATTTCAATTTATAATACAAGTGGTACTTTAATGAGAAGGTATGTAAAAGGAAGTTCTATTACTAGTTTAGATTGGGATTTAAAAAATCAAGCTGGTATTCCAGTTGCTGGTGGAGTTTATTTAATACATGTAGAAGTACCTGAAGTTGGTGAAACTGTTATCAAATGGTTTGGAGTAACTCGTCCAACCGATTTAAATGGATTATAAAAAGAAGTCGGAAGACGTAAGATAAGTCATATAGAATATAAAAAGTAATGAATATGAAGAATATTAAAATTGCAGTAACACTTTTTTTAGCAGGATTAACTGTATCTAGTTCAGTTTATGCTGGAAATGAAGATAGAGCTGGTGAAGCTGGGGCTTCGCAATTGCTCATTAATCCTTGGGTAAGAAGTGTTGGTTTTGGTGGAGCAAATACCGCTTCAGCAATTGGTTTAGAAGCAATGAACTTGAACGTAGCTGGTTTAGCTTTTACACGTAAAACTGAAATAATGTTTGCCCATAAAAACTGGTTAGTAGGTAGTGAAACAAAGATTAATTCGTTTGGTTTAACACAAAAAGTTGGCGAAGCAGGTGTTCTTGGTCTTTCATTTATGTCAATGGGATTTGGTGATATTGATATCACAACTGTTGATTTACCAGAGGGTGGTGTTGGAACTTTTTCACCAAGTTACCTTACTTTAGATTTAGCTTATGCAAAAAAATTCTCTAATACCATTTCGGGTGGTATGGTGGTTAGAGTAGTTAGCGAATCTATTTCTAATGTTAACAGTAGAGGTGTTGCATTTAACGCTGGTGTTAAATATGTTACTGGAGAAAATGACCGAATTAAATTTGGTATCTCTTTAAATAATGTAGGACCTTCTATGAGAGCTTCGGGTGAAGGATTATCATTTACTAATATTGATGTAAACACTGGAGTTACTACAACTCAACAAAGAAAGGCTGCTGCATACCAGTTACCATCGTCTTTAAATATTGGTGCAACTTATGATTTCTTTGTTGCAGCTGTAAAAGATTCTGCATCAAACCAAATTAAAGCAAATCACAGAATTACTGCTGCGGCTAATTTTACTGCAAATTCTTTTACTAAAGACCAATACAGATTAGGTGTTGAGTATGGATTCAGAAACTTGTTTATGTTAAGAGCTGGATATGTTTTAGAAAGTACTACTTGGTTTGATTCTAAATTAAGAACAACAGCTTATACTGGCCCTTCTTTTGGAGGTTCTGTTATAGCTCCATTAGGAAAAAGTGGAAGTACTTTTGGATTACACTACGCTTATGAAATGACTGAACGTTTTTCAGGAACTCATAGTATCGGTGTTCGATTTGATTTATAAAACATCATTAAATATTACATTTTAAAGAGTCCCGCATTAATGCGGGACTCTTTTTCGCTTATAAAAACACACTTAGTTATGTCACAAATTAATTATTATACCGAAGAAGGATTTAAAAAACTAACTGAAGAATTGGATCAGTTAAAAAGTATTGAACGTGCAAGAATATCAGCTCAAATAGCTGAAGCTAGAGACAAAGGGGATTTGTCTGAAAATGCAGAATATGATGCTGCTAAGGAAGCACAAGGTTTATTAGAATTAAAGATTTCTAAACTAGAAACTATTGTAGCAAATGCAAGAATTATTGATGAATCGCAGTTGGATACATCAAAAGCGTTAATTCTTTCTAAAGTAAAGATTAAAAACTTAGCCAATAAAATGGAAATGGAATATACATTAGTTTCGGAAAAGGAAGCAAATTTGAAGGAAAAAAAGATTTCGGTTGATTCGCCTATTGGAAACGCCTTATTAGGAAAATCAAAGGGTGATGTTGTTGAAGTAACTGTTCCTACAGGTAAAGTTAATTTTGAAATTATAGCTATTTCGAGATAAATTGTATTTAAACTTATATATTTAGTAATGCCACAGATTGCACTTATTTTCACAAATTTTTTTCACAAATTAATTTTTACCATGCTGTAAGCGTGGTTTAATCTGTGAAAATTTGTGGAATCTGTGGCCAATATCTTATGGATTATATGGATTTCAAAATCCTATTTTTTTTATTAATCTTACTAACTAATGGAATCTATCTTCTCTAAAATAATTAAGAGAGAAATACCAGCTTATATCATTGATGAAACTGATGATTTTATAGCCTTTTTAGATGTATTTCCTTTAGCAAAAGGGCATGTTTTGGTAGTGCCAAAAAAACAGGTGGATTATATTTTTGATTTAGAACCACATTTGTATAGTGGACTATGGATATTTGCTAATAAAATAGCTCACCAAGTAGAACAAGCCATTCCTTGTAAACGGATTGGTATTGCAGTTATTGGATTAGAAGTTCCACATGCACATATTCACTTGTTGCCTTTGCAAACGGTAGAGGATATTAATTTTTCACGACCTAAGTTAAAGTTATCAAACGAAGAAATGCAAGAAATTGCATTCAAAATTAAAAACATTTAAGATTTACTTCTTTTTGGATTTTGAGCAATAAATGCCTTCCAGCCAGTGTAACTTTTTTCACCAGAAGTAGTGTTATTTTGAAACGAATGACACATGGCAACAGCCAAACCATCGGTTGCATCTAAATGTTTGGGGAGATTTTTTATTTTTAGTAGTGAAACCAACATGGCGGCTACTTGTTCTTTTGATGCTGTTCCACTTCCTGTAATCGATTGCTTTATTTTTCTTGGTGAATATTCAAATACGGGAATGTTTTGAGATAAAGCAGCTGCAATTGAAATTCCTTGAGCTCTTCCTAATTTAAGCATGGACTGAGCATTTTTTCCAAGAAATGGAGCCTCAATTGCTACTTCATCTGGTTTATATTCATTTATCAGGTAGCTTGTTCGTTCAAATATTTTTTGTAGTTTTAAAAAATGAGTTTCCAGTTTATTAAGTTCTATTGAACCCATGGCAAGTAATTCTGTTTTATTGTTTTTTAGGTGTATAATTCCATAACCCATGATGGTTGTTCCTGGGTCAATTCCTAATATAATTTTATCTTTAATCACAAAAAAAAAGTGCCAATTGAATAATACTGCAAGATACAATTATTTTAATTTATTTCTTAGAATTACTGTAGGTATAACTGCTGTTTTGTTTATTACAACAAAATTAATAAACGATTTTCCTCTTCAGTTAAATGATATTAAGACTACAAATATTAATTGGTATTTATTAATTGTGGTTTTGGTTTTGGGTGCGTTTAATTGGGGAATTGAAACTTATAAATGGCGATTTCTTATAGCAAATGTTAGAAAAATAACATTTATCCATGCTTTTAAGTTTGTGTTAACTGGTATTACTGTTAGTTTAATTACACCAAATAGAGTTGGAGAAATACCCGCAAGAGCATATTTATTGAATGATAAAGAAAATTTAAAACACCTGATTTATTATACCTTTATTGGCTCTTATGCTCAACTACTTATAACTTGGTTGATGGGTTCAGTTGGATTGTATTATACTCTTAACCTTATCGAAATAAATATTCCGAGCAGTAGTTTATTGATTTTGTCTTTATTAGGAATTTTTTTGTTAGTTGCTTTTTTTTTCTTTGAAAAAATCAAATTGATGGTTTTTAAATTTTTTAAGATTGAGTCAGTTATTATTAAACAACCTAACCAATTTTTAGTAGCGTTGTTTTATAGTTTTCTTAGATATGTTGTGTTTTTTGTGCAATATTGGCTTGTATTGGAGGCTTTTAACATTCATTTTACAGATATTAATTCGTTATGGTTAATAACCGTTTGTTTTTTAATAGCCTCAGTTGTTCCAACATTATTGATTTCTGAATTAGGTGTTAGAAGTTCTGTTGCAGTTCTAGTCTTTAGTTCATTATCAGATAATAATTTGAGCATCATCAGTGCTTCAGTTCTATTGTGGGTTATTAATATTGGGGTACCAGCAATTATTGGGTTGTTTGGTTTAAAAGAATTAAGAATTAAGAATTAAGAATTAAGAATTAGGAATTAGGAATTAGGAATTAGGAATTAGGAATTAGGAATTAGGAATTGAATTTATTATTATACATACCAATTATATTAACAATTGTTTATGCAGTTTCATTTTTGACTGTTTCGTGGGGCTTTTACAAACAAACAAAAAATGATACAATAATTGAAAACGATGCCAAAATTTCTGTTGTTATAGCTGTTCGAAATGAAGAATCGAATATTGAGAAATGTATTGTTTCGTTGTTAAAACAAAATTATGCTGTAACTGATTTTGAACTAATTATTGTTGATGATCATTCAACAGACAGAACAATTGAAATAGTTGAAGAATATTGCAAAAGAAATCAGCAAATTCGATTATTAAAATTGAGTGATAAAAATGCTAAAAAAGAAGCCATTAAACTAGGAGTTGAAAGTGCTAAATATTCTATTATTGCTACAACAGATGCGGATTGTACATTACCACCAAATTGGCTAAAAATTATTTCATCTAAATTTAAAGGAGATGCATCTATGCTTTTAGGGCCAATTGAATTTAATGAGCAAAATGGCTTTTTAAATGTTTTTCAGCATTTAGATATGTTTGCAATGCAAGGATTAACTTTTGGTTTACTTAACTATAAGAAACCAGTCTTAAATAATGGAGCCAACTTAGCTTTTCTAAAGCAAGATTTTTTAAATAGTTTTTCCACAATAAACAATAAAACTCCATCTGGTGATGATGTTTTTTTATTGGAAGAATTAAAAATCAAGAACAAGAAAATAGTTGGTTTTTTGCATAATGAATTTATAGTAAATACAAAATCAGAAAATACCTTTCGTGAGTTTTTTAATCAACGAATTCGATGGGCTTCAAAAAGTAAGTACTACAAAAACAACTGGTTAGTGTTTTTTAGTTTTTTAGTATTAACGATTAATTTATTTTCTATCTTCATCTACTTTCATTTGGTCTTAATCGATAAAAATAGGGGTATTTATATAATCTTGATACTAACTAAATGGCTTATTGATTTTATATTATTATTTTTGGTTTCTTCTTTCTTTGATAAAAGAAGAAAAATGACCTATTTTGTACCTGTACAATTGGTTTATCCGTTTTATATTTTGGTTGTAGGATTTTTATCGTTTTTTATCAAATTCAATTGGAAGGGAAGAGTTTATAATGGCTAGAGAAAACAAAGAAATATATTCAAAGTCACTCACTTATCATGCCTGGCAAAGGATGAAGAAAAACAAGCTTGCTTTGTTTGGCATGTTTATAATCGGTATATCTACTTTAATTGCACTTTTAGGCCCAGTAATTAGACCCGATTCATCCCCTAAAGCAAATAATCAAATTCTTGAAATAACAACCCGTAAGCCTGGTTTTAGTGTAGATTTATTAAAAATCAGAAAAAATGAAGAAGATAAATCAAGAAGTTTTTGGTCTTTATTTTCAACGGGTTTAGAAAGTAATTATAAATATGTTCCTATTTACGATTACAATTTTGAAGGAAGTAATATAGTAGTAGAAAAATATACCGGAACAGAGGTAAACAATGGTCAAATTCTAAGATTTAATCTTGCTGATGTAGTTTATCAACTAGACCATAATAAAGTAAATGAAACTGTTGACGGATTAGAATTTTACACGTTAAACGAAGGAAAAAAAGTAGTATCTATTGAGGAATTAAAAAAAGAAGTAATTGAAAATAATATTGTTACTGAAAAATATCTTCTAGGTACAGATAAATATGGAAGAGATTTATTGAGTAGATTAATGGCTGGTACATGGATTTCTCTTTCCGTTGGGTTTATTTCGGTATTTATTTCATTAGTTATTGGAATTACACTTGGTGCAATTGCTGGTTATTATAGAGGCTGGGTTGATGATGTTATTATTTGGATTATTAATGTAGTTTGGTCAATACCTACTTTATTACTTGTAATTGCCATAACTTTAGCATTAGGTAAAGATTTTTGGCAAGTTTTTGTTGCCGTTGGATTAACCATGTGGGTTGAAGTAGCCAGAGTAGTTAGAGGTCAAGTATTAAGTTTAAGAGAAAAAGAATTTGTTGAAGCAGGTAGAGCATTAGGATTTAATGATAAAAGAATTATGCTTCGTCATATAATTCCAAATGTATTAGGACCAGTTATTGTAATTTCAGCAATAAATTTTGCATCTGCAATTTTAATTGAAGCAGGTTTAAGTTACCTAGGAATTGGAGCTCAACCACCTCAAGCAACATGGGGTAAAATGATATCAGAACACAAAGGCTATATTATTACTGGTGATGCTTATTTAGCTGTTTTACCAGGTGTTGCTATTACTCTAATGGTACTTGCATTTGTTCTAGTAGGAAATGGCTTAAGAGATGCGATGGATTCTAAATCGGTTGATGATTTACCATCAGTTTAGAAAAAGAATAAACAACAAGAATAAATAATTAATCCAGCCATCATTAAAATTAACGTATAAGGTAATATCTGTTTTGCTTTTAATCCAGTTATTCCTAACAAAGGCAGAGCCCAAAAAGGTTGTAGCATATTTGTTAATTGATCGCCATAAGCTAAAGCCAATATACTTTTAGGTAATGAAACACCAAGCTCTAAAGCAGATTTTATTATAATTGGTCCTTGAACAGCCCATTGTCCGCCTCCGCTTGGAACAAAAATATTTACCAAACCTGCACTAAAAAAAGTATAAATAGGAAAACTTAGTTCATTTGATATTACAACAAAGAAATTGGAAATATCAGTTACTAAACCCGAACCTTTCATAATACCCATTATTCCAAAATACAGTGGAAATTGAATTAGTATTCCAGAAGCTCCAACAATTGCCTCGTCAATAGCAGAAAGGAAGTTAATAAAATTGGAATGAAAAAGTATGGCTAATGAAAAAAGTAGCAAATTGATATTGTTTGGAGTAAAAAAATCCAATACATTGAAATGGTAATCGATAGCTATTTTAAAAATTAGATAGGCTAAAATACAGCTTCCAAAAAATATAGAGAAAAAATTGGAATGGTCTAATTTTTCAGCTCCATCCAATGTTGAAAGGTTTGTTGACTCAATTGAACTTGTGGGTAAAGTTATGGGTTGATTGCTCACTTTTTTCCCAACGTAATACATGAGAATGGGTAATATAGTAATAACCAATCCCATAATGGCTAGATTCATAGTTGAGCCAACGGTTTCCCAATACGTTATTTTTTCGGGAAGTAAATCCATTTTTTCAGGAGAAAGAAGCCCAGACATCATTTCTTTTAAATGATTTGTTTCTGCAACTTTACTTAACGATGAACCAGATAAACCTCCATGCCAGACCATTAATCCTGAATATCCTGCAGCTCCAATTAATGGATAATTTATTTTTAATTGATTTGATTGAGCATGTTCGGCAACTTTTCTTGCGAAAATTGCTCCAAAAATTAATCCCAATCCCCAATTAAATAGGCTAACTAAAACAGTAAGTAAGGTAACCAATGCAGCCGATTTTGCAGTTGTGGTACAATGTTTTACCAATAAATTAATTAACGAATTAAATGGTTTTGTAAGTGCTAGTGCATGACCGAGAACCAACATCAGCATCATTTGAATAGCAAATACAAGCGATGAAGAGTTCCAAACACCTTCTTCCCAATGTTTTAATAATTCAAACGAATAGGAAATAATAGAGTGATTCGATTCTTTGGTAAAAAATAATGCAATTAAAAATGTAAATAAAGATAGAATTACTGCAATTGTAAACGGAGTAGGTAGAAGATATTTAAATGCTTTTGTGTATTTTTCTGTAAAACTCATTGTTTATCTGGCAAGTAATACTTTCCAAGCATTATGTATTTCACCCTTTTCAATCAGTTCTTTAGCTTCAACAATACTGTCTTTTTTGCTTCTTGGGTAATTGTTAACTTCTTCAACGCTTGGTAATTTTTCAACACTAGCTAAGAGCCCTAGGTCGTTACCCGACAAAATTGGGTTGTTTTTTATATAATCTGGTATTTGGTCTACCCCAATACCAATAGTGGTAAGTGGTTTTTCAATTTCAAACATCGATTCTGAGTTAGCTCTACAATACCAATTTCCGCCCATTCGACTAACTAAGTCTATTTTATGTTGGTCAATTAAACCATTTGCATCTAAAATATCATCTTGAATATGAATTCGTAGTACCTCACATATAATTAAGTTTCCAGCACCACCGTTTTGTCCTAATTCAACTATTTGATTTACCTTACATTCAAATTGAACAGGTGATTCTTTTACTCGAAAAGGTTTAATGGTTTCAGAAGAAACAGGGGTTAATCCAGCTTTTACAAATTCGTCAACCCCTTTTGGGTATGGAGAACTTGAAAGTGACATTTGTTGAACAATATTATAATTTACAATATTGATAACAACTTCAGGAACTTCTTTTACGTTATCAAAAGTATTTTTTGTTTCTCCTGTTCTTCCACTTCGGGCAGGTGAGAAGATTAAAATTGGCGGGTTTGCACTAAACACATTAAAGAAGCTAAATGGGCTTAAATTTCTTATTCCATCTTTATCAATAGTGCTTGCAAACGCTATAGGTCTAGGACCAATCGCACCTAATAAATATTGATGAGTTTTTTGAGTTCCTATTTCATTAGGGTTGAGGGTAAGCATAATCTAAGGTAGTTCTAATTCGTGGTTGATGTCGTAAACTTTTACACTTATTTTATTATCGCAACCCGAACCAAAATCTAATGTTCTGGTTGGATTATTATCAGGTTTTACAGTTACAACACCACTTTCAATCCAATTGCAATTTCCTGATAAATTTAAGTTAGTTGTAATTTGTGAAGTAAATCCATTTCCTTTAAATACCCTGCCACTATTAGAACCACTAATTGAATACAAATCATCAGTTATTGTTTGTGTATTTTGTCCTTGAATAATTTGTAGTTTGTGCGAGCCTGAGTAAACAATTTTTTGGCTAAAACTGTTAATGATTTTCAAATTAGTAAATGTTACAGAATATGTCGGAAATGAATCGGTTAATCCTTCATATTTGTAAGTTATTGAACCATCATAAACTCTATAGCCATTGTAAGAAAAATCATAAATAGCCAAGTTTGCTGTTGTTCCTGGAGTGTTGAAGTGTCCATTAAAAGTAACATAAAGTTTGCCGTTTCTAATAATGCTGCTAGATGTACAATCGGTATTAAATTTTATTTGCATCCATTTTGGATTACTTGTAGTATCTTTTGTAATGGTATCGCAACCAAAAACAGAAATGGAATCAACATAAGCTGCAGTAACAATTCCTTGAGTTGAATTTGCTGCTTGGTATATTGTTTTGAAAACATCATAAGTAACATTGGTCGCAAAAGCAACATCAGCACTTGTATTGGTTGTTTTATCTTCATCTCGGTCAGATTTTTTACAAGAGAATATTCCGAGAATAACGACTAAGAGAAGTAGATGTTTTTTATTCATATCAAACGATATATAGCTAGTAAATTGAAATCTAAATTAGTTTATTTTTTGATATACAGCAAATGTATAAGCGTGTTTGTGTTTTTCATCAGCAAAATGAGGTTCAGTTTTTATTTGTTTCCATTTGGTAAAATCTATTTCAGGAAAAAAAGTGTCGGCATTAAAATGTTCATGAACGTGAGTAATGTACATTTTGTCAATCATATTTTTTTCTAAGGCTTCTTTATAAATTTGTCCACCACCAATAATAAAAACTTCTGTTTCGTTTTGTTCTTTTGCAAAATCTACTGCTTCTTTTAATGAATGTTTAATTATACAACCTTCTTCAAAAAAGCTTAAATCGCGTGTTAATACAATATTAGTTCTGTTAACTAATGGGCGAAATTTTTCTGGTATCGAAATGTAATTTTTTCGTCCAGTAATGATGTGATGATGTAAAGTAACTTCTTTAAAGTACTTCATGTCGTTAGGCAAATGCCAAATTAAATCGTTTTTGTAACCAATAGCATTGTTTTCTGCTACAGCTACAATTAAAGAAACCATCATAGTTTTTTCAACCATTTTTTAGAAACTTCATTCTCTGTTGAGTTGTTTCTGCTTATCGAATAATTAGTTGACATGGTATTAAAAAGAGGAAATTTTAGGCCTTGAATTAAATTGTCGCGACTAATAATTAATGATATGGTATCATTTTCATTAAAGCCACTAATAAAATCATTAATGTCGTTATTCACTCTAAATCCGTTTACGGCGATAATTTCGTCGTTCACACTTAATCCGCCATCGTATGCGGGGCTGTTTCTTACCACATTTTTAACCACATTGTTTTTAACTGTAGCACCTAATGTTAATCTACTTCTTTCCGAAACATTTACATCAAAATTTGCATAAGAAAAGATGGTTTTGTAGTCGAAAGTTTCTGTTCCATTAACGTATTTCTTAAAAAAATCGGTTAAGTTAATACCTGCTATTTTTTCTACAACTTGTTGCATTTCTTTACTATTAAAGCCTCGGTTTTGTTTTTTGTAATATTCTTGGTACAGGTATTTCATCACATCATCAAGTGATTTCTCACCTTTAGTAGCATTTACAATTATCAAATCGAGCATATTAGCAATAACAGCTCCTTTTGTGTAGTATGAAATGCTTGTGTTGTAACTGTTTTCATCGGGTCTATAGCCTTTAATCCAAGCATTAAAACTGGCATCGGCTGCCGACATTACTTTATTTCCTGGTTGATTTTCGATGTTATTGATTGAGCCAATTAATTTTCGTAAAATTTCATCTTCAGAATAAATTCCTGCACGGTATAACAATAATTCATCGTAATAGCTTGTAAAACCTTCCATTACCCAAAGTAAGTCAGTGTAGTTTTCGTTGTTGTAATCAAATGGACCTAAAACATCAGGTCTTATTCGTTTTACGTTCCATAAATGAAAATATTCATGAGCAACCAAACTTAAAAATGCTTTATAATCATCACCTTGGTAAGTCCATCTGTTTACCTGAAGAGTAGTTGATTCTAAGTGCTCTAAACCACCACTTCCTGTAGTTAAGTTGTGAATAATAAAGGTATATTCTTTATTGGGATTTTCTCCAAAAACAGCAGTGCAAGCTTCGATTACCTTTGCCATATCTGTTTTTAATTTATCAACATCATAATTGCCTTCGCCATACATGGCAACATGATGGAGTACTCCGGCAGCATTAAAGCTAAAGGTTTCATGGTTTCCAATTTCAACAGGAGAATCAACTAAAACATCAAAGTTTGCAGCTTCGTATTTAAATTCATCACTGCTTATTTTTTTTAGTGAAGTGCTTACTTTTTTCCAGTCTTTGTAAGGGTTAATTTTAAGTGTTGTTCGTTTATTTTTTAATTCATTAATAAACATAAATAAACTGGTACCATTAAAGTAACCATGAGTTGCATCAATAAAACTGGTTCTAACACTAAGTTCAAAAGCATAAACTGCGTATGTTACTTTAATGTTTGTGGTATTTTTAGAAAATAAACGCCAAGTATTTTTATTTAGCTTTTTTGTTTCAATTTCTTTTTCATTTGCTGTTGCTTTTAATCCCTCTACATTTCTTGAAAATTCTCGAATTAAATAAGATCCAGGAGCCCAAGTTGGCATTTGTATATCGATAAACTCTTTTTTTAAATCAGTTATATGCATAGTAACTTCAAAATAATGCGTGTGAGGCTTTGTCATGCTAACTTCGTAATCAACTGAAGCAGCCTGTAAATATTGAAAAAATAATATTGAAAAGATGAAACAAAAAATTCGAGTCATAAGTAAAAGTGTTAATTGTTGTTAAATGTAAAGTTACTCAATAATAATTGCTCTGTAAAAGAGTTAAACTATAAAATAATTCTTTAAATTTAATCTTTTAAAATTCTGTGCTATGTCTAAAAAAATGTTGGAATACACCAAAGACTTGTTGAAAAAAGTAAGTTTTGATGTTAAATTATTTAGAAAGGAATTAGCTAAGGCTTACCAAAACCTTATGGAAGAAGATGTTGAGGAATTAAAAAAATGGGTAGTATCTAATTTTGGAGAACAATATTTGTTACATCCTATATATGTAGTTAAGTAGCTTTTATGCTAATTCATACTCAATGGCAGTAATGTTACAGTTTAGTTCTGTTTTTAACTTATTAATGTCTCCAATTATACCATAATCATCGGGGTCGAAATGCCAAAAAATTCTTGTTTCACTTTTGTTTTCTTCATTTAAAGAGGAAAGTAATTTTATTATCTGAAACAAATAATGAGCCGACTCTTTGTTGTAATATTCTAAATCGATAAGTACGTTGGTTTTTGGTTGTGGTTTATCAACGTATAGTTGAAATAACTCTATTATTCTAGGATAAAACTCCTGAGTATTGTTAATTGTAGAACGACCAGTTAGTTGTATTTCTCCTTTGGTGTAGTCAATTAAAATTCGAGGAACTTTAATGGATTCTTTTAATTCAAATTTTTTCATTGTTTTTTCTTCAAAGTTAGATTTGAAGAAAATTTTATGTTGGCAAATAATGTTACGAGATTATTAAGAAATTATTAAGCGAACTAATTATAAAAAGTTCTTCATGTCGCTTTTTTCAAAGGGATAAGCATTAAAAGTACCCATTGCTTTTGCTACTACTTCACCTTTTTGATTTACAATATCTCCCGAACTATAAATTAATCGTTTTCCAACATAATCAACTTTACCATGTCCTTTTAGTTTGTCGCCTAAATAAACAGGTCTAAAATAATTGATTTTGTATTCAACAGTTGAAACTAATTTTCCGTCGGAAGCCACAAGGGTAAGAGCCGCAACACCAATAACTCCATCCATCAATGCAGCAATCATACCACCATGGGCAGTAGAAACTGTTGCAAGATGTTTTTCAAGCACTTCCATTTCATAAAAAATTTCACCAGGTTTTATAATGGTTAATTTAAAATTGTTTTCTCTACCAAAATTGTTAACCTTATTGTATATTTCAATTAATTTTTCCATGCTTCAAATACATTAATTTTAAGATTGTAAAAATAGTATGATTAACTTTGGTAACTTAGTATTTCATTAATAAATATAAAACGAATATGAAATTTAATTTTTTGAAAATCGCACTTTTATCAACAATTTTTGTTGTTTTATTTTCTTGTAAAGATGAAGAATTAGAAAATCGAGCTGCCGATTTAGCTAACCAAAACACTGAACTTCAAAATGGATTAAGCGAAAAAGACAGCCAAATAGAAACCTATATTCAGTCGTTAAACGAAATTCACGAAAACTTAGCTGTAATAAAGGAAAAACAAAAAATTGTTACTTCTAACTTTAATATGGGTGATGGAGAAATGAATGCCAGTATAAAAGATATGATTGTAAACGATATTGGTATCATTAACAGTTTGTTAGAAGAAAATAAACAGAAAATGGCTGCTTTAAATTCTAAACTAAAAAAATCGAATTTAAAAATTGTTGAGCTAGAAAAAATGATTGAAAATATGGCTGCACAATTACAGGAAAAAGATGCAGAAATTGTTAGTTTACAAACTCAATTGGCAAATGCAAATGAGCAATTAAAAGTGTTATTTGAAGAGTACAACAACAGATTGGAAGAAATTGGAACACAAACTGACAAATTGAATACTGCTTATTATTGCTTTGGAACTGCAAAAGAATTAATTGCTCAGGGCGTATTAACTAAAGAAGGTGGTTTTATAGGTATTGGTAAATCGCAAAAATTAGCTGCCGATTTTAATAAAGATTATTTTACAAAAATTGACATCACTTTAGTTAAAAATATTGATTTGAAAAGTAAAAAAGCCAAGTTGGTTACTACTCATGCAACAGATTCATATAAAATAGATGGAGATAAAGAATCGGTGGATAAATTGGTGATAACTAACCCAGAAAAATTCTGGGCTTCATCTAAATATTTGGTTATTGTAGTTGAGTAAACTTTACTAGTTATTAAAACTTTGCACAAGGGGCGAAAAACTTAGCTTTTCGCCTCTTTTTCTTTTTAGTTGCTAGCTCATAAATTAGCGATATTTCGTGCGAACCAGCCGAATTAGCTGCAAGTTTAGAAATTGTTGCATCATAACTATAGCCAACGCTCAAATTTAAATCAACAAAAGTATAACCTAAAATAACAGCAATTGCATCGTTGTTTATTACTCCTTGATAAGATTTTAATAAAGGAATTCCTCTATACCAAAGTCCAAAAACAAATGGTTCTTGAGTATAATAAACACCTAAATCGAGTTGGTCAAATTTATTTTGTGCTTTGTAATTAAAAGCTAAATTAAAATACTTAGCCGCATTTCTTTTTTCACCGTCAGTAATGGTAAATTTATAACCACCATGAGCAGAAAACTTCAAATAGAGTGGGCTTTCGTTATTTGTTAATGATTGATTGGGCTGATTAATGTGGTTAAAGGAAAGACCTCCCCAAAAAGATTCGTTATAAATTAAAACACCAGTACCTAAATCGAGATAAGAAGTGTTTTCAATTGAGAATGATTCAACCGTTGTTCCATTGGTATAAAGTTGGTCGTTAAATACTAAATCGGTATAATCCAAACTTGTTCTTATTAGGTTAAATTTTAATCCAGGTTGAATCCAAATTTTCTCTTTTAATTGAAATCTGTAGGCATACAAAGCACCAATTTGAGTAGTAACAAGCGGAGAAACTCCAGCTCGTTCTTGTCCAATAAGCAAACCAACACCACTATTGAATTCGGCTAAATTATAATCATACGAAAATAGCATGTTGTTGTAATGCCCATGAATTGCAGCCCATTGATTTCGGTAATTTGCTATAAAGCGATGTTCAATGGTTGAGCCAGTAAATCCTGGATTTAAGTATAGTGGAGCAGCATTAAATTGGGTAAACTGCATGTCTTGTGCTTTTAAAAAAAAAGTAGAGCACATTAAAACTGTTGATATGAAATAGAATTTAATCAATTCTGTTTTTGTAATTTGAAAATCATGGGTTTACCACTTTTTAAATCAAAAGTTAACTCTTGAGTTTTAGGATGAAAACCGTCCGATTGAATTACACAGTTATAAGTTTTATCTTGTTCAACCAGCATAATAAATTTTCCATTTGCTGCTTTTGATTTATAAATTCCTTGAATTTTAGCGGTTTCGTTTTCAATTAATGTAATTTTTGCTTCAATTGGTTTCGAATTTTCATCATAAATTTCACCCTTAATAACATGAAGTTGCTCAAACTCATCTTTAAGCAATACTTTATAAATATCTTGTCCTCCGTATCCTCCTTGTTGTGATGATGAATAATAACCTGATTTTCCATCGGCAGCAACAACATAAAAAATATCATCGTTTACTGTATTTATTGGATATCCTATGTTTTCTGGGTAAGTCCAATTTCCATCATCGCCTATTTTTGTTTTAAAAATATCATATCCTCCCATGTTTTGGTGCCCAGTTGAACTAAAATAAAGTGTTTTACCATCTGAATGAATAAATGGAGCGTCTTCATCAAATTCGGTATTTATTGTAGCACCTAAGTTTTGGGCTTTACTCCAAGTTCCATTAGGTAATCTTTCAACTTTATAAATGTCTTTACCTCCAAATCCACCTGGTCTGTTGCTTGAAAAGTAAATTATTTTGTCGTTTGCAGTAATAGAAGCACTAGTTTCAATATCTTCAGAATTTATAGAAGAGCTTAATTTTGTTGGTTTTTCCCAATCATTTAACCCCATTCTCGATTCGTAAATATCTCCTGAAATTAAATCTGGATTTGTTCTAAAAATAAAGAGAAGTTGACCGTCGGGAGATAACCCGGCACTAGCATCATTTGTTTCAGTATTTATTAAGTTATTTAACTGTATAGGTTTTTCCCAACTACTTCCATTTTTTTTAGAGAAATAAATATCTTCATAATATCGTCCATTAGGGTCAAGTTTTTTGCCAGTGCTTTCTGGTCTGCGTGAAGTAAAAATCATGAATTGTTCATCGGCAGGAATTAAAGGAACATAATCATCATATTTACTATTTATTGTTGCACCAACATTTTGTATTTGTACATTTCTTGGAGTTTTAATTTGTTCTTCGGCATAAATAGATTGATTGATTAATCGATTGATTTCTTCATTTGTTAAATCTTTTTTGCCATTAATAATTTTGTATCCATTGTAAAAATTAATTGCTTTTTTAAATTTTAAATCTACATGAGCAATAGCTGCTTTGTATCTAAATAATTCTAAACTTATATTGCTGTTGGTTTTTAGAAAGAATTTTTCTGCTTGTTTGTAATCTTTTAGTTCGAAGTAACATACGCCTAATTTATAATTAACAGTTGCATTTGTTGTATCTATGTTATAGGCATCTTTGTAATGTTTTTCAGCACCAAAATAATCTTGAATATCGAATCTTGAATCTGCCAAACTGATTACTTTTTTAACGTCGGAGGTTTGATTATAAGCATTTAAGCTTAGTAAAATAAAACCAATTAATAAACTTCTTTTCATTTTCATTATCTTAATAATGTTATATCGCCAACAAATGTTTCTGACCTGCCGTCAACAAATGTAACTTGAATTTTATAAACGTAAACATCTTGTTGAACAAGTTTTTCACGGTAATAACCATCCCAACCAATGTTTACATCTTTACTGATAAATAGTAGTTCTCCCCATTTATTAAAAATATTCAATTCATATTTTTCTGCCCCAAAAATAATAGGATGAAAAACATCGTTGTTTAAATCTCCTGCAACAACCACACCACCATTTCCACCACTAGGATTTGGAGTAAACGCGTTAGGAATTTTAATTATACCTTCAGCTTTTGCGTCTACTGCAGATACTAACTTAAAAGTATCTTTACAATTATTAATTGAAGTGGCAACAAGAGTTATATCAAACAAACCAGGCGAAGTGTAATAATGTTGAGGATTTTCTTCAGTTGAAAAATTATCATCGCCAAAATTCCATTCGTAACTTGAAGCAAATGAACTCAGATTGTATAAAGTTACTGCCTGACCAGGAATTGTTATCGAAGATGGTGTTGCTGTAAAAAATGCTTGAGGAATTTCATACACCTCAATGATTTGATTTTTTACAATGGTATTTGTTCCTCCATCTCCAATGGCAGTTAGTGTTACGTTATAAATTCCTGGGTTGTAATAGGTATAATTTGGGTTTGTTTGAGACGAAATTCCACCATCGCCAAAACTCCAACTGTATTGATTTGCGTATGAAGAATTGTTAACAAACTGAACTCTTAGTGGTCGACAACCTTTACCCTCGCCCGAAAAATCTGCAACAGGAACTGGTGGAATAATTTCAATTGTTGTAAACGTTGAATCAGAACAATGTGTTCCACTAACTACCAAACTAATATTAAAGTTCCCCCAAGTATTATAAACATGGTTTGGTGGAGATAATAATGAAGAGGTGTCTCCATCACCAAAATACCATTGATATTGCCAAAAACCAAAAGAGCTCGTATTTGAAGTTAATACAACACTACTAGGATAAGCCTGTGACATTGGACTAGCAACAAATGAAGCAATTGGTGTTGCATAAATAGTAACTTGTTTGTTAATGGTGTCTCTGCATCCATAAAACGATTCGGCAATTAAAGATACGGAATAAGTAATGTCGTTTGGAGTTGAGTTTACAAATGAATGACTTGGGCTTGGACTATTATCTAATGCCGATCCATCGCCAAAATTCCAAATAAATGTATTAGCACCTGTTGAAGTGTTTACAAAAGTGTTGTTTAAAGGGCTACAACCAGCAGTATCAGTAATAAAATTAGCAACAATTTCGGGGTAAATAGTAACATTTTGAGAAGTAGTATCAAAACATCCCTTATTGGTTTCTGAAATTAGCGTTATAGTATAATTTTGAGCAATTCCGGTATTGTTGTAATAGGTATAATTAAAAACTGATGCTAAGGTATCTGAAGTTGTTCCATTACCAAAATTCCAATGGTATAAAAAACCATTTGATGAATTGTTATTAAAAGTTACGTTTAAAGGCTGGCAACCAACTGTAACATTGGTATTAAATAATGCAGTAGTTTGAGGATAAACTAAAATTTGTTGGTATGTAGTGTCGAAACAACCATATATCGATTCTACGATTAATCGAACATTAAAAATTCTATCTGTAACACCAGTATTTACAAATTGATGGGTTGGATTTTGAAGGTTAGATATTGGAGAACCATCATCAAAATCCCAAAAGTAATTTACCGCACCAATTGATAAACTTGATAAAGAGGAGTTAAACGGACTACAACCAACGGTATCGGCTTGAATAATGGCAGTTAAGTCGGGGTAAACTGTAATGTTTTGCTCAGCAGTATCTAAACAACCTTTATCTGTTTCAACAATTAAGTTAGCCGAAATATTTTGTAAACTACCGCTTGTATTAGAATAGGTGTGAGAAAAATTTGAAGCTAACGTATCAAAAAGAACACCATTACCCATATTCCAATGATAATAAGTTCCTCCTATTGAGTTGTTTGTAATGTTGACATTAAAAGGATGGCAGCCATTTGAATCGTTTACAGAAAATTGAGCAGTTGGGTTTGGAAAAACTAAAACGTTTCCATAAGTTGTATCGGTACATCCAAATGGAGATGTTGCAGTTAATGTAACCGTAAATGTTTGATTGTTGGTAGAGGTGTTCTCAAAAATATGATTTGGAGTTGGACCACTACCATTGTTACCATCACCAAAATCCCAATTGTAAACAACAGCACCAATTACAGAAGGGAAATTTACAATTAATGGGCTACAACCAGAATCAGGATTTACACTAAAACCAAATTGAGGTTCGGGATAAACTGTTATATTTTTAGATATAGTGTCAACACAACCATTTAAACTAAAAACAGTTAACAAAACAGTATGGTTATTGATAAATAAAGTTAAGTTTTCGAAAGTGTGAGAAGGATTGTTGGTAATATCAGTTGGACTTCCATCACCAAAATTCCAAATTTGAGAGGTGTATCCTGTTGAAGTATTCGTAAAATCTACAATTAGTGGAGCACAATCTAAAGTTGCATTATCTGTAAAACTAGCTATAGGATTTGGGTAAACTGTTACAAGCTGTGTTGTTGTATCTGAACATCCAAAAGCAGTTTGAGCAATAAGTTGAATAGTATATGATGTGTCAATTCCAAAAGTATTGGTAAAAGTGTGATTAGGGTTTTGTAATATTGATGAATTTCCATCGCCGAAATTCCAAATATAATTTACCGCATTTGCAGATGAAGTGTTAGTGAAATTTACCAATAAATCGGCACAACCACTTGAGGTATCTGTAGAAAAGTTTGCAGTAGGAATATTCTCTACGTTAATTTGAACAGTGTCTGTTCCCGAGCAAAAAGCCGTATTAACGGTTAAAATCATGTCATAAAAACCAGGCAAACTATAAGTATGAG
Organism: Flavobacteriales bacterium; assembly: GCA_015075325.1. Taxonomy (GTDB): domain Bacteria; phylum Bacteroidota; class Bacteroidia; order Flavobacteriales_E; family Vicingaceae; genus Vicingus. Next base: position 26,131 of record JABTUP010000003.1, on the reverse strand, counting down.
TTGGGTTTTGATTTGTACTAGTAGATAAATCGCCAAAATTCCAATTCCACGATAAAATAGGGTCGCCAATTGATGATGTGGAATTATCAATAAAAGTTGCCAATGAGTTTACACAAACGCTTGTAGGTGTAAATGCTGGTGTTGGTGATTGGTAAACCGTTATTGTTCTGTTTCTTGTGTCATTACATCCATTCAAGTTTTCAACCGTAAGTTGTACATTGTAATTTCCTTGATTTGCATAAAACTGACTGGGTGGATTTTGTAAGTTGCTGGTATTTCCATTACCAAAAATCCAATTCCAAGAAATAGCATCAATTGATGATGTATTAGTATAATTTACGGTCATACTATCGCAACCGTTATTGTTGTCGAAATTAAAATTTGCAGAGGGGCTCGCTAAAACGTGTAAATCAATCGTTGCAGTATCTCTGCAACCACCAGTTCCACCAGCAATTATTGCAACAACACTTATTGTATAATCACCAGCATTGTTAAAAGTATGATTAACATTACCTCCTGCAGAAGGAACCCATCCCGAACCATCGCCAAAATTCCAGAAATAGGCATTTGCACCACCACCAGATAGGTTATTAAAAGAAACAGATTCTCCTTCACAAATGGTATCGTTTGATGAGTTAAGAGCAGCAAAAGGTGGTGCAACTATTTGAATGGTTATGTATGCGGTATCTAAGCCACAAAAACTACTATCAACCATCATTACATTATAAGAACCTATACCAGGATAAGCCATCGTGTAGGGTAGGGCTGGAGGCCAAGGAACCCATCCAACAATTGAATCGTAACCATTTCCCCAATAATCACCAAAATTCCACCATTCGTATCGTTGAGCTATATTTCCTTGAGCTAGGCAATTTCTATTGGTAATATTGTTAAACGTAACTTGAGTATCGGGGTAACATAAAAGTGTTGCTGAAGCATTTATCGCAGCATCGTCAATATCCCAAATTCTTATCGGATTAAAGGTAGCTGTACTATTTCCTCCTTGAATAGTGTTGCAATAATTTTCAGCGGTTAAGGTAACTTGAGTAACACAATTTACTGTTCCTTGTTGGTACATATGTGAAATGGTTTGACCAACATTAGTATAATCAGTTACCAATAGAGGACTACCATCACCAAAATCCCAAGTAAATACGGTGGTTTGAGATGTGTTGGTACTGCTATTAATAAATTCAAGTGGAGAAGGAGCACAAGTTTGGGTTAAACCTCCAATAGGAATTTGAATTGAAGCACTCGTAGCTTGTTCCATCACAACTACCCCTTGAATTACACATCCTGAAGAAGTTTCGGTAAAAACAACATTAAATGTGTCTACGGCTGAAGTATAAAGATGTGAAATGTTGTTTCCTGGATTTAATGAAGCTCCATTACTTATTGGACTTCCATCGCCCCAATCAACTGTCCATGTTCCAATAATATTGGGCGAATTGATGTTTAATGTAAAATTTCCACCACTACAATCGTACCAGTATGGATTATTGCTCGGATTACCAAAAAAATCGTTTAATTGTGGACATTGGGCAAATAAATTGCCTGTAAAAAGTATGAATGTACCTATAATCCAATATTTTACGACACTTTTTTTCATCATAAACTTAATACGTAAAGATGCAAAAAAAGGTACATAAAGCAAACGATTTATAACTTATAATGTTATAAAAATAAAATAGGCTGAAAATACTACGAAATAAATAATACCCAACCAGCTTAAAATCTTAAGAAATAAATTAGGTTGAAATTTTTCAGGAAAGTTTTTACTCGTAATAACCAGATAATTTAATATGGCTATAATTGGAGATGAAACAAAAGCTACAACAGTTGCAAAGTCTACCAATGATTTCATATTAATCATAAAAAAAGCGGTAATAATAACTACTCCAAGTCCTAAAATAATAAGCCAAATCCAATACAGTTTATTTTCGTTGTTGTTAGAATTTAAAATTTTGTATACCGAAGCAATAACCCTAGGTTGTGCATCGAAACAAGTAAGCGTTGTACTTAACATGGTGGTAAAAGCTGCAATGGCAATAACAAAATAGCTCCATTTACCAATATTGTTGGTGTATATATTTATCAGTTGATTAGCAAATTTTCCACCGTTAGCTTCTAATTGAATTCCTGTTCCATGTAATGTAGTTGCACCTAAAGCTAAAAAAAATAGAGCTAATACTAAAGTCCCCCAATATCCGATATTAAAATCTAAAAGCGTTTCTTTTAGAGAAATGTTGGGTTGTTCTTTTATTTTTTCAACGGTCCATAACGAATGCCACACAGAAAGATCGAAGGGTGCTGGCATCCATCCCATTAGAGCAATAAGAAACAACATGTGGTTTTTATTTGAGAAGGTAAAAGAAACCATATGTTCTTCATATTTTGAGGCGTTGCCTGTTAATGAGGCAATTAGTGCAATAATAGTTGAAAGGGTTAATAGTACAATAATAAGTTTCATACTTCTATCTAACCATTTGTATCTGCCAATAATTAAAATTAACACACAAACTAATAACAGTAAAGTTGACATTAACCAAGGTTCAATATGCATTCCACTAATTTCGGATGCAATACCAGCAGTTACAACTGTTACTGCCGATTGAATAATAAACATGCTTACCAATGTGATGATTAGAAATAAGTAAATAGACCATTTACCCAACTCCGAGTAACCATGAAGTAAACTTTTTCCGGTAACTGCTGCATACCGTGGGCCAAACTGAAAAAATGGATATTTTAAAATGTTTGCAAGAAAAATTGCCCAAACCAATCCATAACCAAAATCAGCTCCAGCTCTAGTTGATTGTACAAGATGAGATACCCCAATTGCTGCTCCTGCATAAAGTAATCCAGGGCCTAATATTTTATACCATGGAGTACTCATTAAACTAACTTAATGAAGAATTAAACTGATTTTTTGGTAATTCATCACTATAGGTGTTCATCATTTTAAACTTTCCAGGTTGAGCAGCTTTTTTCTTAGATAAAGATTTTATAAAACCACCAAAATAATTAGAAAGTGGTAATAAATGTGTAATAGCATCAGGATGTTTTGATGTTTGAATAATGTGTTCATTTTCAAACAGTGTTCTATCTCGATGAGTAGGAGGGTAAGATTCTTTTAGCTTGTTTCCAGAATCTTTAACCAATACATTAACACCATTCCAAAAGTCTTTTTCCGCTTCTTTGCGTTCGTTATCATTTAAATTTAGCGGGTGACATTTGGTGTACGATTCAAACATCAATTTAAATTCTTTGTTGTTAAACAAAAAATCCCTATTTGCTTGTCGAACATGTCGATAATTACAATCGTCAATAATAATAATGGCATCTTCTGCTAAAAATGGCTTAATAAGTTCTAAACACATCAATTGACTTCTGTAATCGTGAGGTCCATCAACAAAATAAACCCCAACTTTTTTATTGCCAATATGTGTAGCAAGATTTTCTAATGCATCTTCATAATCTTCATTTATGATGTTTACATTGGAAAGTTGAAGTTTTTTTGTTCGTTCATTTACTATGGATAGATTTTTTCCATTTCTGTCAAAAAAAGCAAAATTGTCAATACCATAAACAGGAGCATTTTTAACTTCTTTAGCAACAGAAAGTAATGTTAATCCTTGAAAAACGCCAACTTCAACATAGCATGTAGAGTCGTTTAATCGAACTTTTGAAACATTTTGAAGCAAACGAACCATACGATGCCCCGAAAAACCAGTTAAAACTTTATCGTCTCACATTCGATTCTGTTACGTAAAAATCAATAAACTCATCGTCTTTTTCATAAAAAGCACGATGTAAAGCTTGTATATTATTGTTATTAATAGATTCCCACTCTTTACAACTTTTATTTAAAATGTTGAAGCGAATAGGATCGGCTTCAACTGCAACAATGTTTTTGTTTTGTAAAATTTTGTTTGCAAAAAAGGTATATTGTCCGCCACTTGCACCAATATCAAAAAATACCTCACAACCTTTTAATAAATTGGGCAAATCATCAATAATTTCTTTTTCATGACAATTCTCTGAAAAATAGACTTCCTCCCACGTTTTTTTTAATTCTTCTTCTTTCATTATTTTTTAAATAAACTTGAATACTCAACTCTGTCAAAAACCTCTAGCTTACCTCCAAAAGTTGCGTTGATTACTTTTCTATTATCTAATTCATACATTAATTTAGCTAATTTGTAGCTTTTCAACACATTATGTAGTTTTGGGTCGTGCCATTTTTTTCCTTTTCCAAAGTAATCTGGGTGAAAATGATTCACATCATCTTCAGTACTTTCAATAACATTGCCTTTTACTTTTGCACTTTCTGGTATGTTGTAAGTAAAGTCCATTCCTATTAAATACACCTCGGTAAATCCCATGTAATAAGCAAGTTGTAGGTTTACTATGGTTACTGATTGCCCACAAAAAACTTCTTGCGAACAATCTTGCGAAAAACGTGGTATTTCAAAATATGGGCTAACATCATTAAAAAAAGAATAATCCAAGTTTAGAAAAAATCGATTTTTAGCTTTTTTAAATAACGATTTAAATTTTGCTGGAAAAAACATGTAATCGCAGTTGTAGTTGTTTATTTCCTTTATATTATCATGGATAACATGAGGGTCTTCTACAACATAAAATGTAGGTTTGTACCCCATTTCTTTAGTTTTGTAGTAAATAGAATTTACTGCAAAACTGTATTCGTTTTTCAGCAGATTTAAATCCAATTGATTTAATGAAGGTCCGTTGCCAACAATAAAACATCGTTTGCCTTTGTATTTGTCCTTAAAATCTTTCACGCCAGCACTTCTTTTAAAATATCCTGGCTGGTTTAAAAACAGTGATGGAATGTATTTTTTTATTGTTTTTTTTATCATTTTATCTGTAAAACGAGCATCCCTGACAAGGTTTTGGAATTTTATTTTCTTGCTCCCAGTCGGTTATTATTTTTTTTCTATTTTTTTCAATTAATTCAATAGAATCTGATACTTCTCCCAATTTTAGCGAATAGTCATTGGGCATTTCAGAAATCATACAACCATCGGCCCAAACTCCTCCATCAGCTGCATATCTTGTTTTGTGTAGGTATGAACAGGCTCTTTTGGGGTTTTTAACTTCAACCATATAATCTAAATTGTTGAGTTTTGCTATGTGGTTGTTATACATGTATTTGTACAAAACATCGATGGAGCAAAATTCATAATCAGTTTGATTGAATAATAATTTTGCTTTATTAAAGTCGAGTTTAGTGTCTTTTGGTAATCTAAATTCTAAACCAACTTTTACAATAATATCTTCTGCTTGTAGTTTTTTCAAAAAATTATTGATGTTTTCTTTAACCACATCGTATTTATCTACTCCAAACATGGTGTTGTAGGTTTCTCTATCGGTGCCACCAACCGAAAATAGAAGTGCAAAAATTTTGTGAGTTTTATCTTTTTTTAAGATTTCAATCAATTTGTCTTGATTTTCTTCATTTAAAAGTATTGCATTGGAGTAAAAGAAAATTTGTTTAATGTTTTTTAGTGCTCTAATTTTATCAACATAAATAAACCAATCTTTGTTCATGAAAATATCGCCTGTGGTAGGTGTAAAGCTTAACAACGAATAGTGAGTTTGTTTTATGTTTTCGAGTGCTTTTTCAAAAGTTTCTGTATCCATGTTTTTTAATCGTTTTCCCGATTTAACAATTTCAGGATATAAACAAAAAATACATCGAGCATTACAAGCAGAAGAAACTTCAAATTCGATAAAATTTGAGCCAAAAAGTTTAGTTAAAAAGTAATCGGTAATTTTAATTGCTTTTCTAACAGGTTTTTTAATTGGGTTTATTGAAATAGAATCAACAGAAATAAGCGTTTTTCTTAACCATAGAAAAAAAATGGATAGGTATCGTTTAATTTTAATGGAAAAGAATTTTTTAATCATTAGCGGTTATATTAGGCTACAAATTTATTAATTTATAATCGATTAAATGGTTTATAGCACTCATGCCCATTGCAAAAACAGCTTCTTTTGCATTGCCTCCAATATGCGGAGTACAAATTAAGTTTGGAAGAGCTAATAATTCGCTGTTGGTTGGAGGTTCTTCTTCGTACACATCTAATGCTGCCGCTTTAATTCGATTGCTTTTTAATGCTTCTAATAAATCATTTTCATTCACAATTCCACCTCTTGCGGTATTAATAATTACAGCATTTGGTTTCATTAATAAGAAACTTTTTTGGTTTAGTAAATTTTGTGTTTCAGCGGTAAGTGGAGTGTGAATTGTAATTACATCAGCATTTTTAAAGATGTCTTCTTTAGATGATTTTATTAAATTGTTTGTTTTATAATAGTCATCTTGATTGATGATGTCGTTTACCAAAATAGTGCAATTAAAAGGAGCTAACATTCGAACAACTTCTTTTCCGATATGACCAACTCCAATAATTCCAACAGTTTTATTGTTTAATTGTTCCCCGCCATCTTTCTCCCATTTTCCTTCACTCAATAAATTAGCTGTTTGGTAAATATTTCTTAACAATGTAAGTGCGTTTGCAATAACCATTTCGGCAACTGAAGTTTTGTTAACACCTCCTGTCCAACCAATTTTTACGCCTCTTTTTTTACATGCTTCAATATCAATGTTGTTAAGCCCAACACCATATTTTGCAATAATTTTTAGCTCGGGAAGTTGAGCCAATACCTTATCGTCAATTTCATCCAATCCTATTATTGCTGCTTCATAACCTTTTAAATAATCGATTAATGAAGTTTGAGAAAATTTTTCTCCTTTGGTATTTAATTTTGCATCAGGAAATTCCTTGTTCATTTTTTCAATTAAATCGGTATGTTTTGAAAATGAAGGAGATGTAACAGCTACTTTCATGAGAGGTTGTTTTTTATAACTTCGGCTAAGTTATTTAAATCCTTAACTTTAACAATATCTTTGGTTGAAAATAGTTTTTCGTTTTCTTCGTGTTCTCTTAAAATAAAATGAAGTTTGCATGCTTCTGCTGCTTCAAAATCGGTTGTTGCATCGCCAATAAAAACGATTTCATTAGAGCTCAATTGATGTTTTTTTATCAATTCGTTACACCACGATATTTTGTTTTTAGGTGAACCACAAATTTCTACAAAGTAGGTTGAAATGTTTGATTTTTCGCAGATAAACTCAATTTCATTTTGAGGTGTTCCTGTAATAATAAATTGTTGGTACTGGTTTGCAAGTGTTTTAATACTTTCTAAAGCACCAAAAACGTAATTGCTTTCAATTACATTTTGTAAAACCAGAGCAGAAAATTTATCAGCCCATTCGGCTATTTCTTGTTCGGAAAGGTTGATTTTTAAAAATTCCTGATGAAAATATTTTATTTTTTCGAATCGAGAAATTCCACCATTTTCTAAATGGTATTTTGCCACTTTGTTGGCAATTTCATCACCAAATGGAGCGTATAAATCGTAAAACGCTTTTGATTTAATGTTAGTCGAATCTTTGATTACACCATCAAAATCATAAAATATTGCTTTTATTTTCATTGTATTTTTGCAATTATGGTTACTGGTGCACCATCGGCTTTTTCGAGTAGTAGTGGAGCAATAATAACTTCATTAAATATGGTTTTTTCGGTAATTTCTTGAAGATTAACTTCTTCAATTATTAAAATATTTTGGGTGCTTAAAAACTCTTTGTGAGCAATTCTACCCAGCTCTCTGTGTTGGTAAGAATTTAGTGAGATTAAATCAAATGCAACGGCTTTAAGATTGGGTAATTTTTGTTTTAAAAAGGCAGCAGTTTCTGGGTGAAAACCATATCCAAATTCCCAATATTCGGGTAATAATCTTTTATAACAAAATCCGGTTTTTATAAACAATAATTCAGTTTCTGAAGGTATTTTGGAAAGATTTAAGTGGTTGTTTTTGATGAGGTAATCATCAATTATGGTTTCTTCAATTGAAATACACGCTATTTTCGAAAAAACGAAGTCTTGAGCTAAATAATCGGACGAATTTTTACCTTTTTCATCAAAGTGGTAAGGGTAATCGATGTGTGTTCCGAAGTGTGTTGGCATTTCAAAAGAGGAATTATTACTGGTATCACCACAGCAAATACTTCGCACTTTTTTTAGATTAAAACGATTTCCATTGGCATAACCAAAGGCTTTGTCGTTTAGCGGATAAGATAAAAAAATGGTATTACTCATTTTATTAATTCGTGAGCTTTTTGAATACAAGAAAGTAGTCCTTGACCCATATCTACATAAGGGTTTGGAGTAAGTTTTTGACTTGTTTTTGCAGTAAAGCTATAGGGTGTGTATTTGTAATGATTTTGATAACCGTCGGCTGATAAATTTATTTTTAGTTTTTCACCTAAAATTTCGTTAATCATTTTAAATAAATCGCCGCGTTTTATTCGTTCAACTCCTGTTAAAACTAGGTGTTTGTTTTTAAGATTATCGTTTTCGATAACATCTGCCGATAATTTTGCGGCATCAAAAGCATGAATATATTCTCTTACTTCTTCACCATCTCCGGCATGATTTATTTCGCCAGTTTTTATGGCTGTTTTTACTAAATTAAAAATGTAATTATTTTCAAAATCGCGTTCACTGTAAAGCGAACCGTAACGCAAAATAGTATAATCTAAATTGTATTTTTCTTTGTATTCTTCAACAATTTTTTCGGATGATAATTTGGATAAACCATAAAACGAACCTTTGCTACTCATTGCATACGCACTACTTGCATAAACAAAATGTTTAACTTGATGTTTAACACATAAATCAATAATATTTAGGTTTCCGATAACATTTAATTGAAATGCCGAAATAGGATGTTCAATTGCTTTTTCTAAGCTTGCAAATCCGGCTAAATTATAAACCACATCAAATTTATATTGTTCGAAAAGGTTAGATAAAAGAGTGGTGTCTAAAATATCAGCTTTTATAAAATTATTGCTCGGTATATAACTTGAATCATTTATATCAAGTGCAAAAACTTCATAACCTCTTTCTAATAGTTCGGTAACTAAATAACTTCCTAAAAAACCTGTACCTCCAAAAACGGCTATTTTCATTTTTTTTATTTTTTTAATAATTGCATTTGTTCTCTTGCTTTATCTCCTAAAAAGAAAAAATCTAACGAAAAGGCAAGAAACGAATATCCTAAATCGATTTTTGATTTAGTAAAAGTATAATCAGATTGAATGACATGAGCACCTTTTGGTTTATTTAATTTGTCACAAATATCGTCGTATTTTTTTATAGCCTCTTTAACTTGAGGCAAGTCATATTGTCCTGGAAATTTCATTGAAGCTGATAAATCGTAAGGACCTATAAGTGTTGAATCTATTTCTTCAATCGATAAAATGTCTTCTAAATTATTAATAGCATCAATGTGTTCAATTTGAGCTATTACAATAATATCGTTTTTTAGTTTTTCTTGGTATTCATTAAATCCAGTACCATATTGTTGTGCCCGCGAAAGACCAACACCTCGTTTGCCTTTTGGTGGGTAATAAACATAATCGACTAATTTTTCAGCATCCGCTTTCGATTTAATCATTGGTACAATAATTCCGTCGGCTCCCGCATCTAACACTCTTTTAATAATTACTTCATCGTTAGCATAAACTCTAACTAAAGCCTTAATGTTTTTCGCCTGAATAAAACCGATTAGGTTTTGAATGCTTTCCATATCAATGGCTGAATGTTCAATATCAATGGTTAACCAATCGAAACCAGCTGAAGCCATGATTTCAATTACTGCTTGATTTGGAATGGTAATCCAACTGCCAAGAGTTAACTGTTTTGCTCTAATTTTTTGTTTTAAATTCATGTGTTAAACTAAATTAAGTTGTTGTATGGTTTCAGCCAAAATAAAATCATGTGGTTCATCAATATCAACTGATTCTAATTTGTCCATTTCATACATCATGGGTTTTTTACCTATTCTTTTGTTTGCTGCGTTTTTAAATGAACTTTTTGTAAAAATAAAGAAATTAGAATTTTCTTCGAAAACTGGAGGTAAATCTTGTGTCCGTATTAATTCATTTGGATTGTGGTTTATTGGCCTAACGTCTTCCCAATACAAACGAGTTTGAAGTTTAGTTACTGAAAACAACGAATCGAACTCACGTTGGTTTTTAAATTTTTCGATTGCCTGATGTATGGTTGTTGTTTTTAAAAGTGGGTTGGTACTGTGAGTTTGAAGGTAAATATCTCCATCGGAATGGTTGAGGTCGTAAGCAATTATATCGTTCATTGATACAAAGTCACCACAAATTTCGTTTGGACGATTGTGAATTTTTACTTTACTAAATTTTTTAGCACTTTCAGAAATAACGTTGCTATCGGTATTGATAATTACTTCATCAATTAAATCACAGTTTTGTAAAGTAGTTAATACATGATTAAACAATGGAATACCATTAAATAATTTCATGTTTTTATTTGGAACTCTTTCGGAGTGTCCTTTCATGGGAAGTAACGCAATAATTTTCATCTGTTTACATTGTGTGAGATAATTTTCTCATGGTTGTTTCAATTTGTTTTTAGGTATTTTTTAAGGTTGTTTTTCACAAAAGCATTAATTTCATTGGAAGTTTTAAAAGTTAAAATTCCTCCAATAAAGATAATACTTATGATGGTTGAATTGGCTATAATTTCTAAAAAGTTATTGGAAAAGAAGATTGGTTTAAAATAAAAGATTAGTAAAATAACACATGAAACAAGCACTAATGAGTAATGATTTTTACTAATTAGATTTAATTTTAATAGAGAGTAAACAAATGTATATTTTACTATAGAATAAATACAAATAGTTATTGTTGTAGCAAAAGCAGCTCCTGTAATTCCATAAATAGGTATTAAAAAATAGTTTGTTACAATTGTAATTATAATTAACAATGGAGCTAAAATTCCATTTAATTTATAATGTTTGGTTGCGTTAATTATTAAATCAGTTGTTCCTAAAGCAACATCAATTACTTTTGATAGCCCAATAAAAAATACTACCCATTTACCGGCTACATATTTTTCTCCGTTTGGTATAATTAAAAACAATTCATCAATGTTAAACCAAATGATTAAAAACAAAAAAACACCTAAAATAGATAGATTTATTCCTGATTGTTTGTAAAGTTTTTCCAGTTCTACTTTGTTTTCTTCTGCAACTAATTTTGACATGATGGGAAAAACCAATTGATGCACAATCCGTTTCGGAATTTCTATAACCGAGCCAATAAAAAAAGCGATTGCATAAACACCCAGCAATTCAAAATTGTTGGTTAAACTATTAATCATTACAGTGTCTAATTTTCCAACCATTACAACACCACTAACTCCAATAATTAAATACAAACCGTAGCTAACAAATTCCTTTAAATTTGGATGTTTTAAAATAGGTAGAGGGTTAGAAAATTTGAATTGAAAATGGTTGGTGAAAAAAAAGTAAAGAGCAATAGTTTCTATTAAATGACTAAAAACATACCATTGAACAAGTTGATAAAATGAAATGATTTTAAAATGATATAACACCAATAGAAGTATTAAAACCAACCTTCTTTGTATGTTTTTAAGAAAGGATGAGAATACAATTAATGATTCGGTTGATAATATGGCTTCGATTAAATATTGATAGGAATAGCAAAAAAGTAAGGGAAAAATAAAGATTAAATAATCGGAATACTGCGAAGTGTTTTTTCCTAAAAGCAAGAAAATTTCTTGCTTAAAAATTAAAAAGAGCAATAAAAACAAAAAAATTGATATTGCTGGAATAATAAAAAGTGAAGTAATAAATTGATTTCGGTTTTTATTTTCCTTAAAAAGATGAAGAAATCGAACAGGTATTCCGCTTGTGCCAAATAAAATTAGTGGTAAAAGAAGTATTGTTACATCAACTATGTAGCTTAAAATACCAATTTGGAGTTCAGTAATAATGGCAGTTTGAAGCCAAAGTACACTGATTACACCTAGTAAAATACCAATGTAGCTAATTATTGAAGTAGTTATTGATTTTTTAATAACTATCCCCATAATCCTTTACTTATCCAATACCTAAATTTTATTAGCATAATGCCTTTTGAGGGAGATGCTTTAAACAAATAAATTATAAATAAGGCAAATGTTCCTCCCCATTTATAGAGTTCTAAAATCCAACGATAAAGGTACGAACCTATTCCATTTTTTTTTGTGCGTAGGCGTTCGGATTCGCCAATGCCTAATGCCAATTTTTGAATGAATGCAACTGTTAATCGTTTTGCAGGAATAACATGGTGAACCATCATTTTTGGGAAATATAAAATAGGAATATTTGCGGCTTTCATTCGAAAGAAAAAATCCTTTTCTTCGCCACCCAGCATCGAATTTCCTGTTCTTCCTAATTCTTCGTTAAAATAGCCAATTTTTTGAACAATACTTGCCGAAAATCCCATGTTTGCTCCAACAGGATATTTAGCTCCTTTAAATGGTTTTATTTCGTTACCTAAATCTAAAACCGACATTAGCGATTCTAAATATTTCGACATCCAATTAGGGAGTTCACACTCTAAAAACGGTAATATTTTTCCACCAAAACCCAATTCTTTTGGTGCATTTTTCAAATAGCTGGTTAGTTCTTTAATGTAGTTATCCGATAAAAAAGCATCATCGTCAATAAATACAAAGTAAGTTCCTTTGGCTTCTTTTAAACCTCTATTTCGTGCAAACGAAAGACCTTGTTTGGTTTCAACAAAATATCGAACAGGTAATGAGGGATTTTCAGCAACAAATTTTTCACAAATTAGATGTGTTTCGTCGGTTGAATTGTTGTTTACTAAAACCAATTCAAAATCGTTAGTATTGCATTTTTGTGCAGCAACACTTTGCAACATTTTGGGTAAATATTGTTCGCGGTTGTATGTGCAAACGATTATTGAAATCATGATGAGTTACTTGGTAACTTTAGATATTGTTTTTTAATTCAGAATAAATTCCAAAACTAAAAATGGCAATAATTATTACAAACGAACCAAGCCCAATAAGATTGCCTATTCCAATCATTTTTGGCTCAAATCGAAATTCTACTTGATGTTCGCCTGCAGGTATTGGTAAAGCTCTAAGAATATAATTAGCCCTTAAGTGGTCAACTTGTTTTCCATCGATGTAAGCATTCCAACCATCTTTGTAATATATTTCTGAAAAAATAGCTAACTGCTCGTTTGTTGATTTGGATTTGTAGGTTAATTTATTGGGTAAATAAGAAGTTAATTCAATGGTTGAGGTACTATCGTTTTTAAAATTTTTGTTTGCTATTAATGATGAAAATTTTTCATCAACCACACAAGTAACTTTCGGATTGATATCGGCAACGGCCAAAATTTCTTCGTTTGGATTTTTTACGGTTTTAATTTCATTTGCAAACCAAGCATTTCCGAATGCAAACGGATTTTGTAAAACTAAATTACCTTGATACAAGTAATATTTAGTGTTTAACATATTCAACACTTTGGTTTGTTCTGGAGTTTGTAGCATCGACAATTCCTTTGAAATGTAGAAATCAATCATATCTTGGTATCTTGCCATTTTAGCAGCATGGTATCCACCCGATGATTTGTGTAAATACGAAACAGCAGCACTATTAAACGGATTGTCGAGATTCATTACACGATAATTGGTGTTGAAATTAAGAGTCGAAAAACGAACACTTTCTTCGTCCATAAAGGTTAAACGACCTTTTTCTTTTTTCAGATCTTGTAATCGTTGTAAGGCTATTTGTTCTATTTGTGGATTTTTAGCAGCTTCAATATTGTAAATTTCTTTATCGCCAGGGTTTGCAGCAAATGTGTTTTCGTAACCCGTTACTTTTTCCCACAATAAGTATTCTCGTTTGTTTTGAGGATTTTTTTCGTTGTTTAAGTAGCGTTTGTTTACTCCCCAAACATCAATTAATGCTAATGCAATTAGTCCCATAATGGCATAATTGTACTTTAATTTTTTTGTAATCCAAAGGTAAAGAACACTTATTGCTAAAGCTAAAAATAGTATGGTTCGATACGAATCACTTTTAAAAGTTTCTATTCTAAAATCAATTAATGCTTCTTCTGCATCAGCAGGATTTACTCCAGATTTCGTTTGGCTATAAGTTTGGTAAAGCTGATTAAAAATGCTGTCTTCAACATCACTTGTGAAATCGAAAAAACTTGGAATAAAAGCAAAAATTAAAACAATACCAACTACAGAACCACTGGCAATCATTATTTTTTTAAGGTTTGCTTTTGCCCAATCGAGGTTTTGATAAATGTGATTAACAAATAACATTGCCATTAATGGGAAGGTTAAATTAACAATTACCAAGATTGATGATACAGTTCTAAATTTGCTATACATTGGAATGTAGTCGATAAAAAAGTTGGTAAGCCACATGTTTTCTATTGAGCCTCCTAAATTTTTTCCCCAACTTAACATAATGGCTAAAATACTAACCAATACTAAAGCCCATTTTAAAGTTGATTTTACAAAAACAATGTATAAAATAGCTAATAACACTATAATGGCTCCCAAGTAATTTGCACCTGAGGTAAAAGGTTGGTCGCCCCAGTATCCGCCAAAAATTTTTCCTTGATTTTTTTGATATTGTTCGGCAGAAAAATTAAAAAGTTGAGGATTGTTTTCTCTTAAATAATCAAAATATTCACTAGTTAAATTTTTACTATCGCCTTTTGCATTTGGAACTAATAAATTATAGGTTTCTTGTTTACCATAACACCATTGAACAATATAATCGCGATCTAAACCAGATGAAAGAGTCGATTTTTTATCACTACCATCGGGGTTAATGGTTAATTCTGGAGCTCCTCTCATGGTATATTTTGAGTAAACAGCAGCATTGTAAAAACTATTAAAGTTGGCTAATAAAGCCAAGGCAGCTCCAGCGATAATTAGTAATGTTCTTTTAAAAAAATCAACAATCGTTTTGTTTTTAAAGGCTTCATAAAAATAAAATGCACCTAAAACAAGTAGTACAAATGAAAAATAGTAAGTCATTTGAATGTGATTTGCCCTCAATTCTAATCCCATAAATAGAGCAAAGATTCCAGCAGGAAACCAAGTGTTTTTATTTTTATAAATCATTATAAAAGCTCCTAAAACCGCAGGTATGTAACTCAATGCCTGAACTTTTGTGTTATGACCAGCTTCAATAATTAGCATGTGATAAGAAATAAATCCATAAGCGATTGCTCCTAAAACTGCAATTAAGTTTGTGGTTTTTAACGATTTTCCTAAAATAAAGAAACTCAACATGGCTATAAAAACCATTGAAATTGGAAGCATGGTAAACGGTAATCCTAAAGAAAGAATATTGCTTAACCAAGTTAAACCATTAAGGTAAGTTACACTAATAAAATATCCAGGCATTCCACCAAACATGGAGTTTGTCCAAATGGCTTCTTCATTAAATAATTCTCTAAAATCAGTCAATTCTTTAGCAGCAGCTTTCCAACTTGCAATATCACCTTGTCGTAAGGTATAGCCACCAAGTGCAGGAGAAAAATATGCAGCAGATAAACCAAGAAAAAATAATAGAATAACTAGGTAATACCAGTTTGCTTTTAATAGTTTAATGATTGAGTTCATTATATTTAATTATTTTATATGAATTATGTGGTAAAAATACATAAATCACTCGATAACTTAAACCGTGTAAATAAAATGGATGGAAAAAGAAGGAAATTTTGTTACCTTAATAAAGTAAGACTACCTTTAAAAACACTTTTCTCTTTATTTATTTGGGTCACAGTAAATATGTAAAAATAAGTGCCTTCTGGAACTTCAGCTCCAGTAGAAGTAGTTCCATCCCAAACTTCATTGATTTGAGTTGATTCAAACATCACCATTCCCCATCTGTTATAGATTATTTTATGGATAGTTTCAATACAATCTCCAATGATGTTAAATCCATCATTTTGACCATCTCTATTTGGAGTAAAAACATTAGGAACAAAAATAGTTACATCGCCTTCAACAAAAACAGTTACTGAATTATTTACAACACATGTATTGTTTGAAGTTTGTATAGTGTAGGTTGTAGTTTCGCTAGGATGTGCAATTGGGTTTGAGCAAGTAATACAACTCAACCCTAATGATGGTGACCATAAATAGGAATTTGAACCACTAACAGATAATTGAACACTATTGCAAGGTGTTATAGTGGTATCTTTTGAAATAGTTAATTGGATAACTGAATCAACCGACAAATTAGTAATTATTGTACTGTCGCAACCATTTATGGATTGAAGGATTTCAGTGTAAATTCCTGCTGATGTTTGATAGATACCATTAATTAGGATGCTATCGCCTTGGCAAATTGCTGCGTTTTGATTAATATTAAATATTGGATTTACGGTAAGATTTATGGTAATAATACTGTCACACCCTGATGTGGTTTGTAAACTATCTGTATAAATACCAGAACTGGTTTGATATGTGCCATCTATAAGAATACTATCGCCAGCACAAATTGATAAATTTTGATTTGTATGATAAATTTGGTTTACAGTTAATGTAGTGATAACAATACTATCACAACCTGCTAAAGCTTGTAAACTATCGGTGTAAACTCCAGCAAAATATTGGAAGCTGCCACCTAATAAAATACTATCGCCTTGACAAATACTTTGATTTAAAAGAGTTTGTAAGGAAGAAATTACATTTAAATTCAAAGTAAGAACACTATCACAACCAAATGAAGATTGCAACGAATCTGTATAAATTCCACTAGTGTTATAAAATTGTCCATCAAAAAACACACTATCGCCTTGGCAGATGGAAAGATTTTGAATTGAATTTGTTGTTGAATGAATAGAAATAGGAATTGTTATGGAATCCATACAGTTGTTATCATTAGTAATAATTAGTGTTACATTAAAGTTTCCAGAATTGGTATAAATATGTTGTGGGTTTTGGATTCCAGTAGAAGAACTCCCATCACCAAAATTCCATTGCCAATTTATAATATTATCTAGGCTATCAACAGATAAATCGGTAAAATAAGTAGTATCGTTTAAACAATGATTTATTGAATTGAAATTACTAGAAATGTTACAAGGATTTAAACTATTACAGTTTGTGCAATTATCTAAAATCCAATTGGATATATTTCCATTTAAGGAAAATCCATTGAGTGTACCCGAAATATTATTTGGAGAGCTATCTGTTAGTGTATTTATTCCAGAATTATTAGCTCCAGCAACACCCTGGTTAAAATTGTAATAGGCAATTAAATTAGGTTCATTTCCTGTCAGTTCGTTGTTCATGTTGCTTTGTATTTGAGTAATGGTTCGGGCTTCGCCCCAAATTCTCAAATCATCAATCTCGCCATTATAAAACTGCGAAGTTGTAGGTGTTGTAGTCAGAAAATCCCATTCTTGACCAATGCTAACTTTGTCTGTACTTAATATTGAATAAGTAGTAAAGTGACTTCCTACATTAATACCATCAATGTATAAATAACCTGTAGTGCTAGATCTAATATAAGCTATGTGATGACAAATATTATCGCCAATATCCTCTGCTGTAGTAAAGTCGTAAATTCCAGCATCGTCACTAAGAGAAACTTGCCCTGATTGAGAGCTTTGGGTTCCCATGGAAATAATTAATCCATCAGAAAAATTTGAGTTAGTATTAATTGCAAATAATGTAACTGAGTTATGAGTTTGAGTAAATTTATTACTTTTCATCCAAAATTCTACAGTAAAATTTGATGAAATAGAAGGATTTGAAAGAATTGGAGCTAATGAATTTAAGCTAACATAATCGTTTACGCCATCAAAATATAAGGCATGACAGTTGTTTGTGCTAATACAGTTTGTACAATTATCTAAAATCCAATTAGAAACATTTCCATTTAAGGAGAACCCATTGAGTGTGCCAGAAATGTTATTTGGAGAGCTATCTGTTAGTGTATTTATCCCTGAATTATTAGCTCCAGCAACACCCTGGTTAAAATTGTAATATGCAATTAAATTAGGTTCATTTCCTGTCAATTCGTTGTTCATGTTGCTTTGTATTTGAGTAATGGTTCGTGCTTCGCCCCAAATTCTCAAATCATCGATTTCACCGTTGTAAAAATCTGATGTAGAAGTATTATCCCATTCCTGACCAATACTGTATAAATCAGAAGCAGATAAGACTATGTTTGACGAAAGTGTTCCAGAAAAAACACCATCAATATAAATAGTTCCTATATTGCCGTTTTGTGCGTAGGCGATGTGATGACAGGTGTTGTCTCCAATAACAACATTACTTAAATAAGGAGTAATAAGATTATTGCCTATCCATAATTTCCCATTTTGAGTAGCGGCATGAGGGTCTCCAAGCATTAATAAAATTCTATTGCTTCCAGTTGGTGCTGGTAAATTGTTTATTGCAAACAAAGAGGAGCCAGGGCCAGATTGATCGTTAAAATCCGCTTTTATCCAAAATTCTATTGTAAATATGCTTTTTCCAGCCATCGGTGTAGCCAAAGAATTAACATTGACATAATCGTTTATGCCATCAAAATTTAAGGCATTACATGTGCTTTGAGCTTTTGCCGAGATGTGCAAGATCAACAATAATATAAAACAAAATTTCTTTAACAGACAAAACATCTGATTATGATATAAGTAAGAATGATTTGTCGAAGATAAGAAAAAAGGAAGTACTATAAGCCTTTCATCAAATAAATATACATCTCCACCATGGCTTTGATGTCTTTTTTGTGTACTTTTTCATCAGGTGTATGCACAAAATCTTCTGGAGCTCCTATAAAACACCAATCAAAAGGGTAGGAGCTGCGTTGTAATGCATTTCCATCACTGCCGCCAGCACTTTCTACTTCAAGCTGAAAAGGAATTTTACTTTTTTTAGCAAGTTCAATTATTTTATTCAGATAACTTCTTCGAGGTATTCCCGAATCTCGCATCGAAATAGCAACACCTTTACCGTGTTTAACTCCTTCGGTAACCCAAGTAATATCTGCAATTAAGGCTTGTTTTACTCCGTAGCCTTCGTATAAGTATTTACCCAAATATCCAACGCTTCCTCCGCCATGTTCTTCCCATGCTGAAAATACTATTGCTCCGTTTTCTAATGTTTTAGCCACTTCTAAAGCTGTCCACATACCTAAACGATTGTCCATGTAACAACATTGAACGTAATTTTTATCTTCTCTAAAATTAGGTTTGTAGGTTAGAGTTGTTCCTCGTTCAATTTCTCTTTTAAAATCGGCTGAATAGGTTAAATAATCGTGTTCGTCTTTTTCAGCTTTTAAAACACATTCAATTTTCCCATGTTCATCCTCACCAACCAAAATGGCTCCTTTCTTTGCTGCTGGTCCACCAATTTTTATCAGATTGTTTTTATAGCCTACGGTGTATCCAACTGAATCCATGTGGGCAAAAATGGCTGTTCGGGGTTCTCCAAATACTAAGACAATACAATCTTGAAAATCGTCGCCATAAATTATTTCGGGTTTTACTTTCCAGTTTTTTTGTTCTTTTTTAATGTACGACAACAAGAATTTTGTCATTACATATTCACTTCCCGAAGGAGCTTGAATAGTACAAAGTTTTTTTAAGAAATCCATAGAGGATAAATTAGGTGTTAGTTTTTAGGCATAAGGCAAATTAATTAGGACTAATGCCTTATTGCCTTGTGCCTAACTCCTTAATTATTTAACATTACTGGCATTACCAACATTAAAATTTCTTCTCCATCTTCAGCTTTTTCGGTTGGAGTTAAAATTCCAGCTCTGTTTGGTGCCGACATGGCAATGTTAATTTCATCTGAATCTAAATTTGATAACATCTCAATTAAGAAACGTGAGTTGAAACCGATTTCCATGTCTTCACCTTCGTATTGACAAGTTAATCTTTCGTTTGCCTCGTTTGAAAAATCTAAATCTTCGGCAGAAACATTTAATTCACTTCCGCTAATTTTTAATCGTACTTGGTGAGTTGTTTTGTTTGAGAATATCGATACCCTTTTTATTGAACTTAAAAATGCAGTTCGGCTAATGGTTAATTTGTTTGGGTTTTCAACAGGAATTACGGCATTGTAATTTGGGTATTTACCATCAATTAATCTACAAATCAACGTGGTGTTTCCAAACACAAACATGGCATTGGTTTCGTTGTAGTTAATGGTTACTTCTTCAGCTATGTTCCCTAAAATATTTTTTAAAAGGTTTAATGGCTTTTTAGGTAAAATAAACGATGAAGCTTTTTCGGCTTTTAAATCAGTACGTGTGTAGCGAACCAATTTGTGAGCATCGGTAGCAACAAAAACCAAGTTGGTTTCATTTAATTCGAAAAATACTCCTGACATTACTGGTCGTAATTCGTCGTTGCCACTTGCAAAAATGGTTTTGTTAATAGCGTTTGCTAAAATTAATGCATCTATTTTAATGTTTGATGCAGCATCTAATTTTGGTGTTTTTGGAAATTCAGCTCCGTTTTGTCCGGTTAGTTTGTATTTTCCGTAATCCGAAGAAATTTCAATTCCAAAAGTGTCTTTGTCTATCGTGAATGTTAATGGTTGTTCAGGAAAACTTTTTAATGTATCTAACAATAATTTTGCAGGAATAGCAATTAAACCATCTTCCTTAGCTTCAACACTTAGTTGAGCAACCATTGTGGTTTCCAAATCGGAAGCGGTAATACTTAATTTACCTTTTTTTATTTCAAATAAAAAATTATCTAAAATAGGTAGCGTATTACTTGAATTTAAAACTCCACTAATTCCTTGAACTTGCTTTAATAATACTGAACTTGATACTATAAATTTCATGGTTATTTTTTGATTTTATAAACGATTTACAACTAACAAAAATAATTTAATTAGTAGCGTTTAGTAGAGCTCGTTTCTTAAACTTTTCAATAATTATTAACAAGGTGAGTGATGAATTGTTAGTGAATAGTAATTAGTGAATAGTGATTAGTCAGGTAAATTATTAACAGTCTTTCCAATCTTTTATGTTGTAATCATTAGTTCTATTTTGAATTTACACAAACTCTATTTTGAAATTACACAAGTCGTAAGATAAAAAAAGCGTAGCTTCTGCTACGCTTAGTATATGAGTTGTTATCCTATTTTTACTGCATCTTTAACCTTTTGCTTTAATAAAGCTATTTCAACTACTTCCATCATGGTTTTAACGTAATGAAATGTTAATCCTTCGAGGTATTTTTTATTGATTTCTAAAATGTCTTTTTTATTGTCTTCCGATAGAATAATTTCTTTGATTTCGGCACGTTTGGCAGCCAATATTTTTTCTTTAATTCCTCCTACAGGCAACACTCTTCCGCGTAAAGTAATTTCACCAGTCATGGCTAATTTATTTTTTACTTTACGTTGTGTAAATGCCGAAGCCAAAGCTGTTAGCATGGTAATACCTGCCGAAGGGCCATCTTTTGGAGTTGCTCCTTCTGGAACATGTACGTGAATATCCCATTTGTCAAACACCTCAGATGTTAATCCAATAATATCGGAATGAGCTTTTAAATATGCCAAAGCAATTACTGCCGATTCTTTCATTACATCACCTAAATTTCCGGTAAGGGTAAGTTTGCCTTTACCTTTGCTCAAACTGGTTTCTATAAAAAGAATGTCTCCACCAACAGATGTCCAAGCCAATCCGGTTACTACGCCAGCAACATCGTTGCCTTGGTATTTGTCTTTCGAGTGCCCTGGTCCTAAAATTTCGTGTAATTGATTTGCAGTTACTTTTATATCAGTAACATTTTCTTCCATAGCAATTTGTTTGGCAGTGTTACGTACCACTTTTGCTAAGGTTTTTTCTAGTAATCGAACCCCAGATTCTCTAGTATATTCAGTAATTACTTTTTCGATAACTGAACTCGAAAGCTGTAAATGTTTTTTAGATAAACCGTGGTTTTTTAATAGTTTGGGTAACAAGTGTTTTTTAGCTATTTCAATTTTTTCTTCCACTGTATAGCCCGTCATTTCAATAATTTCCATACGGTCGCGTAAAGCGGGTTGTATGGAAGATAACGAGTTTGCAGTAGCTATAAATAATACTTTCGACAAATCGTAATCTAACTCCAAGAAATTGTCGTAAAATGTACTATTTTGTTCAGGGTCTAATACCTCTAATAGGGCAGAGGAAGGGTCTCCTTGATGGCTGTTTCCTAATTTGTCAATTTCGTCTAAAACAAAAACAGGGTTAGATGAATTTACTTTTTTAATGTTTTGAATAATTCTACCCGGCATTGCACCAATGTAGGTTTTTCGGTGTCCTCTAATTTCTGCTTCATCTCGCAATCCGCCTAACGACATACGAACATATTTTCTGCCCAACGCTTCTGCAACCGATTTTCCTAACGATGTTTTTCCAACTCCTGGAGGTCCGTACAAACATATAATTGGCGATTTCATGTCGCCTTTTAGTTTTAAAACAGCCAAATGTTCAACAATACGTTCTTTTACTTTTTCTAAACCAAAATGGTCGCGGTCGAGTATTTTTTGAGCTCGTTTTAAATCAAAATTATCTTTGCTGTAATCTAACCAAGGCAATTCTACTAATGTTTCGATGTAGTTGTGTTGGACAGAATATTCGGCTGCTTGAGGGTTTAAACGAGCTAATTTTTCAAGTTCTTTTTCAAAGCGTTTTTTGGCTTCTTTTGGCCATTTTTTCTTTTCTGCTTTTTTCTTAAATTCTTCAATTTCTTGCTGAACTGGGTCGCCACCTAATTCTTCTTGTATTTGTTTAATTTGTTGATTTAGGAAGTATTCGCGTTGCTGACGATCTAAATCGTGTCGCACTTTCGATTGAATATCGTTTTTTAGTTCCAACAATTGCAATTCTTTCGAAAGGTGTTCGAGTAGTTTGTTTGCTCTCTCATTAAGTTCGGGCACTTCTAGTAATCCTTGTTTTTCGGCAACACTTCCTTTCATGTTGGAAGCAATAAAATTGATTAAAAACGTAGGGCTTTCAATGTTTTTAATGGCAAAAGTAGCTTCGGTTGGTATGTTTGGCGATTGTTCAATAATTTGAGAAGCCAAATCTTTTATAGAGCCAACCAGTGCGTTAAAGTTCTTTCCAGATGGTTTTTCAACTTGGTTGTAAGGTTCAATGGTAGCTCTTAAGTAAGGTTCGGATTGTGTAACTTCTTTTATTTTAAAACGTTTTTTGCCTTGAATAATTACGGTGGTGTTACCATCGGGCATTCTAAGCATTTTTAAAATAAGTGCAACAGTTCCAATTTTATTTAAATCGCTTTCTTTTGGGTCTTCAATGTTGTCGTTTTTTTGAGAAACAACTCCTAAAGTTTTGTTGCCTTGGTAGGCATCTTTAATCAATTTGATGGATTTATCTCTGCCAACCGTAATTGGGATAACTACTCCAGGGAACAATACTGTATTTCTTAGCGGTAATATTGGCAGTTCATCAGGGGTTTTTTCCGAATTCATTTGCTCTTCATCATCGGCAGAAAGCAAAGGAATAAACTCCGTTTCATCGTCAATAATGTTGCTAATTGCTAAATTCTTAAAGTCAAAGTTATCGTTCATGTTTATTTATTGTTTAAGTCAATATGACAGTATTTTCTTTAGATAATCCTCTATTATTGAGGTTATCGATAAAGTTTCAAGCCTCGTGCCATGTTTGTGAATTCGGAAAAATTGGCTTTATTGACACGAATTTCACGAATTAAAAATAATAAGGTTATTTCCGATAGTGTGAAGTAAGCTGAAAAACGGAAGTCAAAATTTCTTTATCTATTTCGGTAAAGGAAACGTTTCTTCTTTCCATAACTTGTGTTGCCACTTCAAATGCTTTATTTATTTGATAAGTTTCAAAACCCGAAGCACCACCCCAGCTAAATGATGGAATAAAGTTGGGTGGAAAATTTCCGCCAAACACATTTGCCGAAACGCCAACTACAGTGCCTGTATTAAACATAGTGTTGATACCACATTTGGAGTGGTCGCCCATAATTAAACCGCAAAATTGTAAACCAGTAGGCTCCATTTTGTCGGTAGCGTAGTTCCATAATTTTACTTCGGCATAATTATTTTTTAGGTTAGAGTTGTTGGTGTCGGCACCCAAGTTACACCATTCACCAAGAACAGAATTTCCTAAAAAGCCATCGTGTCCTTTGTTGGAATAACCCAAAATAACACTGTTGGTAACCTCTCCGCCAACTTTACTGTGAGGGCCAACTGTTGTTGCTCCGTATATTTTTGTGGACAATTTAAGTGTAGCGTGTTCGCACAAAGCAAATGGCCCGCGAACAACACTTCCTTCCATTATTTCAGAATCCTTACCAATATAAATAGGCCCTGTGGTTGAGTTTAAAATAGCCGCTTCCACTTTTGCACCTTCTTCTACAAAAATGTTGTTACCTAAAAGTGTATTGGTTTTTGAAAGCGGTTGCGATGTTCTTCCTTTGGTAATTAAATCAAAGTCGGCTTGGATAGCAGCTTCGTTTTTGGTAAAAATATCGGTAATTTTTGTGATAAAAAGCGGGGTTGAATGGGTAGTTTTTTTGGTGTAGTTTTCGGTAGCTGATAACTCCAATTGTGGTGTGTTTGCTGCAATAATGCTGCCCGAAAACAGTAATGTTTCGCCTTGTTGCAGAGCGTTTATTTCAGCAATTAAAGTTTCGTTCGGAAAAAAACAACTGTTAATCCAAATGGTATTTGCATTTGAAGTAAGTTGAGCAGGATATTTTTTGCTTAAATATTCAACTGTTTTGGTTGAGGTTTTTACGTTCAACATTTTTTCCCACTTTTCGCGAATGGTTAAAATACCTATGCGTAAATCGGCAATGGGTCGGGTAAAGGTTAATGGTAAAAATTGTGCTCTGTTTTCTTCAAAAAAAATGACATTCATAAACTGACGGTTTAAGTGCGAAAATTACTAAAATAAAAAAAGTCCTGATGGTTAAATCAGGACTTTTATATAATAGATTTCTTAAAAAACTATTTTGTATGTTTAGCGTAACGGCTTTTAAATTTATCAATTCTACCAGCCGTATCAACCAATTGCATTTTACCAGTGTAAAAAGGGTGCGATTTGTGAGAAATCTCCAATTTAACTACTGGATATTCATTTCCATCTTCCCAAACGATAGTTTCTTTAGTTTCTGCAGTAGATCTAGTTACAAATGAGTAGTCGTTTGACATGTCTTTAAATACAACTAATCTGTAGTTTTCTGGGTGTATTCCTTTTTTCATCTTTACTTATAATTTATTATACCTGTTCTTTCAAAAGCGGAGGCAAATGTAATCATTTTTAAGTCATAAAAAACTTTTTCTCAAATTATTTAACGCTGTGTTTTGGTTTTTTACCGCCAAGAACACAAAGAAACCACGCCAAGAACGCAAGGTAAATTAAACGCGTCATTCCGTGCTTGACACGGAATCTAAAAAAAAACTCAGGAGAGTTGGGAAATTATGTGTTTAGTGTTATTTTTAGTTCTTCTATATCTCTTGGTTCGAGTTGAAACCATTCACCTCTTAATCTTTTATCAGCGAAAGTAGAGTGTAATGCTTTTTCAATACTAGAGGCAATATTTCTACTAACAAATTTTTTTGAAGCAATAAGTTCTATTGATGGTTTTTCACTTTGTAATGTTTTTTCACGCCACTCAGGACTATTTGATATTCCAATTTTGTGAAAATTATTTAGTGTATCTATCATTAAATAAACATAACATTCCTCAGATTTAATGTCCTGATTATCTATATATACATTTTCGCGTTCTTGTAATGGTTTATAATTTGGAATTATTTTAGGAACTAATTCACGATATTCTTTTGTAAATTTTCTTATTACAATTGCTAAGTTATTGTGTGATAAATATATTTTGTGGCCATCTTCCCCACCAATTATTTCACGATTTTGTTTTTTTAATGAAATCTTCCATTTTAAAAATTGTTGAGTTTCAAAGATGTTTAATTCACTTTCTGTAATAAGAACCTTATTTTCGAATAATTTATCTATATGTGGATGAGATGATTTATAAGAGCTGTTATTAATCTTGAAATCAATTATTTTATTATCATTGAATAAAAAGGAAATGACATCGTCTTTCGATAACATCAATTCTTTGGAATAAAATTGAAAAACTATAAAATCTTTTTCTTCAATATTATTTAGC
>JABTUP010000029.1 GCA_015075325.1 Flavobacteriales bacterium | reverse complement strand
AGGTTATTTGAAAGCAGATTTTCTTTACATTCGTAATTCCTTCTAATTTTAGAACATGAAAAAACTCATACTCTTTTTACCTCTTTTATTAAGTGTGCTTTTTGTTAATGCACAGTTTGGTCCTCAGATTGATATTTCCAAATCAACAGCTGGAGCTAAAAAAGTAAACGCTTTCGATTTGGACAATGATGGTGATTTAGATTTTATTGCTACTTTAAACCCTGATAAAAAAATCATATGGTATGAAAATTTAGGAAATGGAATCTTTAGTGAACAAAAATTAATAGCAGTTACAGATATTACAGTCGTTTTTGATTTTGATGTGTCGGATATAAACAGCGATGGAAGATTAGATGTAATTATAGTACAATCAACAATTGGTATTATTAGCTGGTTCGAAAACTTAGGAGGGGGAAACTTCAATAATAACCCAAATATTATTACAACTGATGCTTATGTAAACTCTTCTATATTAATGGTTGACATAGATATGGATAGTGATATGGATATTTTAACCTCATGTAATTGTACTCCTGGTATATCATGGTTCGAAAACTTGGGTGGAGGTAGTTTTGGAGCTAAACAAAATATTTCTACCAGTTCAATAAATGCAACTCCAATAAGCGTTTCTGACATAGATAGTGATGGGAAAATAGATGTAATTTATGGTTCAACAACAACTCATAAAATGTATTGGAGTAGAAACTTAGGTGGAGGTGTTTTTGGTGCTCAACAACTAATATCTTCAAATGTAAAATCTATCAATACTGTATTTTCGGCAGATATGGACAATGATGGGGATGGTGATGTGCTTTCATCATCTGGTGGCGATAATAAAATAGCTTGGTATGAAAACATAGGAGGGGTTATAGATACTAATCAAATTATAATTACATCATCATCTGGCAGCAAAAATATTTCTGTTAATGATTTAGACAATGATGGTGATATGGATGTTTTATCTTCGGTAGGAGGCCAAATAGTTTGGTTTGAAAATTTAGGAGCAGGAATAATGGACACAATTTTAAAAGTGTTTTCTACTGCAGGCTCTTCTGCAAGTAAAATTTATACCGCTGATATTGATAACGATGGTAATATGGACGTGATTTGGAACTCAGGTTATAAAATACATTATTACAGGAATTTAGGTAGTAATAACTTTTCCGATTTAAGTATTGCTTCTAATCATCAAACAAGATCCGTTTATACTGCCGATATTGATTTAGATGGTGATTTAGATGTGGTTACTGGGTTTGGAGGCACTAGTTATGATACTAAGGTAGTATGGTACGAAAACTTAGGAAATGGCAACTTTGGTGTTCAGCAAATAATCTCCTCAGGTGTACGAAGACCATGGTCTATTTATGCTGCTGATTTGGATTTAGATGGCGATCCTGATGTTCTCTCTGCGTCAAATGCTACTAATGAAATCGCATGGCATGAAAATTTAGGAAATGGAACTTTTGATACCCTACAACCTATATCAAGAAATAATGAGACTAATAGTCCTACGTCGATTTATGCCGCAGATATTGATAATGATGGTGATATGGATGTGCTTGTGGCTTCAATGGGTGATGAAGAATTGTCTTTTTATAAAAATCTAGGGGGAGGTGTTTTTGATACTATTCAAAATATTATTACAACAAACGCCACCAATACTCAATGTGTTTATGCTTCAGATCTTGATAATGATGGAAATATAGATGTACTATCTGCTAATAGTAATAGTATAACTTGGTATAAAAATTTGGGAGGGGCGACCTTTGGATCCCAGTTAATTATTTCATCTTCAATTTCTTCTGGAACTTCTGTTTATGCTTCTGATTTAGATAATGATGGTGATATGGATGTACTTTCTACTTCTTGTAGCGGTGACAAAATTGCTTGGTACGTAAATTTAGGAAATGGGACCTTTGGATCACAGCTAATCATTTCGACTAATTCAGACTGTCCTAGGTCTGTATATACTGCTGATATTGATAATGATGGAGATATGGATGTTGTTGCGGCTTCGGGATTAGATCATAAAATAGCATGGTTTGAAAACAAAGGTGGGGGGGTATTTGGATCTGAGCAAATTGTTACTTTAGATGCTTTTGGTGCGTACTCTGTATTTGCAACAGACATAGATAATGATGGGGATATAGACCTGCTCTCTGCTTCAGAAGATGATGCTAAAATAGCTTGGTATGAGAATTTTTATAATAGTCAATATGAATTAAGAGGAAAAGTTTTTTATGATTACAATCAGAATGGAATATTAGATACTAATGAAATAGGATTACCTTTTATGCATATAGATTCGCAACCTAATGGATTAGCAAGTTTTTCAAATAATAATGGTCAATATCACTTTGCTGTTGATACTGGAACATATGTAGTAAGTTTTATTCCAAATGATTTATGGGATTTAACTACCGACTCTACTTCTTATACTAAAACAGTAAATGATGCAAACCCTGTTGCTGATAGTTTAAATTTTGGATTTTATTCTGATACTATTACTACTATTATAAAACCAGAACTAACAGGTGGTTTTCCAAGATGTAATACCACAACAAATTTTTGGATTAACATTAAGAACGAAGGCACAACCATTCCAAATGGTGTAATTCAACTACAACTAGATAATTCTATTTCTTATATCTCATCAGTAATTGCTCCCGACTCTATTATTGGACAAAATATCTATTGGCACTTTGATAGTTTATTCTTTTATGCCGAAGAAATGATTAATCTACAAGTTCAAATGCCTCCATTTACAAGTATGGGAGATTCGTTAACTTCTACTTTAATTGTTACAGCGCTAGATAGTTTAGGGAACGCAGTTTATTCGAATACTGATACCTTAAAACAAGAGTTAGTATGTGCGTATGACCCTAATGACAAAACAGTTTTACCTAAGGGTATTGGTTCGCAAGGGTTTATTGCTAACAATCAACCCATGGAATATTTAATACGTTTCCAAAATACAGGGAATGATACCGCACTAACAGTAATGGTTAGAGACCAATTAGACGATAATTTAGATTGGAGTAGTTTAAAGCCATTGGCAAGCAGTCATCCTATGCAAGTATGGATAGAACAAGATGGAGAAGCTGTATTTAAGTTTAACAATATTATGTTACCCGATAGCAATGTTGATTTTTTAGGCAGTCAAGGATTTGTTAAATTTAGTATTAACCAAAATCCTAACCTAGTTCCAAATACCCCAATTTTTAATACAGGGCATATTTATTTTGATTACAATCCAGCAGTTATTACCAATACGGTTTTAAATACCATTGATGATACAACAGGTCTCCCAGTTTCAGTTCAGGAAATTACCTTTACCGAAACCAACGAAATAATTGTTTTTCCAAATCCATTTACAGAGTTCATTACAATTTATTATAAAGCAAAAATCAATACAGCTTATCATGTTTCATTGTATGATATGTCTGGTAAAGAATTGCTGAAAAGAGAAAACATTACCAACAACAAAACTGAATTTGATGTAAGCCAATTAAAGAATGGGATTTACATTATTGTAGGTACAGATACTAATGGTAAAAAGCTGTTTAGTGAACGCATTGTTGCCCAGTAAAACTTTTTAGCATTTTGCTTTTATCACTTCGAGTTCTCGATACGTTAAAACTACGTTAACTCTTCGTTTTACCTAATCGAACGGACATAACCCAGTTGTCACTTCGAGTAGCGAGGTACGAGCGTATGGAGAAGTAAAATAGGGTTTGCTAAATAAAAAACGATGCAAAAATCTTCAAGGTTTTAAAAACCTTGAAGATTTAAAAAATTTGCAGGCATAATTATTTTGTAACTTAGCTACAAATTAAATTTCCATGAGTATTAAAGCTTCGTTAGGATTAGTGTTTGCAAAAATAATTTGCAAAAAAATAGCAAAGTGGAGTTCCAATCCTATTGAAACTCAGCAGCAGGTATTTAACCATTTAATTGCCACAGCAAAAAACACCGCTTTTGGTAACGACCACCATTTTTCAGCAATTAAAACCTACGAAGATTTTAAAGCCCAAGTTCCTGTTAAAGATTACGAAGACATTAAAACCTACATTGAACGAATAAAAAAAGGCGAAGAAAATGTATTGTGGCCTGGCTTACCCAATTATTTTTCTAAAACATCTGGAACAACATCAGGAGCTAAATACATTCCAAACACCAAAGAATCGCTCAACTACCAAGTGGAAGCTGCCCGTAACGCTATTTTGTGTTACATCAACGAAACCAAAAAAACCGATTTCATTAACGGTAAAATGATTTTTTTGCAAGGAAGTCCAGAATTGGACAATTCCTTAAAAGTCCCAGTTGGCAGATTGTCTGGTATTGTGGCTCACCACGTGCCAAAGTATTTGCAAAAAAATCGTTTACCATCATACCAAACCAATTGTATCGACGATTGGGAAACAAAAATAGATGCCATTATTGAAGAAACCTTGCCCGAAAAAATGACGTTGATTTCTGGAATTCCACCTTGGGTACAAATGTATTTCGACAGAATTTTGGAGAAAACAGGAAAAAAAAACATTCAAGAAGTTTTTCCCAATTTTTCGTTGTTTATTTATGGTGGAGTAAATTTTGAGCCTTATCGTGCCAAATTTGAGCAAACCATAGGCAAAAAAATTGACAGCATTGAAACGTATCCTGCATCAGAAGGATTTATTGCTTTTCAGGACACACAAACACAGCCTGGCTTATTGCTCAACATTAATGCAGGTATTTTCTTTGAATTTATTCCTGCCGACGAATATTTTAACGACCAACCTACCCGAATTTCGTTAAAAGATGTGGAACTAAATAAAAACTACGCATTAATTTTAAACACCAATGCTGGTTTATGGGGTTACAGCATTGGCGACACAGTTAAGTTTGTTTCGTTAAACCCATACCGAATTGTGGTTTCGGGCAGAATTAAACATTTTACCTCAGCTTTTGGCGAACACGTAATTGGCGAAGAGGTTGATTTTGCAATTGAACAAGCGTGCAAGGTAATAAATGTTGATGTAAACGAATTTCATGTTGCACCACAAGTTACTCCAGTAAGTGGAGGAATGGCTTATCACGAATGGTTTATCGAGTTTTCGGGCGAACCAACTAAAATTGCTGAATTTGCCGAAGAATTAGACAAACAATTACAAAACAAAAACTCGTATTACAAAGATTTACGAAAAGGCGAAATGCTCGATTGCATTAAAATTACACCAATTCGATTGGGAGGTTTTAACGATTACATGAAAGCAGAAGGAAAATTGGGAGGACAAAACAAATTGCCTCGATTAGCCAACGACAGAAAAATTGCCGAAAACTTGATTACTTTTGCTAAATGAAGGAATTAAACCTGTTTTTAGAAAAGTTAACCACAGCATTTAACAACCAAAGTTTTGTTAAAATAACCCTTAGCAAACCAGCTTTTAAAAGCGATGGATTGCTCAATGTTTATCTGCGATTGGTAGAGTTAAAAAATGAGTTGAATTTTTCTGCTACCTATCATTATCAAACCAACGACCAAGTTAAAAACTACACTTTAGAACAAACTCAAGATTTGTTAAAAGAACTTTTAAACCAAAAATTTAAAGTAGCAACTTTGTTTACCTTAACAGAAGATTTTACCATTCAATTTTCAAAAAAAGGAAAAGCAACAAGCAGAAGTTCCTCTCCAAGTTTTGAGAAAAAACCACCCATAAGCCACGACAAGCCAAAAGTTGCCAGAGCAAAATTGGGTAAATACCTTAATTTACTTGGTGTAACCGACGAAAACAACGTGGTTATTCCAAAAATGGCCGATAAGTTTAAACAAATTAACAAATACTTAGAAGTAATTGAAAGTTTGCTAAAACAAACCGATTTACCCAAAACCATTTCGGTGGTTGATATGGGTTCGGGCAAAGGTTATTTAACTTTTGCGTTGTACGATTTTTTGGTAAATCAAAAAAAAATAGATGTTACCATTACTGGCATTGAAGCCCGAAAAGATTTGGTGGATTTCTGCAATAAAACTGCACAAGATTGCGGTTTTGAGAAATTGCATTTTAAACACCAAACCATACAAGATTTTAACACCAAAAAAATTGACATTTTAATTGCACTTCATGCCTGCGATACGGCAACCGATGATGCTATTTTTAAAGGAATAAAAGCCAATGCTTCGCTTATTGTTACTGCTCCTTGTTGCCACAAACAAATTCGACAACAATTAAAAGGAACAACTACAACTAATCCCATATTAAAATACGGTATTTTTAAAGAACGTCAATACGAAATGGTTACCGACACCTTGCGGGCATTGCTATTGGAACAACAGCACTACGATGCTCATGTTTTTGAGTTTGTAAGCAATGAACACACTCGAAAAAATGTAATGTTGGTTGGTACTAAATCCTATAAAAAACCAGATGAAATTTTGGTTAATCAAAAAATTGATGAAGTAAAAAAATCGTTTGGAATAAGCCAACACTATTTGGAATCACTACTTTAAAATTTATGGAAATTTTCGACAGAAAAAAACATTGGGAAAACATCTACGAAACCAAACAATTAAATGAAGTAAGTTGGTTTCAGCCAACTCCCGAAACATCGTTAAATTTTTTTAAGGAATATAAAATTCCAATCACAGCAAAAATTATTGATGTTGGAGGTGGCGATAGTTTTTTAGTTGATTTTTTAATCGATTTAGGTTATCAAAACATTACTGTATTAGATATATCGGAAGCAGCATTGAACAGAGCCAAAAAAAGATTAGGAAACAAAGCCAATCAAGTTAAATGGATTGTGGCAGATGTTACAACATTTGAACCTGCCGAAAAATATGATTTTTGGCACGACAGAGCTGCTTTTCATTTTCTTACAAATGAAGATGAAGTTAAACATTACGTAGAAACAGTTGGGAATAGCATTGCTAAAAATGGTATGTTGGTTATTGGCACATTTTCGGAACAAGGCCCGAAAAAATGCAGCGGAATTGATATTAAGCAATATTCGGCAAACACTTTAATCAAATTATTTTCCTCGGAGTTTGAAAAGCTAAACTGTTTTACGGTAGAACATCAAACACCTTTTAATACCATTCAACAATTTGTGTTTTGTAGTTTTAAAAAAAGCTAATTTATTTTAATCTATTTCAAGGTATATTTGCATTATGGCGGAAGATTTAATTGTTTCATCAGAACTAACAAAAGAAGAAAAATACAAAACTCTTCTACCTCAACTAAAGGCTTTGGTTGATGGCGAAACCGATGCAATAGCTAATTTGGCAAATATTGCCGCAGCATTAAAAACCACATTTAATTTTTGGTGGGTGGGGTTTTATTTAGTAAAAAACAATGAATTGGTTTTAGGTCCGTTTCAAGGTCCTGTTGCATGCACCCGAATAGCAAAAGGAAAAGGTGTTTGTGGTTCATCTTGGCAAAAAAAAGAGGTAATTATTGTTCCCGATGTTGACCATTTTCCAGGTCACATCGCTTGTAGCTCTGCTTCAAAATCGGAAATTGTTTTACCAAGGTTAAATTCGCAAAACGAAGTTGAATTGGTTTTAGATGTTGACAGCGAGTTTTTAAACCATTTTGATGAAACTGACCAAAATTACTTGCTAAAAATTATTCAGTTAATACCAACTTTAAATTGAACAAACTGATTAAATATTTTATTGTTGCAGAAACCATTTTGTTGTTTTCATGTGCTCAACGCTCTGCTCTTACAGGAGGAGAAAAAGATGAGTTGCCACCTCAAATTTTGGAAGTAACTCCTGCAAATGGTTCAGTTAATTTTACTTCAACCGAAATTAGCGTAAAGTTTAATGAGTTTGTTAAACTTCAAAACATTCAAAATCAGTTAATTGTTTCTCCAATTATGGATGAGGCACCCAAACTTAAACTTAAAGGGAAAAAACTAATTATTAAACCAACTGTTGCTTTACAAGAAAATACCACCTACAGCATTAATTTTGGCGATGCCATAGTTGACATTACCGAAGACAATCCATACCCTAATTTTAAATATGTATTTTCAACTGGAAACGAGCTAGATTCGCTTAGTTATTCTGGATTATTACTCGATGCTTTTGAATTATCACCACAAGAAAATAAGTTTGTAATGCTTTATAACCAACTCAAAGATTCTGTTCCTTTAAAAATAAAACCAAATTATTTAACTAAAACAAAGTCCGATGGAAGTTTTACCGTAACGAATGTAAAACAAGGAACTTACAAGGTGTTTGCGTTAGATGATATCAACGGTAATTACTTGTATGATTTACCTAACGAACAAATTGCTTTTTTAAATCAACCGGTAGTGCTAGACTCAAGCATTTCAGAACAAGCACTGTATGCTTTTACCAAAACGGATACTATTCAATACGTTAAAAAAATTGAAAATAAACAATACGGAAAACTTCATTTAGAATTGAATTTGCCTTCTAACGAAATTTCCATCTTTGATAAAAATGATGAACCTATTGTTTATTCGTTTTACGAACACAACACTACTTTTACCAAACACACCTTTTGGTTAACTGACGATATTACCACCAGCGAAAAATTAATTATCACCAAACAAAATGGAATAGCAATAGATAGCTCTGTGGTTGATTTACTAACCATAAAAGATTTTAAAGACACGACTTTAAATATCAAAGATAATATTACCGCTTCGTTTGATTTGAATCAGGAAATTTTGTTTCAACCTGCTGTTCCTGTTAGCGATATAAATATGGAAAAAATTAAGTTACTCGAAAACAAAAAAGTAGTTGATGTTTTGATTAATCAAGATAGTGTTTCATCTGCAATAAAATTGAACTACGCATTTAAAGAAAATACCAGTTATCAATTAAAAATTGATTCGGGAGCTTTTGTTTCAATTTACAACTTAACCAACGACTCAATTGAAAAATCGTTTAAAACAAAAAAAGAGGAAAATTACGGCACACTAAAAATTACAATTGCTCCAAATTTTGCTGATAACTACATTTTTCAATTGTGGAAAAAAGATGAACTTATAAATGAATTTTACGACAAACACATACAAGTATTTGTTGTTCCTTACCTTAAACCAGGTGAATATCAAGTTAAACTAATTGTTGATAAAAATAAAAACAGAAAATGGGATAATGGTGATTACAACAAACTGTTACAACCCGAAAAACTCATTATTTACAATGAAATAATAACCATTCAAGAAAACTGGGATAACGACATTATTTGGAACATTAAACTGTAAAAAGATTACTGATTCTTATACTTTTCACTGTATTTATTAAACATTCTTTTTTGATGATTATCCAAATCAATTTGTCGGCCTTGAATAAACGCTTGTTCTACATTATTGGTAGTTTGATCTAATGCATCACCAGTAGAAATAAACAGTGTTGCATCTTTTCCAGGCTCAAGACTGCCACAAGTTGCATCAATACCCAAAATTTTTGCAGTATTAAGTGTAATTAACTGCAAAGCTTGTTCTTTATTTAAGCCATACGCAGCGGTTGTTCCTGCATAAAATGGCAGATTACGGGTTCCCATTGTTTCCATATCGCCCGAATTTTCTAAACAAAACAACACCCCTGCATCCATTAATTTTTTTGGTAATTTGTATGGCAAATAAACATCATCATCTTCGTTTGTGGGTAGTTCATGAACTCTTCTAAGTACAACCGAAATTTGATTATCCTTTAACATATCTGCAACCATCCAAGCATCATAACCACCAACAATTGCCACTTTTTTTATTTGGTATGATTTAGCAAATAAAACAGCATCAATAATTTCTTTTACATAGTTGGTATGGATAAAAAGGGTTTGCGTTCCATCAAACAATCCTCTCATGGATTCAAATCGTAAATTTTTTACTTCATATTCATTTACCTTTGAATATGCTAATGCGTCGGCAAAAAAGTTTTTAAGTTCATTTACATTATCGGTATAATTTTCATTGGCTTTTCCGTTCCAAGGATTATACATTCGATGCCAATTTAAATGAATTCCATCGTCTTTTTTATAAGCAGCATCTTCCCAATTCCAAGCATCAAACTGCACTATTGTAGATGTTCCAGAAACCACATTTCCACGAGGTGTAATTTGTGCCATTAAAACGCCGTTGGCTCTAACCGTTGGAGTAATTCTCGATTCGGAATTATATGCAATTATAGAACGAACATGAGGAGTATAACTACCCGCTTCACTTTGGTCATCACTGGCTCTAACAGCATCAATTTCTACCAATCCCAAGGTAGAGTTTGGAGCAATAATTCCTGGATAAACGTGTTTTCCATGAATTGAAATAGTTGTATCAAAAGCATTTGCTTGTAACTTAATAACTCTTGCGTCAGCAACTAAAGTTAATTTTCCGTCTTTAAATCCAATGGCTGAGTTTTCAATTACATTTCCGTTACCTAAATGAGCAATTCCACCCAAAAGTAAAATTGATTTAGATTGAGCTGGTGCTGGAGTTTCAACTTGAGCTATGCAGTTAAAAGTAGAAAGTAGAAAGTAAAAAGTAGCTGTTAATTTTATATATTTTGTTCTCATATTTTTTATCTTAGTTTAATTATCTTTTTTCTTTGTTTTAAAGCCTATTTTTTCTCTATTTTGATATTCTAATTCTTGTTGTTTGGCTTGTTCAAACTGCTTTAAATACTTAAAGATTAATTCTATATCATTGCTGTTTGAAACTGTTTTTTGTTTGATTGTTTCTAACTCCATTAAAACATCTTTATGAGTTAGTAGTATTTCTCGCATTTTTACAAAAACTTCTATAATTTTAATACTCATTTGAGTTGCCCTATCGCCTGATAAAACATTTGCTAATTGTAATACTCCATGTTCTGTAAATACATAAGGTAAAGAGCCACCAAGATGTTGTTTAGAAGGTATCGCATTTTGCGATACCATGTTATCGGTTTCTTTTTCTGTTAACTGAAACATAAAATGTTTAGGGAACTTTTCTATGTTTCTTTTCACTTGTTCGCGTAATCGAATAGCTTTTACATCATAAAGTTCTGCTAAATCTCTATCTAACATTACTTTTTGACCTCTAATTTCAAAAATTTTGTTTAAAATTATTTCTTGAGGTATAACTATGTTTTTTTCCAGTTTACTCATTTTACTAATTCTATATTCAAACCCACATTAATTAACTCATCAAGATTTAATTAAATTTTACTCTCCTACTGAATCACAGTGATAGCTATGTTTTGGTTTTGCTTGAGGTTTTTGAGTTTTACCTCCACCTTTTTTAACATCAAGCATTTTTTCAATTAAAGCATTTTTTTCGGCAGCAAATTTCTTTTGTAAAAGCTCATCGGTTGCTCTGTCGAAATAAACTACACCTTCAATAATGGTTTTATCTACCGTTGCATAAATTGATAATGGATTTGCTGTCCACAACACTACATCTGCACTTTTACCAACTTTTATGCTACCCATTTGATTGTCTAAATGCAACAATTTTGCAGGATTTAATGTTACCATTTTCAAAGCATCTTCTTCGCTAACTCCTCCATATTTTACAGCTTTTCCTGCTTCTTGATTTAGCCTTCGTCCCATTTCGGCATCGTCAGAATTTATTGCAGTTACTACACCTTGTTTGTGCATTATTGCCGCATTGTATGGAATTGCGTCGTTTACTTCAAATTTGTAAGCCCACCAGTCAGAGAAAGTTGAACCACCCGCTCCATGTGCTTTCATTTTGTCGGCGAGTTTATAGCCTTCTAAAATATGTGTAAAAGTATTTACAGTAAACTTCATGGAATCAGCAACATGCATTAACATATTAATTTCCGACTGAACATAAGAATGGCAAGAAATAAAACGCTCTTTGTTTAAGATTTCATTTAAGGTTTCCATTTCTAAATCTATACGTGGAGCATAACTATTGGCTTTTGCATTTGGGGTAAGTTTTGCATAAGCATCCCATGCATTTTGATATTCTTTAGCTCGAATAAAAGCATCGTAATAAACTTGTTCAACACCCATTCTTGTTTGTGGAAAACGCGAACGGTTAAAAGGACCCCAGTTTGATTGTTTTACATTTTCGCCTAATGCAAATTTGATAAAACCATCTGCATCTTTTATTTTCATGTCTTCGGGGCTACTTCCCCATTTCAATTTTATTAATGCAGATTGACCACCTACAGGATTGCATGAGCCATGTAACAACTGTGATGCAACAACACCCCCAGCTAACTGACGGTAAATGTTAATATCATCGCTATCTATTACATCAGCAATACTAACCTCGGCAGTAACTGCTTGTGTACATTCATTAACTCCTCTGCTTATGGCAATGTGCGAATGTTCGTCAATAATACCAGCGGTTAAATGTTTGTTTTTACCATCAACCATTTCAGCACCTTCAGCAATCAAATCTTTGCCTATTTGTGCAATTTTTCCGTCTTTTAACAGTACATCGGTATTTTTTAAAACACCTTCGGCTTCGTTTGTCCAAACGGTAGCATTTTTAATTAAAATGGTTTTAGCTTTAGGTATTGAATCAAAACCAAAACTCATGTTGGGATAAAACATTTTAGGAACAACCAACGAATCTGATTTACTTGAATCTGCTTTGGTTTTTTCTTCTTTGGTTTTTTCTCCTTTTATTGCCGACCAATTTAGCCATTCACCATTTGCTAATTGACCTTTTCCTTCCCAAATTACTGCATTATGATTTACATAACCACTTAATCGAATGGTGTTTTTTGAAAACTCGTCGTTCGGGTTAAAATGTAATGAAATGTTGTTGGCTTGTAATTTTATGTTAACCGAAATGGTTGTGGTATCTGCTTTTCCGTTTTCATTTTTATTAATTAATTCAATTTCACCCGAAGGGTTTTCAACTTCTCCTTTTACTTTTACAGGATAAACTTTATCAGCAATTTTAAGGTTATAACTGCCTCTGATATCGAGAATATTGTAATCGTTAATTAAATATTTAGTTCCTTTAATCCAGTTTTCATAAATCACATTTTTTTCGTCAAAAAGGTTATTTGATGTTATAATAAAATTTGCCAATTTATTTTTTTCTAAGCTACCAACCTTATCAAAAGCATTAATAAATTTTGCTGGAGAGTAGGTTAATGCTTTAAGAGCATCTTGCTCCGACAAACCATTTTTTATCGCTTTTCTTAAATTGGAAAAGAAAATTTTTTGGTCTTTTAATCCTGAAGTTGTGATTGCAAAATCGATTTGGTTTTTAGCAATAATTCCTAAGTTAAAAGGAGCCATCTCCCATTTTTTTAGGTCAGAAAAAGGAACCAATTTTGCTGCATAAGGGTCGGCAACATCATAAGCTTCAGGAAAATTAAGCGGAACAATAAGCTTGCCTTCCGTTGCTTTTATTTCGTTAATTCTTTCGTATTCATCACCAGCACCTTTAAAAATGTATTGCATTTCAAATTCATCACCAATTTTGTCGGCACGCAAAATATCAAGTTTATCTTTAACTTCAAAAATGGAAGGAAGCTCCCAGTTGTCGGTCATTTTATCTAACGAAATATTGTATTCTGGTATGTTTTTATTGTTGAAATACCAATCTACATCGTAGTAAGTTTGTCGAATAAGAGCAATTGCTCCCATCAAAGAACCAGGATAATCTTGGGTTGATGAACCTTTATCAAAAGATAAATGCGATGCAACTTTGTCGTTAATCATTACCTGATTAGCTTTGTCGTTGGCAAGTGTAACCAATGCAGATGTTCCTCTAAAAATACCATCTTGTTGGTGAGTTAAAACTGTACCAAAACCCAATTTGCGTAGTTCATCGGCTTTTTTGTCGTCAACTGTAAATAATTGACCAGATTCAACCTCCGGATGAACTGCTTGATTCCAATTGTAAGCACCTTTTTTATTGGTTTCAAATTGTTGGGTAAAACGCTCTCTACCCTCATTTTCTATTTTTGGCATACCATAATTGGTATACAAATCAATAAGAGAAGGGTAAATAAATTTTCCTTTTACGTCGTAAACTACTGCATTTGCAGGAATTTTAACTGCATTTGCTACACCAACTTCTACAATTTTACCTTCTTTAATAATTAAAATTCCATTTTCTATTTTGGTTTGATAATCAACGTGAATGGTTGCATTTTTAAAGGCATAATAATTTTGAATTTTGTTGTGCGTTCCGTTTACCATAAAGGTTTCTTGAGCTTTATAAACAGAAACACTTCCTAACAACAAACACAATAATATAAATCTAAGCATAAATCGATGAAAATTAATTTTTTCAAAAATACCGTTTTATGTTAAATAAATGAATATATAAAAAGATGAGTATTCAATTTTAGGAGTGCTATAATCAATCGCTTTTAATTAATTTTGCTTACCTAACTTAAAAAAATAAAAATTATGTACAACGGAATGTTACACGCTCACTCAGGATTTAGATGGTTGGTTATCATCTTTTTGGTAATAGCTATTATTAAATCATTTGCTGGCTGGTTTGGCAAAAAAGAATATGGAAAATCAGATAATTTAATTGCCTTAATATTGTTAAGTGTTACCCATTTGCAATTAATTTTTGGTGTTATCATGTATTTTGTAAGTGATAAAATTGTAAGCATGGGTGTTGCCATGAAAGATGCTACTCTTCGCTTTTGGGTAGTTGAACACGGATTTACCATGCTAATTGCTATTACTTTAATTACTTTAGGACGAGTTTTGTCGAAAAAAGCTGCAACTAGTGAATTAAAGTTTAAAAAGGGAGCTATTTTTTATACCATTGCTTTTGTGTTAATTTTGTGGGCAGGAGTAATTAAGCCAAACCTGTTAGGAGCAGGAATGTTCTAAAGAAAAGATGAAAGAAAAACTTCACATAACAAACGAAGCTATTGAGGAAAAAGCAGTTCTTGTTGGTGTTATTACCAAAAGCCAAGATGCTGCTCAGCTAAATGAATATTTAGACGAACTATCGTTTTTGGCAGAAACTGCTGGAGCAGTTGAAGTAAAACGATTTACTCAAAAACTAGAATACCCCGATCCACGAACTTTTGTGGGAAAAGGAAAACTAGATGAGATTTTAAACTACATTAAAGAAAACCCTGTTGATGTAGTCATTTTTGATGATGAATTATCGCCATCTCAAGCACGAAATATTGAACGAGTTATTGAAGTAAAAGTGCTCGACCGAAGCAGTTTAATATTAGATATTTTTGCAAGCAGAGCTCAAACATCGTATGCTAGAACCCAAGTAGAGTTGGCACAATGTCAGTATTTACTACCACGATTAACTCGAATGTGGACTCACTTAGAACGACAAAAAGGTGGTATTGGTTTGCGTGGTCCGGGTGAAACTCAAATTGAAACCGATAGACGAATTATTTTAAATAGAATAGCTTTACTAAAAGAAAAGTTAAAAGAAATTGACAGACAAAAAGCCACACAACGAAAACAACGAGCTCAAATGGTTCGTGTGGCTTTGGTAGGTTACACCAATGTAGGTAAATCAACATTAATGAACTTGTTAAGCAAATCGGAAGTATTTGCCGAAAACAAACTTTTTGCTACATTAGACACCACTATTAGAAAAGTTGTTATTGATAATTTACCATTTTTATTAACCGATACAGTTGGTTTTATTAGAAAACTCCCACATCACTTGGTAGAATCTTTTAAATCAACGCTAGATGAAGTGAGAGAAGCCGATGTGTTGGTTCATGTTGTTGATATTTCTCATTCAAATTTTGAAGAACAAGTGAATGTGGTTAACGAAACATTAAAAGAAATGAACGCACTTGATAAACCTACCATTATGGTATTTAACAAAATAGATGCATTTACTTACGATAAAAAAGACGAGGACGATTTAACTCCTGCAACAAAAGAAAATTACTCTTTAGAAGATTTGAAAAAAATGTGGATGAGCAAAAACACTCATCCAACAGTTTATATTTCTGCAGCAAAAAAAATAAATACGGACGAATTAAAAGATGTGTTATATAAACACATCAAGAAAACACATTTAGAAATTTATCCGAACATGCTGTTGTATTGATGGTTCTATTCAACCCATTTTATGGGTTGATTTTATCGTTTCTATTTACTTTTTTCTCTAGATTTCATCTAAAGTTATTTATATTGAAGTCCTTCGGACATCTTTGTGTTCATCTAAAATCCTGAAAGGTTTAAAAGCTTT
Source organism: Flavobacteriales bacterium (assembly GCA_015075325.1). GTDB lineage: Bacteria > Bacteroidota > Bacteroidia > Flavobacteriales_E > Vicingaceae > Vicingus. Next base: position 17,794 of record JABTUP010000029.1, on the reverse strand, counting down.
ATCCTTCAAATGTTTTACGCAGTTATTTCTGAGCATCTCTCACTTTTATACATTCATCTTGAGTTATTTATATTGAAATCCATCAGACTTCACTGTGTTCATATAAAATCCTGAAAGGTTTAAAAGCTATATCCTTCAAATGTTTTACGCAGTTATTTTTGAGCATCTCTCACTTTTATACATTCTTCTTAAGTTATTTATATTGAAATCCATCAGACTTCTTTGCGTTCATCTAAAATCCTGAAAGGTTTAAAAGCTTTATCCTTCAAATGTTTTACACAGTTATTTCTGAGCATCTCTCACTTTTATACATTCATCTTGAGTTATTTATATTGAAATTCATCAGACTTCACTGTGTTCATCTAAAATCCTGAAAGGATTAAATATCAATAACCGAATTTAATTCGAGAAATACAACCACAAAGTGGTTGAACACTTTTACAACAAGTATTTTTCATCATAATCAATACCATGCTCTTTTAGTATTTCCAGATATTCGTCTTTAAACGACTTGATTTTATGATGTTGTTCTTGGTTTTTTACATAGTTGATTAAATTTTCTTTTGCTTCAATAGAATAGGTAAAAGCTCCATACCCACTTTGCCAACCATTAAAATTTTTGAAAAGTTTGTTTGTTTTGATAAACTCAGAACTCGCTAATTTGATGTCTTTAACCAAGTTTGCTAAGGAAACACTTGGATGTAGATGAATAATGATATGAACATGATCTTCTATGCCTCCAATTTGATACAAATGGCATTTTTTATTTTTTAAAATACCCCATATGTATTGGTAAAGTTCCTTCCTATTGTTTGCATCAAGTGTTTGCTCTCGATGTTTAGTGCTAAATACAATTTGATACAATATTTGAGTATAGGTACTCATAATTTAACTAGCAAAAGTTTGCAAGTCAGATAGTTTTTTGTACACACCATTTTTATTGAGCAATTCGTTGTGAGTTCCTCGCTCTACAATTTCTCCTTTAACTAAAACTAAAATTTCATCGGCATGCTGAATGGTTGATAAACGATGGGCAATAACTACCGACGTTCTGTTTTTCATCAAGTTAAACAAGGCATCTTGTACCAGTTTTTCCGATTCTGTATCGAGTGCCGAAGTAGCTTCATCAAGTATTAAAATTGGCGGATTTTTTAAAACCGCTCGGGCAATACTTATTCGTTGTCGTTGACCTCCCGAAAGTTTCCCCCCTCTATCTCCAATATTGGTTTCGTAGCCATTTTCTAGTTCAACAATAAATTGGTGAGCATTAGCAATTTTTGCCGCTTCCATTACTTGTTCTTTGGTGGCATCAATGCCAAATGCGATGTTATTAAAAATAGTATCATTAAACAAAATACTTTCTTGGGTTACCACTCCCATTAAACTTCTAACGCTTTTTAATGAAGCATGTTTTACATTTTTTCCATCAATCAGTAATTCACCATCGGTAACATCATAAAAACGAGGCAATAAATCGGCTAAAGTGGATTTTCCTCCACCCGACTCACCAACCAACGCTATGGTTTTACCTTTTTCGATGGTAAAATTTATATTGCGTAAAACAAGTTCTGTTCCGTAAGCAAACGATACATTTTTGTACTCTATTTTATCTATAAATTGGTTGAAAATATGCAGATTTTCCACCTCTGTAATGTGGTTTTCAGCTTGCATAATCATGTTAATACGATCGGCCGAAGCAGCCCCTTTTTGCACATTACTATAAGCTGTAGTAAAAGCTTTTACTGGAGCTATCAGTTTACCGAAAATGATGATGTAGCCAATAAATTCTCCACCAGAAAAATGGGTATCATCTTGCAAAACTAAACTACCGCCATAATATACCAAAACTATCATAACCATTGAACCAAGAAATTCACTTAACGGAGAGGCTAAATCTCGTTTTCTGGTCATTTTTAACGAATGTTTATTGTAATTTTCATTAATAGTGTCAAATTTTTGTTTTGATGCATTTTCGGCATTAAATGCTTTGATGATTCGAAGCCCTGTTAATGTTTCTTCTACATTCGACAATAGTTCTCCCATTTGTTGTTGAGCTCGCGAAGATGAACGTTTTAAGCTTTTACCAAGCCTTCCTATTACTAATCCACTAATTGGAAGCAATATCAACGAAAAAATAGTTAATGATGGGTTAATTACAATCATGGTTGCTATCGAAAGAATTATTGCCAAAGGCTCTCTAAAAATCATCTCTAATGAACTCAATATCGACCATTCTATTTCTTGAACGTCGTTGGTAATTCGAGCTAAAATATCGCCTTTTCTTTCTTCTGAATAAAACGACAATGGTAGAGCTAATAATTTATAATAAATATCTTTTCGAATGTCTCTGATAACTCCATTTCGGATAACTCCAATAAAGTACATTCCTAAATACCTGCATAGGTTTTTTAAAAAAAACAAAACGCCAACTGCAAAACAAACATACAACAATGCTTGTACCTTATCATTTTCTTGAATAAAAGAACTTAGTGTATAATTAAAGTAATCTTGAAAAAATTCTTTTGTAAATGAAAAAGTTGGCTTTGTAGTTACAACCGAAGGTTCATTAAACAATAAATTTAAAAAGGGTATAAAAAAAAGCAACGATAATAAATCGAAAATTACCGACAAAATATTAAAAAGTATGTTTAACCCAGCATAGGTTTTATACTTTAGTGCATAAATTAATATCTTGGCAAAGTCCTTCATTTTGGAAACAAAGGTATAAATTATTTAGTCAAAACTGAGTAAAACCAACCACACCTATTTTTTACTATCTTTGCAGCATGAGTTCAGTAAGACAAAACAAAGTTGCTCGATTGCTTTTAAAAGAATTGAGCATTATTTTTCAGCAAAATGGATTAGATTGGTTTCCAAACACTATGGTTAGTGTAACTGTAGTTCGTGTTGCTCCCGATTTTAGTTTTGCTAAAGTGTATTTAAGTGTATTTGGCGATATTGAACCAAAAGAGTGCATAAAAGCTGCCAACTTACAAGCAAAAATGATTAGAGGTATTTTGGGTGGACGAATAAAAAGTCAGCTAAGAATTACCCCAGAAATTGCTTTTTATCTTGATGATTCGTTAGATTATGCCGAAGCTTTAGATGAGGCGTTTAAAGCATTGTAAAATATAAGCGGAAAGACCGAAGTTAGTAATGACTAATGCCTAACCACTAATGACTAAACTATTTTGAATCTACCGTTTTACATAGCCAAACGCTACTTGATTTCAAAAAAGTCGCACCATGTAATTAATATTATTTCATGGATTTCGGTAAGCGGAATTGGTGTTGCTACCATGGCATTGGTTATTGTTCTTTCTGCATTTAATGGTTTACAAACGTTAGTAGAAACCCTTTATGCATCATTCGACCCCGACATTAAAATTACTGCTGTGGTTGGTAAAACTTTCAATTCAAACACCATTCCAAAAGATAAAATATTAGCCATTGAAGGTGTTCAGTTTTATACCGAAAGTTTAGAAGATGTTGCTCTTTTTAAATACAGCGACAAACAAACCGTAGCTACCTTAAAAGGGGTTGAAGAAACATTTTATGAAATTACTGGGCTCGACACCTTGATATACGAAGGAGAACATAAAAAAGACAGCGAACAAACACACTATCTTAACTTAGGCTATGGAATAGCAAACAACTTATCGCTTTTTATTAATAGCGAGTTTAACGAAGAAGTGAGTGTTATTATTCCCAAAAAAGGACAAAAAAAGAGTTTCATTCCAGGAGAAGAATTTAGCAGGAAATTTGCAACTGCTTCGGGGGTTTATTCCATCGGCCCTGATTTTGACAACAAATACGTGTTAGCATCATTACCTTTTGTGCAAACTTTGTTTGATAAAGAAAATCAAATAAGCTCAGTAGAATTAAAATTAAAAAATGATGCAAACTGGAAAAAAGTTAAAGCAGAATTAAGCAATATTTTAGGTAAAAACTTTGTAGTAAAAACACGCTATGAGTTGAACGAATTGGTGTATAAAACAAACGAAACCGAAAAATGGATTACGTTTTTAATATTATCATTTATTTTGGTAATAGCTTCGTTTAATATTATTGGTTCGTTAACCATGTTAATTTTAGATAAAAAAGAAGACGTGTGGATTTTAAAAACTATGGGAGCAAACAATAAACTAATTCAACAATTATTTTTTGCTGAAGGAATGCTTATTAATTTATTAGGAGCATTTTGTGGAATGATTCTTGGTACATTACTTTGTTGGATACAAATGGAGTTTGGATTATTGAGATTAAATGGAGGGATTGTCGATTTTTATCCAATTGAAATGAAATGGATTGACTTTTTGAGTATTTTTAGTATAGTATTTTTTATTGGAGTTATTGCAAGTTGGTTTCCAGTTCGAATGCTTACAAGAAAATATTTATAAATATAATTTTAACAATAAAAAAATAAAAGCCATGATAAAGAAAGTATTAGCACTATCAGTAATCGCACTTGTTGTAATGAGTTGTTCATCTTCACAAAATGCTAGCTCATCAAACTCTGGAGGAACTTCCACAACAACAACCTCAACAGAAAAAAAAGAATCGACAGATAGCAAAGTAATTCAACCAACTGGTAAAATTCCAGATGTAAATAAAAAGGTTAACAAACTTCAAATTCAACATGCTGTTGAGTAAACAAAAAAAAGCCACACAAATTGTGTGGCTTTTTGGTTTATTAAAACTTCTTATTTTTTTATTATAACCTACCAATCAACTCGGTGTACAAAGTAGTCAATTGAGGTTCAGCAATGGCTGCAGCAGCTAAAATTTCTTCTAACGAAACTGGAGCTAAATGATCGGGGTCGCACTCATCAGTAAGAACAGATATAGCACAACAAGGCAAACCCATGTGATTAGCAACAATAACTTCTGGCACCGTACTCATTCCAGCAGCATCGCCTCCCAATTTGCCAATCATTCGGTATTCTGCACGCGTTTCTAAATTTGGTCCAGTTACTGGCACATAAACTCCTTCGTGTAATAAAATACCTTTTTCTTTTGCTATTGTTTTAAGTAAATTGTTTAGTTTTTTCGAATACGGCTCACTCATGTCAGGAAAACGAGGACCTAATTCAGGATAATTTTTTCCAATTAATGGATTTGATGGAAAAAGGTTGATGTGGTCGGTAATTAACATTAACGTGCTTTTTTTGAATGCTAAATTTACCGCTCCAGCAGCATTTGAAATCAATAGATTTTTTACTCCGATTTGTTTCATTACTCGAATGGGAAAGGTAATTTGTTGCATGTCGTAGCCTTCATAATAATGAAAACGACCTTGCATTGCCAATACTTTTTTGCCCTTTACAATTCCGTAAATTAATTTACCATGATGAGATTCTACTGTAGAAACAGGAAAGTGAGGAATTTTATCGTAATCAATTGCCTTAATTACTTCAATTTCTTTTACTAATCCACCTAAGCCAGTGCCTAATACAATTCCTATTTCAGGAGCATCAATTCCTTGCGATTGAAGGAAAGTGGTAGTTTCTTTAATTTTATTTAGCATGATACAGTTAAAAGTTTATAAAGTTAAAAGTAGAAAGGTATTGAAACAATTTACTCAAGTCCATACTTTCTACTTTATGAACTTGAAACTTTATAAACTTAGTTTACTTTTCTTCCTTTAACTTTGGTGCTCGATTCTTTGTAGTTTTTTACGTTTTTCATCTGGAATTTTAGATAAGCTCCTGCACCTCCCGGCATAACGTAATATACTTTATCGCCATAGTTAATTTTACCTTTTCCATTTTCCCATTCAGCACCCATTAAATTATATCTTCCTCTGTTGTTTGGATCGCCAAAAACTAAATATTTATTGTCATCAGCATCAAAACTTACTGCAATTTTTTTATCATCAATAACCTTTACACATACACCTGGTGTTTTTGCAGTAATTAAAATATTATCTAAGCTTGCCGAACTTGATACAATCAATTTACCATCTTTATCAAATTCTTGAGCTTGATTGGTTCTTTCACCTCTTTGAAGGGTTACATCGGTAGAAATGTAAAACTGTAGTTTTTTTATTCTTGCCTCATCTAAATTGTATTTTAATCTATCTTCATTGGTAAAAGGTTGATAGCTTGCACAAGATGTTAAAAAACCAGCAGTTGCAATTAATGCAACAAATAATAACGATTGAATTTTTCTCATTTTTATATTTTTTTGAATGATTATGTGTTGGGCTTAATCAAAAATTAAACCAAACAAAAGTAGTGTTTTTTATTGTATTAATAAATTGCAACCTCTCAAATCACTGTTGTCGAACCTGCCCAAAACCTCAAAAGTATTGTTATCGATTTTTTTGCCTAAATCTTGTGTAGCAATAAACGAGCATGAGTTATAATTAGCCAAATCCATTACATTAATTCCACCTGTTTGATTTGTACCCAAAAGTTGAAAAGGATCGTTGGTTTCTCTAATAAAAATTTTCATCCAATTTGGTGTTTCAAACAAACCATTTCCTTTCGAATAAGCTTGAGACAAAAGCTCAGTCATTCCGTATTCGGAGTGAATTTGGTTTGCATTAAAACATTCTTTGTAAACGGCATGGAGTTCTGTTCGTGTCATTTCTTTTCTTCGCCCTTTCATGCCACCAGTTTCCATAATAATGATATCCGATAAATCAATTTGGTGCTGTTCAGCTAAATCCAATAAAGCAAACGAAACCCCAAGTAAAATAGTTGGCTGTTTTTGTTGTTTTAATAGTGTAATGGTTTCTATTAATTCGTTGTAGTTATTGAGATAAAAACCACTAAGCGGATGACCGGAATGTTTAATTAAATATTCGGTCATGTAAATAAGCGAAGAACCTTCACGCTCCATATAAGATGGAAGTAAAGCTAAAAAACAGTAGTCGTTTATTTTTCCATAAAATTGCTCAAAACCTTTGGTAAAACTGTCAACATAAACCGACACATTTTTTACCAAATGTTTACTTTGGTTTTGACCCGTTGTTCCGCTGCTCAAAAAAGTAATTTCAGGTTTTTCTTCACCACAAATCACTTGTTGGGTTTTAAAAAATTCGATGGGTAAAAAAGGAATTTTTTCAATTGTGGTTATTTCATTAGGATGTACATGTAATAATTTGCAGAAATTTTGATAAACCAAATTATTATGGTACTGAAAATTAAACACATTTAATGCCGTCTGATTAAAGTCTTTTTCTGATGTGATATTAAAAATGTGTTTTGAGAAGTTCATTCAAAAATTGTTGTAATTTTATAGTATGCAAAGGTTAGCAAAGTTCGTCATATTATTTTTAATCGGTTTTACTTTTGGGTGCAAGAAAGAAGACCCAACTCCAATGCCTCCAGTTATTAAGTTTTTGGAAGCTGGTTTATCTCAGGATAAAACTTATGCCATAGTTAAATTTGAATTTTTTGATAATGATGGCGATTTAGGGCTAAAACAAAACGAAAATCAAGGAGATCAAGAGTATAATTTGTTTATCGATTATTACGAAAAAGTGAATGGAGTTTGGGAATTAAAATCGCCAGTTGTTACTTACAATAGTGGAACCAATCAATACGACACCACGTATTTTCATTTACGAGTTCCATTTATTCAAAACAAAGAAAAAAAGTCGTTGAAAGGTGAAACGTATGTAAACTTAATTTACAATAATTTTTCTACAGCCGAATCGTTTAAATACCAAATGGTGCTTAAGGACAGAGCTTTAACTTCAAGCAATAAAATAGAAACTACAGAAATTTATAAATAAATTATATTATATGAAAGTATAAATACTCAAACATATCAGCGTTAGCTTATTCCTTGTCGTGGAAAACTGGTAATTTTTAAAGACAAACGGGAAATATTCTTAACGCTCACGTAAAGCGTGAGCATTAGTTTATTCCGTTTGTTAGGTATACCAGTACCTCCACGACAGAGTTGCTAAATGTCTCACGCTGATTTTTTTAAATTAATGCTAATTTGAGATGTTATGGCACAAAACTTTATTAATTATGAATCAAAAACCATTATTTGCCTCGAGTTTAATTTTAGTTATTTTATTATCAATTTCATGTACATCATTTAAAGAGGTAGGAAAAGTTAACATGATTTCTACACGAAATATTGATTCTAAAAGTGAATATAAACTACTAACAACATATTCTGGAGGCAGTGAAAAAGATCTTAGAAAATCAAGAGCTAAAACAATTGAACAAGCAATTAATGAAACTGTTAGAAGGACAATAGGTGGAGAATATTTAATGAATGCAAAAATTTATCTAGTTGATGAAAGATATTATGCAATAGAAGGTGATGTTTGGGGTAAAGAAAATAACGAGAAAGAAATTGCAGTAAATGGCTTTAGAGTTGGGGACAAAGTAACATGGAAAAAAGCAGGAACATACAAAACAGGAAAAATAATCGCATTAAAGGATAAAGTTTGTTTAGTAGAACAAGATGAAAATCAAAAAACCATTGAGATGGATTATTACAACCTTACTAAAATTCAATAATCATTTAGAAGCAAAGCTTTTTAAAAAAAGCTTTGCTTCTAAATTTTAAGGCAATGGATTCATTACAATTTTTCGTTCACTTTTGGCATAAGCACCAAAATAACCTACCACATTTTTACCAACCAAATTGGTTTCAGGATTTCCAGGAACTTCTCCGTTTTGTGATGCCGCAATGGCATTAAAATACCTGTAGTTTTTTTCGTCTATCGACAACAATTGAACAGTAACGGTATCCTTTTCTAAAAATCGAGATTGAAAAATTGGAAAAACAACACTATCGCCTTCAATCAAATTATCGTCGAGAACAATAAATCCTTTTTCTTGAACTCCTTTTACAAATGCCTTGATTCTGTAAAAATTTTTAATAATTGGTGGGTCAAAAAAATGGGTAAAAACTCGGTATTCATCTGATTCAACTTCATTTGAGCCACCAAATGGAGAATCTATTTTTTCGTAAGAAAGAGAATCTAAGTTCACTCTCCAACCCATTGAAGATTGAGCTGCCACAACTTTTTCACCTGTTCTTACTGTTAAAAAATAAGTTCTGCCAGTTGTTCCTTTTAGCGAATCGTTTTTATAATAACCAGCATTTCTTTCTGTTAAAACAAACGTATTTCCTAAATCATCTCTAACAATAACTTCGGCTCCCGAAACAGTTTGAAAGCCTCCTGAATTATCATTAAATGGCTTAGATTTACTTAATAAAACAAAATTATCGCCAATTGAATCATGAACAATACCTTCAACAACCAGCATTTGGTTTTCATCATCTAAATCGAGCTCAACAACTTTTTCGCACGAAATTATAGTAAGTGCTAAAGCTATTACAAAAAGTAGTTTTATATTTATTTGAGCGGATTTCATGGTTTTAGAAATTAAAATTATAAGTTACGGCTGGTAAAGGATATTTAAACAATGAAAATTGAACAGCTTCTGTTTTTAATGGATTGTCTTCATTTTCTCTAAAGGTATATGAGTAAGGATTTTCTCTTCCATATAAGTTATAAATCGAAAAATTCCAGCTTGAAGTAAAACGTTTATCTTTTTTCTCTTTTAATCCTGTTTCAGGGTTGGTAACTAGTTTATAACCTTTTCCATCGAGAGTTAACCCAAAATCCAATCGGTGGTAATTTGGGAATCTAGAAGCGTTTCTGTCGGAATACAAGTTTATTGTTTGTCCGTCAACAACATATTTTCCTGTTGGAAAAGTTACCGCATTGCCTGTATAAAACACAAATGTAGAAGATATTTTAACTCTTTCTGACAGAGCATACATAGCAACAATTGATAAATCGTGTGTTCTATCTTGTTTTGCAGGAAACCATTTGTAATTATTTATACCTTCAATTTTAGCTTCTGTTCGAGCAAGTGTATAACTTATCCAACCTGTTAGGTTACCTTTTTTACGTTTAATATAAAACTCTACACCGTATGCTCTTCCATCTCCATACAATAATTCACCTTCTACAGTTGGGTTTAACGAAATGCTTGCACCCGTTCTGTAGTCGATAACATTTTGCATTTTTTTATAATAGGTTTCAACCGAAAATTCATAAGCGTTATCATTAAAGTTTTTAAAATATCCTATGGCAACTTGGTCGGCAATTTCTGGTAAAACATTATTGCTAGTTGGCAACCATGTGTCGGTTGGGTTACCACCCGAAGAGTTGGATAGTAAATGTAAATACTGATACATGCGATTGTACGATGATTTAATAGAAGTGCTTTCGTTAATAGTATAATTTAAACTCAAACGAGGCTCAAAACCATGATAACTTGCAATAACATTATTTGAAGTGTATTTTAGTGTGTCTTTAACTTGTCCGTCGGTTTTGAAAGTATAAATTTCACCTGGTCCAATTTGAGTAAAATTAGAATACCTGATACCATAAGTTGCCGACCACGACTCATTAAATTTTTGGTCGTTACTAACAAACAAACCCGATTCTAAAGCTGTTCGATTTTCGATTTTGGTATCGCCAACCGATTCGCCAGTTGAGTTAATTTCACCTGGATTAAACGTATGGTGAATAATGCTTCCACCAAATTTTAGTTTGTTGTTTTCGTTCCAAAAAAAGTCAACATCTTGTTTCAAAGTGTAATCTTTAATTTGAGAATCTATTGTAAAACCAGCTGCTTTTATATCAATTTTATAATTGTATTGCGAATAAATAAACGAAGTATTGCTAAACAATTTATCGTTGTATAAATGGTTCCAACGAACTGTTGCTGTAGCATTACCGTAATCAAAACCAAATCGGTTGGCGAATCCAAAGTTATCTCTTCCAAAATAACCCGACACAAAAAGGCGGTCTTTGTCTGAGAATTGATAATTTGCTTTAATATTTAAATCATAGAAATAAAGTATCGTATTTTTTAAATCTTCTTTGTTAGAAAGCTTTAAAAACATATCAAAATAGGTTCTTCTTGCACTTACAATAAACGAGCTTTTATCCTTAACTAAAGGCCCTTCAATGGTTAGCCTCGACGATAAAATTCCAATACCACCAGTTGCTTTAAATTCTTTCGAATTTCCTTCTTTCATTTTAATATCCATTACCGAAGAAAGTCGACCACCATACTGAGCAGGAATTCCTCCCTTGAATAAGGTTAAATCTTTAATTGCATCGGGATTAAAAACAGAAAAGAAACCCAATAAATGTGAAGCATTATAAACAGGAGCTCCATCTAATAATATTAAATTTTGATCCGTTTTTCCTCCTCTAACAAAAAAACCAGAATTACCTTCTCCAGCCGATTTAACACCCGGAAGCAGTTGAATTACTTTAATTACATCGTTTTCGCCAAACAGTACTGGAATTGTGGAAACATCTTTTATGCTTATCTTTTCAACACTCATTTCGGTTGAACGTATGTTTTGATTTTCTTTTTCGGCAGTAATTTCTACTACGTTTAATTCGGTTGTTGCTGAAGATAATTGAACGTTGTTTTTAGTATTTTTTGATAAATCAACTTTAAATTCTATTGTTTGATATCCAAGGTATTTGTATTGAACCGTATAGGTTCCTTTTGGAAGTGTAATGGAATAAAATCCATATAAATTGGTAACTGTTCCAACACCAGATAATTCTTTTATAAATACCGTTACACCAACCAAATCTTCACCATCGGCGGCATCTTTAATGTTTCCGCTAAGTGTAAATTTTTCTTGAGCAAAAAGCAAAGATGGAATTATAAAAAGCAATAAAATAAAGCGTTTCGACATGAATTTTAAAAAGTTTGTGCAAAAATACACTCGACTTATGGATTTAATTTACCGTTTATCAAAAAAATTGGTTGAATAAAACTTTAAGAAAGTTTCTTTTAATTGCATTTCTTATTTTTATTCAAATTTATTTATGCAATTTTGGTAATAAGCCTATGCTAAAACAAAACAAAATATATTTTTTTCTACTCTTCGGATTGATATTAGTTTTTATCTACTCGATATCATCTTTTTTTCTGAATTCACAAAAAATATATGATGAGTTTAACCAAAATTTAAACAAAAAAGAATCGCAAGTAAACAGTGTGTTAAATCGCTTGTTGGAAAACGATTCCAATCAATTTTTTTATCAAGAAAAGGAATTGGTTCAACTGAACAAAAATCAAGGAATTAGTTTTTATGTATTTAAAAACAACGAGTTAACTTCTTGGACAAACTCTACAGCACCTTTTAATGGTATTGATGATTTCGTTTCGCTCAACGGAATTGTTTTATTAAAAAATGGTTGGTATCAATACATTAAAAAGCAAAAAAATGATTTAACGTACTTAGGGTTAATTTTAATAAAACATCAATACAGTATTCAAAACAAGCATGTTGATTCTAAATTACACAAGAGCTTTGGATTGAACAACGAAGTTGAAATTTCCACACATCAAAAAACTGATTTCCAAAACATTAACAACAACAAGGGTTCATTTATTTTTTCATTAAAAATAATGAATACAAACTATGAGTCAACCAGCGGTTTGTTTATGTTGGCTTTTTTTATGGGTTTAATTTTTTTGGTGATTTTTGTATATCAATTTTGTAAACAACATAAAAAATGGAAAAAACATGCTGCTTTAATCAGCATCTTTTTTGCTCTTTTATTTTATATTTTTTCGATTTGGCTAAATATTCCTAAGCAATTTTATTTTCAAAAAATCTTTAATCCAAGCATATTTGGTCAATCGAGCCTATTACCATCGCTAGGTCACTTTTTGTTTACTACTTTATTGGTAATGATAATTACTATTTTATTGACAAAGCAAGCAAAAAACAACAAAACACATGTGTTGTGGAAAGCACTATTTTCAATTGTTGGGGTTTCATTTTTAAATATTGTTTTTACTAATTGGTTTGCTGGTTTAATTACCAATTCCAACATTAGTTTCGATATAAATTATTTATTAGAACTTTCGGCATACAGTTTTGTTGGAATTTTAATTGTAATGATCCTTTTTACAAGTTTAGTAGTGTTAATTAAAATGATTTTAACCGATTATACCACTCAACAATTAACTAAACATCAATTAATCAGTTTATTTTGGATTGTTTCCTTGACTTTTATTCTTGTTGCTCATTTGGTTTTCGAAACAGATTGGCAAATAAGTTCGTGGATTCTATTCGCATTATTAATTTTTGCTATTGATAATTCAACCAAAACAAAAATTTATCAAAGTGCTTTATTGTTAGTTTTGGTAGCACTTACCATTACCGTTGGATTTGTAAAATATACCTCAAAGAAAGAATCTCTTAATCAGGAATTTATTATCAAAAAACTGGCAAAAGAGGCTGACCCAGTTAGCGAATACCTTTTTTTAAATTTAATTGAGAAGATAAAAAACGACACTTTTATAGTTAATCACATTGCAAATTATTGGGACAAAAAAGAAGAAACAGATGCCTATCTGGTAGATAAATATTTTTCAGGTTATTGGAGTAAATATGATGTTTTTCCATTTATGTGTTCAATCGAAGATACTTTGGTAGTGCAACCAGAAAACACTGAAGTTAGTTGCATAGAATTTTTTAATGCAAAAATAGAGCAAGAAGCAACTTCTGTATTTGGTTTCAATGAAAACATACGTTTTTTATACAATGAAGATGGTGTAGGTAGTTATTTAGGTATCATAAATATTCAAAATAATGATAGCACCATAGGTAATGTAAGTTTATTTATTGAAATGTTACCTAAACTTTTGTCTAACAATGAAGGCTACCCCGAACTTTTACTCAACGAAAAAGAAATTGGAATACCTGCTAACATGAGCAAATATTCATATGCAAAATATAAAAAAGGCAAATTGGTAAATAATTTTGGAGATTACAATTTTAGCTTAGAGCTTGAAAATGGTTTACATTTTAACAATGCTGGGTTTTTGATTTTACATAAATCAAATCAACATCAATTGTATTTTCAAAGCGACAAAAATACAACGGTTATTTTAAGTTCAATGCACAAAACAATTTTCGATTATTTAACCACTTTCTCATACTACTTTATTTGTTTTAGTATATTATCTTTTATTCTAGGACTAATTTTTAAAATTGAGCCTTTTAACTGGCGAATTGCTCTTTCCGATTTTAGTGCAAAAATTCAAGTTTTTATTGTTGTATCTACCTTTTTATCGTTCGTTCTTTTTGGATTAGGAACATCTTATTATATTGAAAAACAAAATGTTGAACAAAATACCAAAAATTTAAAAGAAAAGCTACAATCGGTTGTTGCAGAGCTAATCAACATTTTTGGAAACAAAGACACTTTCGAAGGTGTGAATCCTAATTTTATTACCAATTTTTTAATTAAATACTCTAATGTTTTTTATGTTGATATCAACTTATACGATACCTCAGGCAAACTTATTGCAACATCTCGTCCAGAAATTATTGAATCTGGATTAATAAGCAATAGAATAAATCCTCATGCATATCAGTCACTCATTTTTCATAAAAAAACATCATTTATTCATGACGAAAGTATTGGCAACATGGATTATCTATCCGCCTACGTACCTTTTAGAAACGATGACAATAAAGTTATAGCTTACCTTAATTTACCCTATTTTGCAAAGCAAAATCAGCTCGAAAAGGAGTTGTCAAAATTTTTTACTGCTCTTATTAATATCTATGCATTGTTATTTTTGGTTTCAATAGCAATTGCAGTAGTGTTTGCAAATTACATCTCCGAACCACTACGTTTAATTAAAGAAAAAATTGGAGCACTGCAACTGGGAAAGTCTAATGAATTTATCGAATGGCAATCAAATGATGAAATAGGTTCTTTGGTAAAAGAATACAATAAAAAGGTATTGGATTTGGAAAAAAGTGCCAAGCTATTAGCAAAATCGGAGCGAGAAAGTGCCTGGCGAGAAATGGCAAAACAAGTAGCTCATGAAATAAAAAACCCACTTACTCCAATGAAACTGAGCATTCAGCATTTGGAGCGTTCGGTAGAAAAAGATTCTACCGATTTACCAGAAAGAATTAAACGAACAGCTAAAACTTTGGTTGAACAAATTGATACACTTACACACATTGCAAACGAGTTTTCAAACTTTGCTAAAATGCCAAAAACTTTTGAGCAACAACTAAATTTAATAGAAGTTTTAGAAAATGTTATTGATTTATATAAAAATGAACAAGTCGAAATTACATTTGAAAATAAATGCTCAAAAGAAGCTATTTTATTTGCTGACAAAGACCAATTAAACAGATTGTTTTCTAATCTTATAAAAAATGCAATTCAAGCTTTTTCTGATAACAAATTGGGTAAAATTGATATAGCTACAAGTTGTAATAAAAATAATTATACCATAACAATTACTGACAATGGAATTGGAATTCCTGATGATATTAAAGATAAAATATTTACTCCAAATTTTACAACAAAATCAACAGGAATGGGATTAGGGTTAGCTATGGTTAAAAACATAGTAGATACACTAAATGGAAATATTGAATTTACTACATCTAATAAAGGAACTACCTTTAAAATTGATTTACCTGCCTCAGCGTAAAATTTCGAGCTTCTTTAATGTGTTTATATACTTAAACTTTAAGCCATTAGAAATTTATAAATAAAAAAGAAGAAGCTTATTCATTAATGAATAAGCCTCTTCTTTTAACTTTTATAATTATGAGTTAACACTCTATAATTTAGGATGTTAAGCCACTAAATTGTTTTTAATGATGTATTAATCAACTATTTTATCTGTTTTCTTAGACGAATAGTTAATTTTTAGTGCATTTACTTTACGCATTTCTTGCTTTACTTCAGTAACGATACCCATTTTAGTATCTTGGTCAACCTTTAAAGACCAAGTTATCATGTTACGTTCAGCTTCATCTCTTTTGTCTTTTTCCATTTCAACAAATTGAAACAAATCTTCTTTAGTGGCAAAAACATCATTTAATTGGATTCGTGGAGCTGTACCAAAAGCACCTTGAAGCGATTTAATAGGTTCACCAATATAAATATAACTTACTAAAGATTTCTTCTCCATCTTTTCTACTTCAGTAGCTTTTGGTGTAACCACTTGCACTTTTAATGTGGTTTCTCTCATGGTTGTGGTAACCATAAAGAAGAACAACAACATAAAAACGATATCTGGCAAAGCAGCTGTAGATATAGCTGGTTGTCCTTTACTCCCTTTTTTTCTAAATTTCGACATTATTTTGCTCCTCCTATAGCTTTTGGTTCTGCCTCAGAGATACGTTGAGGATATATTGCTTTAATTGCTTCAACTTGGTTATT
The DNA here is from genome assembly GCA_015075325.1 of Flavobacteriales bacterium. GTDB lineage: Bacteria > Bacteroidota > Bacteroidia > Flavobacteriales_E > Vicingaceae > Vicingus. Next base: position 1,560 of record JABTUP010000029.1, on the reverse strand, counting down.
AACTGTTTCAGATGTTTCTGAAAGTTTTACCAATTCATCGTAACTTTTTCCAAACTCTTTTAATGCTCTTTCGTTTCTAACTTCACGGTAAGCTGCTATCAATTCATTCTGTACCTTAATATACATTTGATATGATGTTCCATTATCGTTTTGTAAAGAAACTATTTGTTTTGAAACTGGAATATTTCCAAAAATTGGAACATCTTCATTTTTAAATTCAGGCATTTCAGGATTGTTAGGATCTCCTTTAATAAACTCCTTTACTTTATCTTTAAGTTCTGTAACAGGAATGTACTCACCATCTGCTAATAATTGGTCGTTTGCATTAACCAATACCTCAAAGATATTTCGTTGCTTAACATCTATATCTTCTGGATTATCTTCTGGTGGTGGAGGTAATTTTCTAAGTAAACCTGTATCAGTATCCATTGTAGTGGTTACCAAGAAGAAAATTAAAAGCAAGAAAGCAATATCGGCCATAGAGCCGGCATTTATTTCAGATATTTCTCTTTTTGCCATTTTAATTTTATTTTAACATTTTTGATACTTCAGCATAAACAACTGCTGCAATTGCAGCTGCACCCATTATATAAAATGCAATAAGTCCTGCTTCAGATAATTTTGAAGTTGCTGAATCAGCTAACAACACGCCATCAATGGTAAATGATTCTTCACCACTAGCCATAGCATATCCTAGTGCAAAAACAACTACTAAAGTAACTACACCAATTAGGGCATTTTTTGCTCCTTTAGGATTTTGTACCATATTAATTAAAGGGAACACTATTGCAGCGATTGCAGCTATCCCAAAAAGCACATAACACCATGTTAAAAGCAATCCTTCAGAAATTACTCCAACAAAAAACAATATGCTTAGGATAGCAGAAAGTCCCATAAGAGCAATTAATATGATACTATTTAATTTGTTATTCATAATTATTATTTTTTAGATAAATCATGTTTTACTAAGATGTCTATTAATGAAATAGAAGCATTTTCCATATCATTTACGATGCTATCAACTTTTGCAACGATATAGTTATAAAAAACTTGTAAAATCATCGCAACAATTAACCCAAATACTGTAGTTAATAAAGCCACTTTAATACCATCTGCAACAACAGCAGGAGAGATATCACCAGCAGCAGCAATAGCGTCGAATGCACCAATCATACCAATTACAGTACCCATGAAACCTAACATAGGCGCAAGAGCAATAAATAAAGCAATCCAAGAGATTCCTTTCTCTAATAATCCCATTTGAACTCCTCCATAAGATACTACTGATTTTTCAACCATATCAACACCTTCGTGGCTTCTATCTAACCCTTGGTAAAAAATACTTGCAACAGGACCTTTTGTATTTCTACAAACTTCTTTAGCTGCTTCAACACCACCTGAGTTTAAAGCATCTTCAATATTTTTTAATAACTTGTTAGAATTTGTAGTTGCCATGTTTAAATAGATAACTCTTTCAATAACAATTGCAAGTCCTAAAATTAAACACACTAATACAATACCCATAAAACCAGGGCCACCTTCAATAAATTTTTGCTTAAT
>JABTUP010000028.1 GCA_015075325.1 Flavobacteriales bacterium | reverse complement strand
CCTTAACCATCATTTCGTCATTTTTATGCTGGAGAATTGTTAAAGAATAAAATCCATTCAACCGAGTTTTTAACTCGTGGTAAATTATTCAATACAAGCATGCTACAATAAAAGATATTCTGTTTCTCATTTTTTCATACCTTTGTATAAAAGAAGCAAATCATGACCACCATTACCATAAAAATAAATGAAAAAAGCACTGCGGGTAAAGTATTCTTAAACTTTATTAAGACATTTATTGTTGGTAAAAAAGATGTGGAAATAATTGAGTTGGAGAAAAATAGATACAATGCCGAAACAGAGAATGTAATTGCAGATATTAGAAAAGGTAAAGGAATAAATAAAGCTAAAAATTCAGCCGATTTATTTAAACAACTTGGTATCTAATTTTATGTATCAAATTGAATATTCCAACAAAATTAAAAAAGACATTAAGCTTGCTGAAAAAAGAGGGTTAAAAATTCAACTTTTTAAAGAAATTGTTCTGCTTTTAGAAACGAAAGGAGTGTTGCCTTCAAATTTTAAACCTCATAAACTAAAAGGAAATTACCAAGGACTTTGGGAATGTCATATACAACCAGATTGGTTGCTTATTTGGGAGCAGCAAGATACTATTAAATTAATAACACTTGTAAGAACGGGAACTCACTCCGATTTATTTTAACCTTAAATTTCGATATAAAATAATACTTTTGTATCCTTACAAAACTTGGATAACAAAATGAATTTTTCAGCATTAACAGCAATTTCACCCATCGACGGCAGATACCGTAAAACCACAGAGAATTTAGCTCCCTATTTTTCGGAAGCAGCATTAATACAATACCGTGTTCGTGTAGAAATTGAATATTTTATTGCCTTGTGCGAATTGCCTTTGCCTCAGTTACAAGGTTTTGATAAAAGCCTTTATCCTGCTCTTCGCAACATTTACCAAAACTTATCGGAGACCGATATACAATCGGTAAAAGACGAAGAAAAAGTAACCAACCACGATGTAAAAGCGGTAGAATATTTTATTAAAAAGAAATTCGATTTACTCAACATCAATCCTGCTTATAAAGAGTTTGTCCATTTTGGTTTAACCTCGCAAGACATCAACAACACTTCTGTTCCATTATCCATTAAAGAAGCTTTAAATGCTGTTTATTATCCGTTACTAAACGATTGTTTGGCTAAGCTAAAAGAACTATCGGCAGCATGGGCAAACATACCCATGTTAGCAAAAACACACGGACAACCTGCTTCTCCAACCAAATTGGGTAAAGAGTTTTATGTGTTTGTAGAGCGAATCGAGAAACAATTGGAGCAAGTAAAAGCCGTTCCTTTTTCGGCAAAATTTGGTGGTGCAACGGGTAATTTAAATGCTCACCACGTGGCTTACCCTAACTACAACTGGGTAGAATTTTCGAATAATTTTGTAAACAATATCTTGGGCTTAAGCCGTTCGCAAACCACCACACAAATTGAGCATTACGACAATTTAGCTGCATTGTTTGATGGGTTAAAACGCATCAACAACATTTTAATAGATTTAGACCGCGACGTGTGGACTTACGTTTCGATGGATTATTTTAAACAAAAAATAAAAGAAGGCGAAATTGGTTCGTCAGCTATGCCACATAAAGTAAACCCTATCGATTTTGAAAACTCGGAAGGAAACTTAGGAATTGCCAATGCCATTTTCGAACACTTGTCGGCTAAATTGCCTATTTCTCGTTTGCAACGCGATTTAACCGATTCTACGGTGTTGCGTAATGTTGGTGTGCCAATTGGTCATACGGTTTTGGCTTTAGCTTCGTTATTAAAAGGCTTAAACAAGTTATTGATTAACGAAGCAAAAATACATGCCGACTTAGAAGACAATTGGGCTGTTGCTGCCGAAGCTATTCAAACCGTATTGAGAAGAGAAGGTTATCCGAAACCATACGAAGCATTAAAAGAATTGACCAGAACCAACGAAAAAATAACGGCTACATCTATCGCTAATTTTATTGAAACGCTAAATGTTAGCGAAGAAGTGAAAAAAGAGTTGAGGTTAATTTCGCCTTTTACTTTTACTGGAGTTGATTTGATTTAACCAATCAAAATTTAAAGCGGACTTGAAATTTCACATCGCTTTTGGTATTTCCCTGTATTTCTTCTAATCCCGAGCTTATTACATCCATGTTTTCGTAATAGGTTAAGCCGTAACGAAGCCACACATCAATACCTTTTCGCACTTTATAGCGTACAGTTAAATAGGTTCGTGTTCCTCGGTTATAATAAGCAGGAATAGAAAACGCATACAACACATCATTTTCATAAGCGTAAATTCTACTTTCGTACGAATCGGTTTGAAAAATACCGTAACGCAACGAAAACTGTAAAGGGCTATTCAATCCCTGATAAACCACATCTTGATAAATGAGGTAACCTGTTTCAAAAGGCGAACCTTCATGATTTACATTAATTACTTCAACCCTGTTTTTTAGTTTAAACGATGGCGACACACTGTAGCTGATGTTGTAGCGGTAATTGGTTTGTTTTCGTGGAACAATGTAATCAATGCCGTCTTCCAAATCAATATCGGTGTTTTCGAATTTGTTTCGTTCACGAACACGAAAATACATTTCCAATTTTTTAGAAGGTTTGTAGGTTAGCTGAGTTAAGTATTGGTAGCCATTGCTTGGAGCATTTACTGAGTATTTTAGCCAAGGAAAAGTAAATTGGTCGTAATATGCAGCAAGTGTAAATTTGCTCGATGGCGAAGCAACAATTCCGAAATACAATCCTTTTTCGTTTTCGTTGGTAGAATTTTCACCAATACCTACACTGGCAATAGGGTGAAAATCTCGTGCATAATCGCGATACAAAACCGACATAGAAAAGTTATTGGCTAGATTAATTAAAGCTCCCGTAACGAGGGCAGTTCCTCCATTGGTGCTTTTAGCCAATTCGCCAAAAAAATTAAAGTTTTTGTATAACCAATTGTAATCAATACCCAAGTTGGTTTGTTTGCTGTCGTTGTTTCTAAATTGGTTGTAAGTAATTAAGTTGGGATTGAAATTGGCATCAATTTCATTGTAAACGCCAGTAAAACCAATATTTAGCTTTCTGGTTTTGTATGCCAAATGTCCTCCCATGGTTTGTTTTATAATGGCATCTTTATCTTCAATTTCACTTTTGGTGCGATGAAAACCTGTTTGTTGAAACGAAGTAATTACCGAAACATCATCATCGAGTAGGGTAGAGTCTGCTGAATTTATGTTGGCATCAACGCTATTGAGAGAATAAAACGAGGTAATTTCAATTTCATCAAAAGCCAAGGTAATTCCAGCACCACGCATAAACAAATTTTCGTCGGCCGAGGTATAAGGTTTTAAACCAACAGCACTTCGTTTTACCAACATAATATCAGCCGATTTGCCAAATGCCAACCCCGACCAAAAGGTTAGTCCTTGCCCAAATTGTGCTTGGTAATCGCCAATGGCCAGTTGTTTTATTTTGCCTTGGTTTCGAAGAAAAAAATGTGCTGAATAATAATCAAATCCTTTTGATTGAGAGCCTTTGAAAAACTCTTCTCCAGCATCTTTTTCGGCAGTAAAGCCAAAACTAATGTGATTTCCGTAGTTGTATTTGTAGCGAGTAAAATAACGGTTTCTATCACCTTTGTATCGAGAGTTTGGACTTGCCAAAAGAGCTGAATCTGTTGTTGGTGAAAATCCTTTTTTTTCTTCTAAAACACGTTCAACACGAACAAAATATTGATTTTCACCATTTTTTAGCAATTCGTTTAGCGAGAGTTGAGGGCTATCAACATCAGCCGATACTTTTACAAAAGGAGTAATCATTCGAATAGTTGCCAAATCAAATCCTTGTATGGTTTGCAATTCTTCTAAAGTCATTAATTTGCCGTTGTTTTCAATGTGTAATAATAAATTGTTTATTTGAATATCAGAAAACAACGACAACTCTTTTAATTCGTTTATTGAGGCTCTATTTAGGTTTAAAGGCCGGTCGTAGAAGTAATTGAGTTGCTCAAAAATAGTGGTGTAATCAATATCGCTCGATTCTTCACTTTCTATCAAATACTCAACTCGCTGCTCAATGATTTGATTTTTTTCTTCTTCAGTAATTTGAGAAAAAAGGGGGAAAGTAGAAAGTAGAAAGTAGAAAGTAGAAAGTAGAAAGGTATTAGGAAATAGTTTATTTCTATTGATAAAACAAAAAACAATATGTAATAATTTACCCACTATTTGCTTTTAACGTAGATGAGTGAAACACTTGGTGTTAAGCCTAAAGTTTGATGAAACGACGAAGAAAGGTCGAGTTTAAAATCTTTTAGTTTTACTCCAAAACCAAACGAACTCATGGTTGGATTGGTAGAAACTCCACCACGCAAATACAGCATTTCAACCGCATGATATTCTACACCAACTTTTACAACAGGAGCGTAATTGATGTCTTTTTCGGTTTCAATTGCTAAAAATACTTTTTTAGAAAATTTATAATCTAACCCCAATTTCATAACAGTTGGTACTCGTTCGTTATCGTAATCGGCCAACTTTGCTCTGGTTGGATTGTACACATGGGCTCCAATAGTTAGTTCTTTAGAAAGATTTGCTACCACACCAATGGCTGCGGTAAAAGTGTTTTTTTGCCCATACTCAGGAGTTAATCTGGTATTTAAATAATTTAACTGCACACCCACAGCCATATTTTCTATAAACTTAATACCATAAGATAAACCTGCTTTGTTTTCGGTAAAAGCACTATAGCCAAACGAAGTGATGCTTAACCCAAAAGTTCCTGTTTTTAAAGGCATAACAAATGATCCAGCTTTGTAACTGGTTTCTTTTAATAAGAAACGATTTTCGTAAGAAATACCAGCTGATAATTCATTTACAAAACCCAATGCTCCTTGGTTGTTGTTTACCGACCACAAATCAATAAGTGTGGTTGAAAATCCGCCCATTGCGGTTGACCGAGAGCCTATAACATCGTTTCCGAGACTTGCTGATGCTCGAAAAGAAAGAAGTAATAGAAATAATATGACAATATTTTTATGCATGAAATATTTATGATTTTCGTAATCGTTTAATGTTACGTTCAATATAAGTTTGTGAAGTTAACAAAGCGTCTTGTATTCGTTTGGCATAACGAATACTGTCGAGTATTTCTTTTTGTTTTTCTTCAACCAGTTCTTTTTGTTTTTCAATAATTACTTTTTGTTTTTGAGTTACTTTAAACCTGTTGTACATTAATCCGGCAAATACAATTACCAAAAGTAATCCACCATAAAGAGCCAATCGCTGTGTTTTTTCTTTTTGTAATTGAGCTTCTTGTTTTGCAATTGCTAAATCTTTTACTTCTTGTTCTTTAGCAAATTGAAGGCTATCAGTAAGTTTTTTCTTGTTGTATTCGTAGTTAATTTGCTGAGTAAGTACATTTTTTTGTGTTTCGGTATTAAACAAACTATCACGCATTAATATATACAATTTATGCATTTGATATGCTTTTTTGTAGTTACCCAAGTTTTCATAAATACTACTCAATACATTTGCCGTTGATTCAATATTGCCAATAAAGCCTAATTCTTCAGAAAGTTTTAATGATTTAAGTCCATACTGTTCGGCTGCTGTGTAATTTTTGGTAAGTAAATGGTAGTCGGCCATTTTTTGATAAGAATTAGCTAAACCTTCTTTGTCTAATATTTGTTCACGAATTTCAATGGCTTTTTGGTAATATTCTTTTGATTTTTTTAAGTTTCCAACTTTTAAATAAAAACTTCCCAAATTGCTATAAGATTGAGCTACACCTTCTCTGTTTTTAATTAAATTTCTTTTCTCAAGGCATTTTAAATAATATTCTAAGGCTTTATCGTTTTGGTTTTGTTCTTCATAAACTTTTGCTAGATTGTTGTAAACAGTACTTACTCCAACCTCGTCTTTTATTTTAGTTCGTACTTCGAGCGATTTCAAGAAAAATTCTTCAGCCTTTTTTAAGTCTTTTTGCATAAAAAACAATGAAGCAATGTTATTTAATGCGTAACCTTTTCCGTATTGATTTCCTATTTTTTCTTGTATTTCTAATCCTTTGTAAGCGTGTTCGAGGGCTTCGGTTATTAATCCCATTCTAACATACATTGCTGAATAGTTGGTATGGGTCATTTGTAACATTTCAATATTGTTAGATTTAATACTTAAATCCAATGCCCTATCTAAGAATTGAAAAGTAAGATCCATGTTTCCCAAATCTTTTTCGAGCATAGCAATATTATTACAAGTCATTATAATGCCGTTGGTATCTTTAACTTGCTCAAAAATTTCAAGACTTTTTTTATATTCTTTAACGCCTCTATCGGATCGTGAGAGCGTGTGGTTTAAAAAGGCAAGATTGTTTATTGCTGTTGCCTTATGAATAAGAATTTTGTTTTTATCGAATTTATTTTCTTTAAGAAGTTTATCTGCTAAAGAAATAGCCTGATTTGTGTACTGCTCAATTTCATTTAATTCACATGCATCACTTAATAAAACTAATATTCGGAGCTTTGCTGTGTCGGATTTTGCTTTTGATAAAAGTTGAACTAAATCTTCAGATTCTTGCCCATTAATTGAGAAATGAGCAAGAATTAGTGAAATAAGAAATATTGATTTAATAAATTTAAACACATTAAATTTTAACTCCAATTACTAAAACGTCATCAACTTGTTCTAAATCGCCTTTCCAATTTTCGAATACTTCATCTAACACCCTTTTTTGGTCTTCCATCGATTGGTGAGCATTTTTCTTTAGTATTTCTTGAAAGGGTTTGTATTTAAATTTTTTACCTTTTTCGCCTCCAAATTGGTCGGCAAAACCATCAGTAAATGAGTATACAATATCTCCTTTTTGAAGGTCGACTTGTTGTTTTGTGAAAGAATTTAATTCTCCGTGATATTTCCCAACAGGCATTTTGTCGGGTTTAAATTCAATCATTTCTCCGTTTCTATAAATCCATAGCGGATTGTTTGCTGCGGCAAATTCTAATTTATTATTTTTAAAATCGAAAGCACATAATACGCAATCCATTCCATCTTTGTTTTCTTCGTTTTTATCTTCCGAATCTAATGATTCAATAATTCCAGTTCGAACATGATTTAGAATTTCGTGTGGTTCGTAAACATCTTTTTCAATGATTGATTCATTTAAATTTGAAATCCCCAACATACTCATTAAAGCTCCAGGTACTCCATGTCCTGTACAATCGGCAGTACAAATATAGAATAACTCATTAGTGCTATGTTTAGGTTTATGAGCTAAAGCATAGTAAAAATCTCCACTAACAATATCTTTTGGTTTATAAAGAATGAAGAAGTTTTTGTCGTCTGTCATATATTCCATAGTTGTTCTAATTTGCTATTTGTTGTTGGTCTAAATTATAAATTATTTTTTAATCGGTTAATATTTCTTTCAATATAAGTTTGTGAAGTTAATAAAGCATCTTGTATTCGTTTGGCGTAGTGGATACTATCGATAATTTCCTTTTGTTTTTCTTCAATAATTTTTTTCTGTTTACGGGTAACTCTAAAACGATTAAATAAGAATACAGTAAATATAATTACTACAGCTAATACCAATATTACAAAAACAATAGTTTGTTGTTGTCTTTCTTTTTCTTTTGCATTTATGGCATCTTTTTTTTCTTGCTCTTTTTGTGCTTCTAATTTTTGTTTTTCGTATTTGTAAGTTAACTGTTGTTTAATTATTTCTTTCGCATTTTCATCGTTAACAATGCTATCTCTCATTTTAATATGTAATCGATAGAATTTCATGGCATCTTTCCAGTCGCCTAGCTCTTGGGAAACTTCTGTCATTAATTCTGCAGCCCTATTAACTATGGTTGGATATCCTAATTGGTTTGCTATCTCCATTGCTTTTAGTCCTAGTTTTTTTGCTTCTTTTAAATTGTTTAATTTTAATTGAGCGGCAGCAAGATTGGATAATGTGTAAACCATTCCCTCTTTGTTGTTTATTTCTTCAAAAATGATCAATCCTTTTTTAAAGTATTCAATGGTTTTGTTCAAATCACCTTCTCTTGAATAAATTGAACCTAAATTATTGTATGAAACAGCTAACCCTTCTTTGTCGTTAATTTCTTGGCGAATACTTAAACTTTGCTCATAATAAGATATAGCTTTAGGTATTTCTTCTAGTTTGTTATAAATATAACCAAGGTTGTTTAGTGCTTTTGCTAAACCAACTTTATCACCAACTTCTTCTTGAATTTTTAAACTTCTTTGATAATATTCTAACGATTTTTCAAGGTCGCCTTGATTTTTATATATAAGTCCAGTATTATTTAGAATAGCAGCTATTCCTATTTTATCGTTTAAACTTTCGTATATTTTTAATGCTTTGTTGTACTGCTCTAATGCTACAGGAATTTCTCCTTTTTGTTGTAGAATATTCGCTTGATTGTTTATTGTGCCGGCGTAAAACCACAAATATTTGTTTTGAAGTTTTTTTGATGTGATTTTTTTAGCAATTTGTTGTTCCACTAGTTTTGCCAATAAATCATTGTATTTAGGCCAAATATTCTCGTCAGAACAATATTCAACAATATGATTTAAATATAAAAATTGGAGCGTATCGACTGTAGTATTATGATATTGTGTGAGTGATGAATCTATTAATCGCTGATCTTGTTTGGAAAGTTTCTTTATGTCAATTTCCTTTAATAGATAAAAGTCTTTCCTCTTTTCATTTTGTGCAGAAATTTCAATTGAAATAAAAGCTATAAAAAGAAGAAATACTAATCGCCAAACATTATGTGTCATTTTCTTTTTAATCGATTTAAATTCCGTTCAATGTAACTTTGTGAAGTTAATAATGCGTCTTGTATGCGTTTTGCATAATGGATACTATCTAAAATTTCTTTTTGTTTAATTTCAACCAATTCTTTTTGTTTTTCAATAATGGCTTTTTGTTTTTTGGTTAAATTTAAAGTCCTTAAAATAAATAAAGTAAAAAAGAATACCAGCACTAAAACAATAATAATAACCACAATAATTAATCGTTGTTTTCTGCTTTTTTCTTCGCTAACTAGTTTTTCTTTAAGTTGTTGCTCTTTTAAAACAGCTTCTTTTTTGTCAAATTCGTAATTAAGTTGTTGTTGTAGGTTGCGTTGCTCTGATTGTTTGTTGGTAATGCTATCGCGATAAAAAATATATTTTTTGAAATGATCAAATGCGCCTGCAAAATTTCCTTGAGCTGAGTCTAAAATGTAATAAGCATTTTCGGTACGTTGAATAAGTTCAGGATTGGAAATTTTTGTTGACAGAATAAGAGCACTATCTAAAAATTGTTTTGATTTTTTAAAGTTTCCAATGTTAAAATTTATTTTACCTAAATTAATATAAGCCCAAGCAACTCCTTCGTTAAAATTTAACGATTTAAATAAATCATATCCTTTTTGGTAATACGTAATGGCTTCATCGTTTTTTCTTAATGATTCATAAACAGTTCCCATATTTACATAGGTGTATGCTTCGCCATTAATGTCGCCAATACTTTTTTGAAGTACTTTACTTCTGGCATACATTTCAATAGCTTCATTAAAATATCGTTCTCTCGAATAAATGTTTGCCAAATTGTTTAATGTGCTTGATAACTGATATTTATCACCACTTTTTTCTAATATAGTAGTGCATTTGAGGTAATATTCTTTTGCTTTTTTTAAATCTCCTTGAACATCATATATTAACCCAATGTTGTTTAACGACATAGCAATACCGCTTAAATCATTAATTTTTTCACGAATTTTAAAACTTTGTAAATAAAAATCAAGTGCCTTTACCAAATCTCCATCCGATTTATATGCGTAGCCTAAATTATTTAAAGCCATGGCATAATGTTCGTCTTCTTGTAATTTGCTAAGTAGTTCGGTACTTTTGTAAAACAATTCTTTAGCTAATACATTATTGCCTTTATTACTTTCGTAAATACCTTCGTCGTTTATAGCTAAAGCATAAGCAACTTGTGCTCTTTTTCTAATTTTTTGATTTTTTGATTGAAGTAATTTTTGTGCTACAAACTTTGCTTTTTTGTTATAGATTATCCAAACTTCATCTTCATAAATATTTTCAACTAATTCTTCAAGGATTTTTATTTTTAGGGTATCGTTCGATTCGGATGAAGGAAGTTGTTCAACTTTTTTTAAAGTTAGCTTTAAAGAGTCGATTATTTCGCTCGATTCTTGTGAAAAGCCAACAAAAAAGAATACGCAAAATAAAAATGTTAGCGATTGTTTTTTTAATAGATGATAAGTTGACGTTTTACTCAATTTGATTATAGTTTAAAAAAAATGTATTGTTACGATTTATTTTTTATTTCATTCCAAGTTTTATACATGCTTTCTTGTGTTGGTCTGTTGGGTTCTTCTTCACGTAATGGTTCGCATGGTTTTAATGAAACATAACATTCTTTTGGTAAGGTTTGATACAACTGCGTTCCTTTGGTTTTCCAAGCAATCATTTCATCACTTACTTGTTTTATTATTTGTGCAGGATTTCCCACCAATAAACTTCTTCGAGGTATTTCCATTTTTGAAGGAACCAAAGATAATGCACCAACAATACATTCTTCCTCCATCACCACATCATCCATTACCACACTGTTCATTCCAACCAAACAGTTTTCGCCAATAATGCCACCATGAACTATTGCTCCATGTCCAATATGAGCACCTTTTTTTAAAATAGTGGTAGTTCCTGGAAACATGTGGATGGTACAATTTTCCTGAACATTGCAACCATCTTCAATAATTATTTTCCCCCAATCGCCCCGAATAGCCGCTCCTGGACCTATATAAACATCTTTTCCAATTATTACATTGCCAGTAACTGCTGCTTGAGGATGAATAAAAGCTGTTTCGTGAACAACAGGCTTAAATCCATTAAATTCATAAATTGCCATATATTTGTTGCTTTAAATAGTAAAAATAGCTTTTTATACTATTCTTATCAAGAAAAAAATTGATTAAATATTTATAAATAACTACTAAATCCAAGTGTAGACAACAAAATTGATGTGTCGAATTTAAGTCAAGGCATGTATTTTTAGTAGTACAAACCGACAAAGGAATTACTCAAAATAAGTTTATTAAAGAGTAATATATACTCAAACTTAGCATTCCGCCACGCCAAAGGCGTGGCGAAATTGCTTAGTATGAGTTATGCCGCAGTATTGCGGTAAAGTAAGTTTTAAGTTTAGTTGTGATAGCCGTTAATTTGAAAAAATTAACGGCTATCTTTTTTATTAAAAAATTTTTTCAAAAAAAGAAAGTATTCTTTTCGAATTTCTTTTGAAGTAAAAATACCTTTAAAAAGTTCCCAAGAGCTGGAGAAAGTCTTTTCTTCCGACAAGTCCATTGTCTTGTGGTCTTTAATCTCTTCGTCTTGTTTTTCGTGTCTTTTTTCAGGATTATAACCAATAATTTTGTTCGATTCGTTAAAACTTTTTTTAGCCTCCTTAAAGTTGCCTTTTTGTTCTTGCAACAAACCTAAATTATTGTAAGCAATCTCGTCATCGGGGTCTAATTCAATTGCTTTTTGGTAATCTTCAATAGCACCATCAATATCTACATAAGCTCTAATAAAAGCCCTGCTGGTATATCGAAAAGGGTTGTTTGTATCTAATTCAACGGCTTTGTTTAAATCGTTTAAAGCTAAATCAATTTGCTGATTTTTAAACAATGAAATAGCTCTTTCACAGAGTAAAGTTGGCTCATCGGGTAGTTTGGTTATAATCGAATTAAAATCGGAAATAGATTCGTTAAATCGGTCGAGTTTTCGATAACAAACTCCTCGATAAAAGAACCCATCAGCATGATTTGGATATTCTGCTAAAAATTCGGTTAGCACAACAACTGCTTGTTCAAAGTTTTGATCTCTATATAATTGTTTGCCTTCTTCTAATTTTTGCATGCTCATAAATTTACGTACAAAGTTAAGTGAAATGTTTAAAAAACTTGAATAATAATAAAAGTGTAAGCACGACACGATGCACGAATTAATAAACACCAAAGGTGTTTATAAGGCTAATTAGTGAAATTAGTGTCAATAAAACAGAATAGTTTTTATTTGTGTTGTTTTGATTTCTTTTTTGAAGAATGAATGGGGGTTTATATATAAATTTGTATGACTACCAGAAAAATAATTTGTTTTAAGTTATGACCGCATCAGAAGTGAAAGAAAAGATACAGCAACTCACTCAGGAGATTACTCAACACAACTACAATTATTACGTTTTGTCGAATCCAACCGTGTCGGATTATGATTTTGATATGATGTTGGAGCAATTGATAAAATTGGAACAAGAATATCCTGAATTTGCCGACGAAAATTCGCCAACCAAAAGAGTAGGAGGGCAGGTTACTAAAGAATTTGAAACGGTAAAACACAAATACCCCATGCTTTCGTTGGGCAATAGTTATAGCAAAGAAGAAATTGTCGATTTTGAAACTCGAATTAAAAAGCTTGTTGATGGTGAAATTGAATACGTGTGCGAACTAAAATATGATGGTGTTGCAATTGGTATTACTTACGTAAACGGAAAATTAACCAGAGCATTAACTCGTGGCGATGGAACACAAGGTGATGATATTACTACCAATGTAAAAACCATAAAATCTATACCATTGCAATTGATGGGAAACGATTTTCCTAATGAATTTGAAATACGCGGAGAGATTTTTTTGCCCAAAAATGTATTTGAAGAATTGAACAGAGAACGTGAAGAAATTGGCGAACAACTGTATGCTAATGCCAGAAATACTGCTTCTGGAACAATAAAGATGCAAGATTCGGCAGTTGTTGCTCAACGAAAATTAGACAGTTACTTGTATTTTGTGTTGGGCGAAAATTTGCCATTTAAAACGCATTACGAATCGATTGAAACTGCTGGCAAATGGGGTTTTAAAGTGCCTTCAGCAAAAGATAATTTTATAAAAAAGTGCAAAAATATTGACGAGATTTTTGAGTTTATCAACTATTGGGACAAAAAACGTAACGAGCTAAACTTTGATATTGATGGAGTAGTAATTAAGGTAAACAATTATCGCCAGCAAGAAGAAATGGGTTTTACTGCTAAATCGCCAAAGTGGGCAATAGCATATAAATTTAAAGCCGAACAAGTTAAAACCAAGTTGTTAGAAATAACCTATCAAGTGGGACGAACAGGTGCAATTACTCCAGTTGCCAATTTACAACCAGTGTTGTTGGCAGGAACTATGGTAAAACGAGCTTCGTTGCACAATGCCGACCAAATTGAAAAACTCGATATACGTGTTGGCGATTGGGTTTTTGTAGAGAAAGGAGGAGAAATTATTCCCAAAATTGTAGGAGTTGAAGCTACTCAACGCGATATTTTTTCGCAACCAACACAATACATTACTCATTGTCCGGAATGTAATACCAAACTAGAAAGAACTGAAGGTGATGCTAAACATTTTTGCCCTAACGAGTGGGGTTGTCCTCCTCAAATAAAAGGGAAAATGCAGCATTTTATTAGCCGAAAAGCAATGAATATTGATGGCTTGGGTGAAGAAACGATTGAGCAACTCTATAATGCAGGTTTAGTAAAAAATATTTTGGATTTATACCATCTTACTAAAGAGCAGTTGTTGCCTTTAGAACGTATGGCAGAAAAATCGGTAAACAACTTATTAAAAGGCTTGGAAGATTCTAAAAAAGTACCTTTTGAACGCGTGTTGTTTGCCATTGGTATTCGTTACGTGGGCGAAACGGTTGCTAAAAAGTTGGCCCGACATTTTAAAAACATTGATGCAGTGATGCAAGCCAGTTTTGAAGAGCTGATTACTGCCGACGAAATTGGCGATAAAATTGCCGAAAGCATTCTCCAGTTTTTTAGTGTGCAAGAAAACAAACAAATGATAATGGAGCTTAAAAATTTAGGCTTACAATTTTCATTATCGGAACAGCAATTAGAAAATACTAGCGATAAATTGGCGGGTTTAACTTTTGTTGTTTCTGGAGTGTTTAGTTTGTTTAGTCGCGATGAACTTAAAAACCTGATAGAACAAAACGGCGGAAAAGTTTCTGGTTCTATTTCTAAAAAAACAAATTACATTGTTGCGGGTGAAAACATGGGGCCAAGTAAACTCGAAAAAGCTAACGAATTAGGCGTTGCCATTATTGATGAACAACAGTTTAGTGCTATGATTTAATTTTTTTTATAAGAGAAGATTAAACAATAAAAATAGCTAATTAATATTCTTACTTTATAAAGTAAGTAATAAATGTAATGGGTTTCCCGTTAAAGAATTTTTTGAGGAGTTGGAGAGGTTTTAGGCTAGCTTACAAAAGTCTTTTTTAATACTGTTAATGATGTGTATTGGTAATTCTAACTCCATTACATAATTTTCCCAAAGCGTGGTTGCTTGTTGAACCTCGTTTACTATGCCTTGAGC
Source organism: Flavobacteriales bacterium (assembly GCA_015075325.1). Classification (GTDB taxonomy): domain Bacteria; phylum Bacteroidota; class Bacteroidia; order Flavobacteriales_E; family Vicingaceae; genus Vicingus. The sequence goes on along the minus strand of JABTUP010000028.1, from coordinate 20,656 downwards.
ATTTTTTATGGTATAGCTGTCGGCTATTGTTAATAAATCTTTTAGAGTGATATCAACCCTTTTATTATTTACAGATAGAGCTCTGCTGGTTCGTTTGTAGTTCATCAAAGGATTTAAGGCGTAAGTTAAATCGTAGGCAGGGGAGTTATTCCATTTGTCGGTTTGTTCGTTGTAAATAAAAGAATGGTTTTTTAGGTGGTCGTCTGAATTACAAAAAACGATGTTAAATACCATACGTTTAAATAATTCTTCAATTTCCTTGTGTGGAATTTTTAAGAAAATAGCTAGTTCAAATAAATTTTCATAGCTCGATACTTCAGGGTTTTTAAAATCCCAACCCGTAATACCAGTGGCGGTTAAGGTGTGTATCTTTTTACCTTCTTTTCTATCAAATCGCAAAGTAGCAAAGTGTTTGTTGTCGATTAACTTAGAGGGCATCATGGTAATATTCAACTGTTGTGCAGTTAAATAATAACTATACTCAATCAATTCTCTATTGTAACCTAAATCTTCATCAATCGACAGTTTAACCAAGTAATGGTTGTAATCGTTCGAATAGTTAATGTCGCCAGGAATTATTCTGCCTGAATTTTTGTGTTCTGAGATTAAGATTTTTGGCCGAGCACCACCTGCAGAAGTACCTATTTTAAAAATGTTCAATAACGCCTTGCTGTCTAGCCCTTCCGAATAGGTGTCTGTTTTGTTCGACAATACTTTTTTCAACACCTCCGTTATTTCATTGATATCGATAGAGGTATTGCTGGGGATATGTTTACTGGGTTTGTATTCTAATGCACCCATGCCTCGGTTTGATACATATGCCAGTTGCTCAATGACCGAAATTTGATTGAAATTTTTTTGAGATGATTCCAGCCATGCTTTAAAAATAATGTTTCCAAAAATATCGGGTAGCGAATCGGCAATAACTGGAGGTAAGCCTCTAAAGGTTTCGTTGTTGTATTTGCTAAACACTTGCATTTGAGGAGTTCGTTTAATAACTCCAGTATCGGGAAATAAGTTGGGGTAAGGGTTTTCTTTTAAGAAATCGGGGTGGTATTGAAAAAACGATTTGTTCTCGTTTTCATTAAATCCGAGTTTTCCTATTTCTTTTCCGAAACAAACAACATCTATGATATTATTTTTTGCCATGGTTTAGTAAAACGATTTCAGGTTTTTTTGTTCGTTGAGTTGTTCGTTGAGTTGTTGGTGTAAAACGTCTAACAAATCAAAATGCTGGGTAACTTTTAGCAAGGTATCAATAGTAAAGTTTTTACCCGACTCTAAATTTTGTATGGTGATACGGGATAAGTCTAACAATTGAGCCAAGTCTTCTTGCGAAAGTTTGTTTTTTTTTCTTAAAACCTTGATGAGCTGACCAATTTGCAGTTTAACATCTTTTATTTTAACTGATTTTTTGAGCATATTTGCATAATTTAATATTCAAATATACGAATATTATTTTAAAAAGTATATTAAAATGTGCTAAAAAATAATTTTTTAAAAATATAATTTAAAATGATTGTTATAATATGCTTAATTAGATTAAATGACAATAAATGAATAATATATTATTCATTTATTATTGAAAAATTGTACGATGAGTTGGAAAGGTTTTGTTGTTTATAACCATAATCCCGAAAGCTTTTGGGAGCAAAGAACACAAAAGCAAAGCTTTTTTTATAAGCTTTGCTTTTCAGCCTTTGTTAGTTAGCTTAACTGAAGTTTTGGAATATTAGCCAAGTATTTAGTTATAAAATTTTTCATAACCCTTGCTGTTGAGAGTTTAGTGTAGTGTAACTCGTTTCATTTCAGGTTCTAATATTTGGTCGAAACCGATAGCTTTAAGTTTATTAAATAATCAATCCGAAACCACTATTTTTTGACTTATTCATCTTTTTAGCCAGCTCAATTTGTTGCGTTAAATATTGACAGATTACTAATTTTAATACAGTTAAAATAGGTTCATTGGTTTGATTAACATAACCATTAAACAAAGCTTCATTATAATCATTCCCATGTCCATGAAGTACTATTAACGGAAGTTGATTAGCTAATAATTGATTTGCAATAATTAACCTTGTCATTCGTTTGTTTCCATCAAAAAAAGCATGAGCATTATAAATATTTTGAACCAATTTAGATAGTTTTTCTAAAAAATGCTCTGAACTAAAATTGTATAACTCTAAACTTTTCAAGATGTTTTCTTTACTTTCTATTACATTGGGTGTAGGATAAAAAACATCTTTTCCATCATCTGTTCGTCTTATTCGATTAGAGCCAACCTTAAATTCGCCCAATAATTGTCCTTTATCTTTCCAAGAGGCATAAGCAGGGTCATTTTCAAAACTATTTTTTAGTAAGGTTTCATGAAGATTTAACAACATTTTTTCGGTTAAAGGGTATTTATTTGCCCCGAAAGTCAATGCTAAATTTAAAGCCCTATAATTATCTATTGCCATTAAACACTCTAAAAAAGAAGCCTCTCCTTTAATATGATGTGAATTAATAATGTCTTCTGTTTGAAATAGCGTTAAATTAGAACCTTCTAACCTATTCGAATGATAAACAAACTCGATTTTTGTTTTATCAAATTCATCTTTAGATTGAATTATATTTAAATGTTGATAAGCTTTTAATAAATCATCAAATTCATTAAATTGTTTCATACGAATATTATAAATGTTGATTTACTTTTATCAAAGATACGAAATAAACTCTTTGTGATTATATGGTTATTTAAGAGTTTTGGAATAAATCGTTAATCGTAAATATACAAAGAGATTTCTTCATTCGCAGGAATGACGAGCTTGAGTTACTTTGTTTTCTTTGCGTATTCTCCTTTTTCTTTGCGGTTAATGTTATTTACAAATTATCCAAAACACTATCATCAACTAAATTAGGTAAAGTAACTTTTAAATTGGGTGTACGCTCCATTTCACGTTTTATAGCAAAAATAGCTTCATCGTTTCTTGCCCAGCTTCGTCGTGCAATACCGTTGTTTACATCCCAAAACAACATGCTTTTTAAACGTCGGTCGGCATCGGGTGTTCCATCTAAAGTCATTCCAAAACCACCATTAATTACTTCGCCCCAGCCAACTCCACCACCATTGTGTATGCTTACCCAAGTAGCCCCTCTAAAGCTATCGCCAATTACGTTGTGTATTGCCATGTCGGCAGTAAAAGCTGAGCCATCATAAATGTTTGAAGTTTCTCGGTAAGGCGAGTCAGTTCCACTCACGTCGTGGTGATCTCTACCCAACACCACAGGAGCAGATAGCCTTCCATCAGCCACAGCTTTATTAAAAGCTTCAGCAATTTTAATTCTTCCTTCGGCATCGGCATACAAAATACGGGCTTGTGAGCCTACTACCAATTTGTTTTGTTGAGCACCTTTAATCCAAGTAATATTGTCTTGCATTTGTTGCTTTATTTCTTTTGGAGAGTTTTTCATCATCTCTTCCAAAACATTACAAGCAATGTTGTCAGTTAATTCTAAATCTTTTGGGTTGCCCGAAGTACACACCCAGCGGAAAGGTCCAAAACCATAATCGAAACACATGGGTCCCATAATGTCCTGAACGTATGATGGGTATTTGAAATCAATGCCGTTTGCAGCCATTACATCAGCACCAGCTCTACTTGCTTCTAATAAAAAGGCATTTCCATAATCGAAAAAATAAGTACCTTTTGCAGTGTGTTTGTTTACTGCATTGGCATGTCGGCGTAAGCTTTCTTGCACTTTTTGTTTAAATAATTCAGGGTTGTTTGCCATCATGTCGTTACTCTCTTGGTAGGTTAGTCCTGCTGGGTAATAACCTCCTGCCCAAGGATTGTGTAATGAGGTTTGGTCAGAGCCTAAATCTACATAAATATTTTCGGTATCAAATTTTTCCCAAACATCAACAATGTTGCCATCAAAAGCAATTGAAACTACTTCTTTATTGGCTTTTGCTTTGGTAACTCTTTCGCACAATTCGTCTAAATCGCTAATTACTTCATCAACCCAGCCTTGTTCGTGGCGTTTAAATGTGGCAGCTTTATTTACTTCTGCTGTTACTGAAATTACTCCAGCAATATTACCTGCTTTTGGTTGAGCACCACTCATGCCACCCAATCCAGCAGTTACAAATAATTTTCCTGCAGTTCCATTGCTATCAATTTTCCGACAGCCATTTAATACCGTAATGGTTGTACCATGAACTATACCTTGTGGTCCGATGTACATGTAAGAACCAGCAGTCATTTGTCCGTATTGAGTTACACCAAGTGCATTAAATTTCTCCCAATCGTCAGGTTTTGAGTAGTTTGGAATCATCATGCCATTGGTAACAACCACTCTTGGAGCCTCTTTATGAGAAGGAAACAAACCCATTGGGTGTCCAGAATACATGACTAAAGTTTGTTCATCAGTCATTTCTGCTAAATATTTCATGGTAAGCAGGTATTGAGCCCAATTTTGAAATACTGCTCCGTTACCACCGTAGGTAATTAATTCGTGTGGATGTTGAGCTATGGCATAATCCAAGTTGTTTTGTATCATCAACATAATGGATTTTGCTTGTAGCGATTGTCCTGGATATTCGTTGATTGGACGAGCATACATGCGATAATCTGGTCTAAAACGATACATGTAAATTCGACCGTATTTATCTAATTCTTCAGCAAATTCTTTTGCTAAAATGGGGTGATGTTTTGCTTCAAAATAACGTAAAGCGTTTCGTAAAGCCAATTTTTTTTCTTCTTTACTTAAAATGTCTTTTCGTTTTGGTGCATGACTAACAGAAGTATCGTAAGGTTTTACTGGTGGTAATTCGGTTGGAATACCTTGTTGTATGATTTCTTTAAAGTTCATATTTTTTGATTTTAGAAAATAGAAAATAGATGTTAGAGTGTTTTTAAAAATCCAAAAGACATTTTTTGAAACTCTTCAATCTTGTATTCCATTTCCTCTAATTTTTGTTGACTTATATAATTTCTGTTTTGTGAAATAATTAATTGTGTTACTAATTCAAATGAAGATCCTAATGAAATATCAATAAAATGAGAAAAAGATTTGTTTGTTCGAGCAGAACCTTCAGCAATATTACTGGGTATAGAAACTGCACACCTATTTATTTGTGATGTTAAGTTATATTTTTCTTCAAGAGGAAATTTTGAAGTAATTTCAAAAATATCATTAGCTATCTCCATGGCAATAATCCATATTTTCAAGTTTTTGTAATTATGTCTCACTTTTTTTTCCATCAACAAATCTCTAATTTCTAACCTCTAATTTCTAACCTCTAATTTCTAACCTCTAATTTCTAACCTCTATTTAACAATTTTCTTTTCCTTGGTTGGGGGCTTCTTATAAGGACAATGTTTGCAGCCATTTTGGCAACAATATCCTCTTTTTAGAAGGTATTTTTCTGTAAAAACTTTATATCCTTCAGGAGAATAGTAGAAGTCATCTTCCTCTAATTTGTTTATTTTTGAATAATCATCCATTTGAGTTTTGCGAAATTAAGAACTAAAGAGGAATTTATATGAATAAAATTGATGAAAAAAACATTCCTTTAGTTGAGGTTTTTGAAGATTTTTTAACTGAAAAAAACATTCAATTACATGTGTTGCGTGAAGATTTAATTCATCCTGAAATTTCAGGAAACAAATGGAGAAAACTCAAATACAATTGTATTGAAGCAACAGAAAAAGGTTATTCTCAATTGTTAACTTTTGGAGGAGCTTATTCTAATCATATAGCGGCAACAGCTGCTGTGGGTAAAGCATTTGGATTTAATACCATCGGAATAATTAGAGGAGAAGAAACGTTGCCATTAAATAATACCTTACAAATTGCGGCTAAAAATGGAATGAAGTTCAAATATGTTTCGCGACAATTTTATAGAACGGAAAAATACCGCGATACTTTTTTACAAGAACTCGAAAATGAATTTGGAAAATATTATTTAGTTCCAGAAGGTGGTTCAAATGCCTTTGCTGTAAAAGGTTGTACTGAAATAATAAACAATATAATTACTGATTTTGATGTGATTACTTGTGCAAATGGAACTGGGGGAACTATTGCTGGTATAATTGCTTCGCTTGATAGCTCTAAAGAAGTAATTGGTTTCCCTGCCTTAAAAGGAGGCGGTTTTTTGAAAAATGAGATACAACGATTGTTAAACGAATATGCTATTAAATTTGAGAAAAAAAATCAACATAATAATTGGAGTTTAAATACCGATTATCATTTTGGCGGGTATGGAAAAATTAACAATGAATTGATTGCTTTTGTAAATGATTTTAAGCAGAAGCACCACATTCCGCTCGATTTAATTTATACAGGAAAAATGCTATTCGGAATTTATCATATTGCCAAAACGACCGATTATTTTAATGGCAAAAGAATTGTAGTAGTTCATACAGGAGGTTTGCAAGGAAACAAAGGCTTTGTAGAGCGATTGGGGATAGAGTTAAAATAGTTAAAAGTCAATTGTTAATATTTTAAGTAAAGAATGTAACATTTTCAATTGCTCAACAGTATTTTTGTATAGTATGAAGTCGCATTTATCCATATTGTTTTTTTGCCTTGTTTTGCTCCAAAATTTGGTTGCACAACCAGCCGAACGTAGAATTTCACGTTCAGAATACATCGAAAAATACAAGGATGATGCTATTCAGGAAATGCATCATTCTGGCGTTCCGGCAAGTATTACGTTGGCACAAGGTATATTAGAATCGGGCGATGGAAACAGCCCTTTGGCTTTATATGCCAACAATCATTTTGGTATTAAATGTCACGCTTCATGGAAAGGAGAAACCTTTATTATGGATGATGACGAAAAAAACGAATGTTTTAGAAAATACAACTCAGCTTACGAATCGTTTAAAGACCACTCAGAGTTTCTTACCTCTCGTAGTCGTTATGCTTCTTTATTTGAATTAAATATTACCGATTACAAAGGTTGGGCTAAAGGACTCAAAGCTGCTGGTTATGCTACCAATCCAAAATATGCCGATTTATTGATTGCGTTAATTGAAAAACACGAATTGTATCGTTTTGATAACTATGCAAAAGTTCCGTCAAAACAATTGGCAAAAAATAAAACATCTTCGGTTTTAGCCGAAAGTCAGTCCAAAAGAATTGTTAAACTAAGAAACAACATTAAATATACTTTTGTAAGTGATGGTGATGATGTGGCTTCTATTGCTGCCGATTTTGACATGAACACTTGGCAAATTTATAAATACAACGATTTAAATAAATCGGATAAATTAAAATCTGGCGAAATCATTTATCTTCAACCCAAACGAAACAAAGCTACAGAAGAATTTCATGTGGTGAAAAGCGGAGAAACCATGAGAGAAATTGCTCAAATGCATGGTATTAAACTAAAACAACTTTACAAAAAAAATAATCTGATTGTTGGTACTCAACCGCAAGCCGGACAAAAACTTTCGCTTAGAAAGAAATTAAAAGAGTAAAATCAATTATTTCTTTGCTATCTCATCAATATTCTGTTCAATTTTTTTACTCAACTCATCGGTTGGCAAATCGTTGTCGTCGGTTCCAAAAGGGTCTTCAATTTCTTCGGCAATCAACTCAATAGAAACAAATACATAAAAAACAAATCCACTTATTAAAACCGACCAATACCCAAAATCGGGAATAAAACCTAAAGGCAGTGTTAAAATATAAATGAAAATAAATTTTTTGATAAACAACGTGTAAGAAAATGGGATGGGCGTATTTTTAATGCGTTCGCAAGCCCCCATAATGTCAGTAAAACTTTTTATTTCTTGGTCGAGCAAAAGCAAATCAACATCAGATAAGGTTTTGTTTTCCTTCCAAAAATGCAGTTTTTCATACATCATACTGATTAATCCGTTTGGTAAATGTTGATACGATAATAGTTTTTGCTTTTTTTCTTCTGATAACAGCACTTCCGAAATGTTTTTTTGGTCTCTCAAATGATGTTTTAAAACCATCGGAAAACTTTGAATTAATGCTAAAAACTCTTTCTGTTCGTTGCTTTCAGGTATTAAATACGTTGTTTTTATTGCTAAGTGGCGAGAATTGTTTACTAGCGAACCCCACAATTTTCTGCCTTCCCACCAGCGTTCGTATGCAGTATTGGTTCTAAAAACAAGCAACATACCCATTACAAAACCAACTAATGTATGAATGGCATAGGCGTTTTTAAATAGTTTAAAATTTAGCGAAGGAAAAAAATAGTGTAAACCATAGTTTAAAACCCAAGTGTATAATCCAACAAGGATAATTTCTGGAAACAAAATTCGTAACGTATCACTTTTGTAGAAGTGAAAAATATGTGTAAACCAAAGTTTGGGGTTGTACTTTATCATTAATCTAACGATTGAAGTGGAGCATTAGATAATTCTAACATTTTATCGTATTCTTCAGGGGTTAAATCATTAAAGTAAAAGTTAACAGGATTTAAATGTTGCTCGTTTTTTATTACCTCATAGTGGCAGTGTGGTCCAGAAGATAAACCTGAATTTCCAACATAACCAATAATATCGCCTCTTTTTACTTTATCTCCAGGTTTTACCTTGGTTTTACTCATGTGAGCATAAACGGTGGTGTAGCCATAGCCATGATTTATTTTAACGTGCAAACCATAACCACTTTCTTTAGCATCGGCTTGTATAACAGTACCTTTTCCAGTAGCATAAATAGGTGTTCCAACTGGAGCTGTAAAATCCATTCCGGCATGAAATCTATTGTATTTTAAAATAGGGTGCATACGCATTCCAAAACCACTTGCCATTCGTGTTAAATCCTTGTTGTGAACGGGTTGTATTGCAGGTATTGAAGCCAACATGTCTTCTTTCTTTTTCGCCATTTGAAAAACTTCATCAAATGATTTGGATTGTATATAAATTTGTTTTGCCAGCTTATCAATTTTTTTTGCAGCATCAACAATAATCTCCGAATTGTTATAACTTTCTAACTCTTCATACCGATTAACCCCACCAAATCCTGCTTGTCGAATTTCGTTTGGTATAGGCTCAGCTTCAAAAATAACACGGTAAATGTTATCGTCGCGATGTTGAACATCTTCAAGAACAGCAGTAATGTTGTCTAATTTTTTATTCAACAATTCGTACTGTGATTCTAAAAGTGCATTTTGCTGTTTTAATTGTTTTTCTTTTGGCGAATCTACATAAGTATAAACCAATCCGTAAATAATAACTCCCGATACCAAACTGGTACTTAAAAACCATAAAACTTTCTTCAGATAGTCGGTAAATTTTACCTCAATCTTGTCGTAGCTTAATGTATGTGAATTATATCGGTACTTAACTTTAGACATGTTAAGATTTATGTTAATTTTGGACGCTAATTTAAGGATTTATCCTAAAATTTGGACGCTAAAAAATCACTTAACGGTTATTTAACAAAATTTAACGCACATGACATCAAAAGAAATTCGTCAAACATTTTTAGATTTTTTTAAACAAAAACAACATCAAATTGTGGCATCTGCACCAATGGTTGTTAAAAACGATCCAACATTGATGTTTACCAATGCAGGCATGAATCAGTTTAAAGATTTGTTTTTGGGTAATGCCGAAATTAAATACCCAAGAATTGCCGATACCCAAAAATGTTTGCGTGTTTCTGGTAAACACAACGATTTAGAAGAGGTTGGTGTTGACACCTATCATCATACCATGTTTGAGATGTTGGGTAACTGGAGTTTTGGCGATTATTTCAAAAAAGAAGCCATTGAGTGGGCTTGGGAATTGTTGGTTGATGTGTATAAAATTGATAAAAACAGGCTCTATTTCTCAGTGTTTGGGGGCGACGAAAAAGATGGTTTGTCGTGGGATGAAGAAGCATATAATTTGTGGAAAAACATATTAATTAAAAACGGTTTAACCGAAGATAAAATTTTAAAATGCAACAAAAAAGATAATTTCTGGGAAATGGGCGACACTGGGCCTTGTGGACCTTGCTCTGAAATACATGTTGATATTCGTTCTGATGAAGAAATTGCTAAAATTCCAGGAAGAGATTTAGTAAACAACGACCACCCTTTGGTAATTGAAATTTGGAATTTGGTATTTATGGAGTTTAACCGATTGGCTTCGGGCGAATTGCAAAAATTACCTGCACAACATGTTGATACAGGAATGGGGTTTGAGCGTTTAAACATGGTACTGCAAGGAACAAAATCAAATTACGATACCGATGTTTTTACCCCATTTATTCATAAGATTAGCCAAATATCTGGTGTTGAGTATAAATTCTCAGATACCAAACAAGATATTGCTTCAAGAGTAATTAGCGACCACGTTCGTGCTGTTTCATTTTCTATTGCTGATGGTCAATTGCCTTCAAACTCTGGTGCTGGTTACGTTATTCGTCGAATTTTAAGAAGAGCAATTCGTTATGGTTACAGCTTCTTAAACCAAAAAGAAGCGTTTATTTACCAGTTGGTTCCTGTTTTGGTAAATCAAATGGGCGATTTTTTTCCAGAGTTAAAATCACAACAAGAGTTGATTGGAAAAGTAATTAAAGAAGAAGAAGATTCGTTTTTTAGAACATTGGAAAAAGGAATAACACGTTTCGAAAATTATGTGGCTTCAGCTAAAGATAAAGTTGTTGGTGGAAAGTTTGCTTTTGAATTCTACGATACCTTTGGTTTTCCTATAGATTTAACAGAGTTGATGGCTACTGAAATTGGATTTAAAGTGGACATGAATGCTTTTGATGCAGAATTGCAACTACAAAAAGACCGTTCGAGAGCTGCAACAAAAATTGAAACTGGCGATTGGGTTATTGTTAATGATGGAGATAGCACCAATTTTGTTGGTTACGATAAATTAGAAACAGAGGTTAGCATTTTAAAATACAGAAAAGTAAATGCTAAAGGCAAAGAAATGGTTCAATTGGTTTTTGATGTTACCCCTTTTTATCCTGAAGGTGGTGGACAAGTTGGCGATTTTGGTACAATTGAAAATGAATCAGAAAAAATTGAAATTACTGACACCAAAAAAGAGAACAATTTAATTGTTCATTTTGCAAATGAATTACCAACTAATTTAAATGCCAAATTTAAAGCAGTTGTTAGTGGAGTTAGAAAATTAACAGCGTGCAATCACTCAGCAACTCACTTGTTACACCAAGCTTTACGCGAAGTGTTGGGAACTCATGTGGAGCAAAAGGGCTCCTTGGTAAATGCAGATTATTTACGCTTCGATTTTTCTCATTTTGAGAAAGTAAACGAAGAACAAATCAAGAAAATTGAAGAATTAGTTAATCAAAGAATTCAAGCTGGGTTTGATTTGCAAGAATTCAGAGCAATTCCAATTACCGAAGCACAAGAAAAAGGTGCAATGATGTTGTTTGGCGAAAAATACGGCGATGTTGTTCGTATGATTCAGTTTGGCGAATCGAAAGAATTGTGTGGAGGTATTCATGTAAAAAACACCAAAGAAATAGGATTGTTTAAAATTAAATCGGAAGGATCTGTTGCTGCTGGTATTAGAAGAATTGAAGCGTTGACAAATACTGGGGCATCATTTTTCTTGGAAGAAAAAGTTACATATTTAATGTCTGCATTAGAAGATATTATCTTTGTAAAAGATTACCTTTCAAAGGAAATAGTAGAAAAAATTGAAAATATAAAAAATGAATATTGGGAACCGATAAGTCATATAGAACGCAATTATTTAGGTTCTATTTCTAAAGATGAAAATAAAACATCTTCTGATAATATTGAGGTTGAAATTTCTGATAGATTTGGAATGATTTTAAGTTCACTCAGTAATGCAAAAGTTCCTCAAAATATAATTGAAGGAATTAATGCTGCTAAAAAGCTATATCAAAAAGAACAAGAACAAGGCAATAAAGAACAAGCAAAAGCGATTAAACAAGAATTACACAATAAACTTCAGGTAATAAATGGTGTAAACGTAATTGCTCAAAAAATTGAATTGAGCGACGCTGCTGCTATAAAAGACCTAGCTTTTCAACTTAAAGGAGAAATAGAGAACCTTTATTTGGTTCTTGGGGCTGAGTTAAACGGCAAACCTAATTTAACCATTGCTTTATCTGATAACTTGCAAAAAGACAAAAACTTACATGCTGGAAACATCATTCGCGAAGCTGCAAAAGAAATGCAAGGTGGCGGTGGTGGTCAACCTTTTTATGCAACTGCAGGAGGCAACAATGTTGCTGGTTTAGATGCTGCAATTGCAAAAGCTTTATCTTTTTTAAATTAAAATTGAGTTTTAAGGCTAATTTTTATGTTTAACTTAGCATTTCTTTAAATTGAAGTTAATGTTAAAAAGAATTGCAACTGTTTTTTTTCTGGTTATTTCCATGTCGTTTACGTATCACGAATTTTTCGTTAGTGTAACCGAAGGTCATTACAGCGAATCGGAACAAACGCTTCAGTTTACGATGAAATTTATTGGTCACGATTTAGAAAAAGCACTAGAAATTGCTGGTGCACCAAATTTAAATTTAGGTACCGAAAAAGAATTGCCAAATGCTAACGAGTATCTGTTAAAATACATTTCTAGTAAGTTTTCAATTAAAAATAACGATAAACCAATTGAACTAAATTTAATTGGAAAAGAAGTCAGCAATGATGATTACATCTATTGTTACATCGAATCAGAAAAAATAAAAAAAGATTCAACCTTCGAAGTTTACAATGCTTTGTTAATTGAGGTTTTTTCTGGCCAGGAAAATATTTTACATTTCTCAACTTCAGATAAAAAACACAGCATCACGTTTAATCGAGAAATAACTAAAGCAGCTATTTCATTATAAAAATTAAAACATGAAAAAAAGAATTCTCCTTTTAGTTTCATTTTTTGCATTACTTTTTGTAAATGCTCAAAACAACAAACCACGTGAAGATAAATTTAAGCAGTTGTACGAAGAATTTGCTACTCCAAATGTTTACCGAACTGCTTCTGGGGCTCCTGGTCATCAATACTATCAACAAAAAGCCGATTATGTAATTGATATAGAATTAGATGATGAAAAACAAGTGTTAAAAGGTGTTGAAACCATTACATACAAAAATAATTCACCCGACAAGCTAACATATCTTTGGGTTCAATTAGACCAAAACATGAGAGCTCGTGATTCTGATACCAAATTGATTCAAACCAATAAAGTTGAAGAACGGATGAGTTTTAGTGATTTGGCAAAATTGCACAATAATTTTGATGGAGGGTTTAAATTAGAACATGTTAAAGATGCTGCTGGAAAAGAGTTGAAATATACCATCAATAAAACCATGATGCGAATTGATTTGCCAACTCCTTTGAATCCAGGAGCAACATTTTCTTTTAAAATAAAATGGTGGTACAACATCAATAATCGTGAAGAAATTGGTGGTCGTGGTGGATACGAATATTTTAAAAAAGACGACAATTACTTATACACCATGGCTCAGTTTTATCCTCGTATGGCAGTTTACAATGAAGTGGAAGGTTGGCAAAATAAACAGTTTTTGGGTACAGGAGAATTTACATTGCCTTTTGGAGATTTTAAAGTAAACATTACCGTTCCTGCCGACCATATTGTTGCAGCAACAGGAAGTTTAACCAATGCTTCAAATGTGTTAACTGTCGACCAAAAAAATAGGTTAGCAAAAGCCCAAAACGAATACAAACAACCTGTTATAATTGTTACTCAAAAAGAAGCAGAAGAAGCTGAAAAAAATAAATCAACAACCAAAAAAACATGGAGTTTTTCGGCAACCAATGTCCGCGATTTTGCTTTTGCATCTTCTCGTAAATTTATTTGGGATGCCATGGCTGTTGAATACAACGGCAAAAAAACCATGGCAATGAGTTTCTATCCAAAAGAAGGAAATCCGCTATGGGAACAGTTTAGTACAAAGGTGGTAGCTCACACTATTGCCTCTTACTCAAAACACACCATCGATTATCCATACCCTGTTGCAATATCAGTTCACTCTAAAGATATTGGAATGGAATATCCTATGATTTGCTTTAATGGTGGACGACCAAATGAAGATGGAACTTATTCTGAACGAATAAAATATGGAATGATTGGTGTTATTATTCATGAAGTTGGACATAATTTTTTTCCAATGATTATCAATTCAGATGAGCGTCAGTGGTCGTGGATGGATGAAGGGTTGAATACCTTTACTCAGTACATGTGCGAACAAGAGTGGGAAAGAGGTTATCCTTCAAGAAGAGGTCCTGCCAGCAAAATTGTTGACCACATGAAAGGAGATAAATACAACATTTCTCCTATTATGATAAACTCCGAATCGGCTCTTCAGTTTGGAAACAATGCCTATGGCAAACCAGCTGCGGCACTTAATATTTTGAGAGAAACTATAATGGGTAGAGAATTGTTTGATTTTGCTTTTAAAACTTATGCAGAGCGTTGGAAATTTAAACACCCAACTCCAGAAGATTTTTTCAGAACAATGGAAGATGCTTCAGGTGTAGATTTGGATTGGTTTTGGAGAGGCTGGTTTTATGGAACAGATCATGTAGATATCGCTATCAAAAAAGTTGAATTGTTTAAGGTTGATTCTAAAAATCCTGAAATAGAGAAAGCTTTTAAAAATGAAATGGATAATCAACAACAAAAACACATTGGCGATATCAGAAATGAAAAAGATATTAAACAAACGTATAACGAGAAAGATCCTTCGGTAAATGATTTTTATGCAACTTACAATCCTTTTGAGGTTACTTTGTTAGATAAAAAAGATTATGAAAATTTTGTAAAAAAATTAGATAAAAAAGATTTAGAATTACTTCAATCAAACTATAATTACTACAATGTAACATTTGAAAACATTGGAGGCTTAGTTATGCCTTTAATTTTAAATTTCACTTTTAAAGATGGCTCAACTCAAGAAATTAGAATACCTGCCGAAATATGGGTTGAAAATGATACCCAAGTTAGTAAAATATTCTTTTTTGAAAAAGAGGTTTCTTCAATAGAATTAGATCCTTGGTTAGAAACGGCTGATGTTGATTTAAACAACAACAGTTGGCCAGCTAAAGTTCAACCAACAAAATTTGAATTGTTTAAACAACGAAACTATAGATGGGATGCCGATGCAGTTGAAAACCCTATGCAACGTGCAAAAAGAAACGAACAGCTTGAAAAAGGCAGTTTTATCGAAAAAGAAAGCAATGATAAATCAGAAGAAATGGAGAAACGATAAATTATTTTTTAATAAACTTTTGAATGCTTATTTTTTCGTTCGACTCAATCATTAGGTAATACATTCCTGTTTTGAATGGTTTGGTGTTGATGGTTTCTGAAGTGAAATTTATATTGTCTTTTACAAATATTTTTTCTCCAAGTTGATTGGTGATTTCAATTTTTTTAATTACCTCATTTTTCTGCTTTAACACAATTTTTAGATGTTCGGATGTCGGATTGGGATATATTGAAAAGTTGTTTTCATCCCATTCATTTATTGAATTGGCCGAATCTCTAGCAACAGCAAAATACATGGTTGAACCAATTGTTGCTTTGGTAATTTCATAAACATAAGGAATATCAACATAAGCAATACTGTCGGTTGCTTGGTGTCGGTGTGGAGTTTCATTTTTTTCAAAAAAACCTGTAATTACATAATCTTTCGCTTGAAATGGCATATAATCAGAACCGTAAGCATAAGATATTTCAGTAAAAAGATTAGAGTATAATTGAACACAAGTATCAAGCGTGTCGGTAAAAGCATGAGAAGCAGCATTAGCAGCTGTTGGATTACTTTCGTCTCTTTCGCAAACTATGGTGTTATTGGTTTTGGTAATATCGCCACCAACTTCATCAATATTTAACAAAACGCGAATATCCATTCCGTTTGGAAAAGCTATGTTATTTACAAAATGATAGCTGCCAACTAAGCCAACTTCTTCTAAACTGAAATGAATGAATTTTATTGAATAATCGGTATCAATGTTTTTTAATAATCGTGCAGTTTCTAAAATAATAGATGTTCCACTACCGTTGTCGTTTGTTCCAGTTCCAGTTTTGGTGTCGTAGTGTCCATCAACCACAACAAAAGTATTTGGATAGGTTGTGCCAGGTTTTGTTACAATTAAGTTGTAAGCCTCATTGCCAATAAAATCAAAAGTGTCAATTACAATATCAGTATATCCAAATTGTTGATATTTGTTTTTTAACCAAATTAGTGTGTTTGTTAACGCAGCAGTTCCAGGTTCTTTTATTCCTAAACTTTCAAAATCTAATAAGTTTTGTTGCACCGAATCAAACGAACTTTGGTTTACTACATTTCCATAAAAGGAGTTAAAAACCTGAGCTTTTGTTGTGTTATGAAGCAAACAACAAAACAAAAAAGAAATAAGATACCTCGACATCATTCGATAAGCTTTGATTCCATAAAGTTAAGCAAAAACAAAACACAATTGTTTCTAAAAATTACCGTTACTCAATTTTTAATGATGTAAATTATTGCAAAAGCGTAGTTTTGTATTAGAATTAATAATTTATGAGAGTAAAACTCTTTCTTTTTAGCTTAGTTGTTTTTAATATACTTTCGGTTTCTGCTCAAGAACGGGTTACCACTTTTGGTATTCAATTTAAACCAATAATACCTAGTCAACTTTTTGGCACAGGACAACAAACGGTTGATCAAAACCAAGTTTATTTTACAGTTACTCCAAAAGCTGGTTATAGTTTTGGAATGATAATTCGAAAAGGATTAAATAAATCGCTTTCATTTGAAACAGGTATTAATTACCTGAATCGAAAATTTGAACTAGAAATTAAGGATGAATTGTTAAATTTTACTGAAACCTCTGATTTTAATCTGGTAAATTATGAAATACCCATATCGTTATTGGTTTATATCAGACTTTCGGAATACCTCTACATGAATGTTTCAGGTGGAATTGCATTAGATATTTATCCTTCTGATTTATATACCTATAGTGAAAATTTTCAAAACGATGTAATTGTTTACGATTGGTTTCGACAAAGCCTCATAGCGAACATTGGTTGGGAATATAGAACGGATAAAAGCGGGTATTTTTATTTAGGTGCATCATATCACCGACCATTCGCTCACATGGCAAAAGAAATTGTTTGGTACAATGGAAATAATCGAGATGAACGCTTAGATTTTAATCTTTCAGGAAATTACATTACCTTAGATTTAAGGTATTTCTTTCACGAAGACCCAGAAAAGAAAAAGAAAAAAATTAAAAAAGCAAAACCTTCTATAGAGAGAAGATAGGTAGCAGGAGGCAGTAATTAGGAGTTAGTATTCAGTCTTCAGTAATTAAATTTCTATTATCTAACTTCGAGCCTCCAACTTCCAACTTCCAACTTCCAACTTCTGACTTCTAACTTCTGACTTCTAACTTCTAACTTCTAACTTCTAACTTCTAACTTCTAACCTCCAACTTCTAATATTTAATTTCTAATCATTACTTTTGAACTTCTAAAATTTTACATTAAAAAATGAAAATATCTTACAGTTGGTTAAAAAATTACATTAAAACAGATATAAAACCTGAAGAAGTTGCTCAATTACTTACTGATACTGGGTTAGAGGTGGAAGGATTTGAAAAAATTCAAACTGTAAAAGGAGGGTTAGAAGGGTTGGTTATTGGAGAAGTACTCACTAAAACAAAACACCCCGATGCGGATAGATTAAATGTAACAACTGTAAATGTTGGAGGACAAGAGCCTTTGCAAATTGTATGCGGTGCAGCAAATGTGGCTGTTGGTCAAAAAGTGGTGGTTGCAACTGTTGGAACAACACTTTATAACGGAGAGGAGAGTTTTCAAATAAAAAAATCAAAAATAAGAGGAGAAGTTTCAGAAGGAATGATTTGTGCCGAAGATGAAATTGGTTTAGGAAATTCTCACGATGGAATTATGGTGTTAAACGCTGATGCTAAAATTGGAAGTTTGGCAAAAGAGTATTTTAAAATTGAAGACGATTTTGTTTTTGAAATAGGATTAACGCCAAATAGAACGGATGCTACTAGCCACATTGGCGTTGCTAGAGATTTAGCCGCAGCATTAAATATAAAAAATCCCACAACCATTGTTCGTCCAAGTGTTGATGCTTTTAAAGTGGACAATGTCAACTTAACTATTCCTGTTGAGGTTTTAGATACCGAGCGTTGTCCTCGTTATACAGGAATTACCTTGTCGGGAATAGAAGTAAAAGATTCGCCAGATTGGTTAAAAAATAAGTTGTTGGCAATTGGGTTAAAACCAATAAACAATATTGTTGATGTAACCAATTTTGTGTTGCACGAAACTGGTCAGCCTTTGCATGCTTTCGATGCCGATAAAATTGCTGGGAAAAAAGTAATAGTTAAAACAGTAGCAGACCAAACCTTATTCACTACGCTTGATGATAAAGAAAGAAAACTTTCTGCAACCGATTTAATGATTTGCAACACTAACGAACCCATGTGTATTGCTGGTGTGTTTGGTGGTGCAAAATCGGGAGTGAATAATTCAACAAAAAACATATTTTTAGAAAGTGCATATTTTAACCCAGTTTCAGTTCGTAAAACAGCAAAGTTTCATGGTTTAAATACCGATGCATCATTTCGTTACGAAAGAGGGGCAGACCCCAATATCACAGTTTATGCACTGAAACGTGCAATACTTTTAATGCAAGAAGTTGCTGGAGGAAAAGTTTCATCAGAAATTATTGATGTGTACCCAAAACCAATTCAAGATTTTAATGTTGAATTAGCCTATTCAACCTGCGATAAATTAATAGGTGAAAAGCTTGACAGAGCAATTATTAAGAAAATTTTACTGTCGTTAGATATTAAAATAGTTAATGAAACAGCTGAAAGTTTAATGTTGCAAATTCCTCCATTTAAAGCTGATGTTCAACGAGATGTTGATGTTGTTGAGGAAATTCTTCGTGTGTTTGGCTACAACAATATTAAACTACCCGATTTAATGAGTTCTGCTTTGGTTTATCGACCTTCAGTAGATAAAGATAAAATTATTAATACGTTAAGTGATTTATTGGTTAGCCAAGGGTTTAACGAAATATTATCCAATTCATTAACCAAATCATCTTATTATCAAGAAAAAGATTCGTTGGTAAAATTGCTTAATCCATTGAGCAGCGAGTTAGATGTAATGCGACAAACGTTACTTTTTAATGGCTTAGAAACCATTGTTTACAATCAAAACAGAAAGTCGCCAAACATCAAGTTTTTTGAAATAGGTAAAACCTATACAAAACAATCCGACAAGTTTGTTGAGAACTCATTTGTAGGAATATTTATTTCGGGAAATTATGCTCAAGAAAACTGGAGTGTTAATAAGTCTGCAACCAATTTTTTTCATTTAAAAGGTTATGTTCAAACCATTTTAGAAAAATTTGGTTTAGCAGAGGCTAACTTTTTGTTTAATCAGGAATCCGATTCATTGTTTAATTATGCTTTAACTTACCAACTGAATGATAAAGAATTAGTTAAATTGGGTAAAGTTTCAACTAAAATTCAAAAACAATTTGATATAACCAACGAAGTATTTTATGCTCAAATTAATTTAGATAACTTTATTAAGTTGGCTTCAAAAACTAAAATTCAGTACAAAGAAATAGGTAAATATCCTTCTGTCCGTAGAGATTTAGCATTGCTTATTGATAAGCAAATAAATTATCATCAGCTAGAAAAATTAGCTTATAAACAAGAAAAAAGATTGCTAAAACAAGTTAATTTGTTTGATGTTTATGAAGGTAAAAATCTTGAGGAAGGAAAAAAATCATACGCAGTAAGTTTTGTTTTTCAAGACGACGAAAAAACTTTAACAGACGTTCAAATTGATAAAACTATGGAGCGATTAATTCAAGTATTTAATACCGAGTTAGGAGCAAAATTACGGTAAATCATTTTTACTTTTTTTCACCTAACGCCTAACCCCTGTCTCCTGACACCTGTTTCCCCTAATTCACCTTTGTATAAACTGCGGTTACATGGTCGTCGCCACTTCCATCGTTAACAACATAACTTAAATTAATGGTTTTGCTGTTTACAATAGTTCCGTTTCCAACAACATCAATTCCAGATAAGTTTTGCTGAAAAATAGTAATTTGATTTCCATTTACTTCAAACTGAGCATTACTGTTTTCAAAACCATAGTTGTAAAAATTACTTGCCACTATGCGATTTGAAACGGTTGTATGTAGTTGTATGTCAATGGTGTATGTGGTTTCGTTAAAAACTTCAGAAACTTCGTTGCACAACCATTCACCAACTAAATAACTTCTTGCATCTGTTGACGTTGTTGGGCTTGTTGGTTTGGGATTGTCTTCATCTTTCGTGCAACCAGTTAAATAACCAACAAAAACCAACAGCATAAATAATTTTGAAAAACGTTTCATTGAATTGAGTTTGAAAAACAACTTAGCTAAATTAAGTAAACATTGGATTGATTACAAATCGCATGCCTTTTTATTCTAATTAATCTTTTTTTGTTTTGGTAATTTGTGTTTTACCTCACTTTTGTTCAAACTATAAATTATAGAAACCTTGAATTCCTAAAATTTGACCTTTAATAAAATGATAAAAAAAATTTATCTTTTTGTTTTTTTTCTCTAAAAATTAAATTGTACTTTTGAGCAAACAACTAAATTTAATACTAACTAAAATTAATTAAAATGAAAAAA
>JABTUP010000027.1 GCA_015075325.1 Flavobacteriales bacterium | reverse complement strand
CCCAGGAATTAAATTGGTTACGCCAATTAAATCGAGAAAATGTTCTTTGGTCATCCATTTTCTTTTTTCCACCACTTCTTGCTCCATCATAGCAATGTGTGCAGCAGGTCCACCAAAAGCAAAGCATCCCATTTTAAAGAATACTAAAGCAACTTCTTTTAAATTGTTGTTCATGGGTTAAAAATACTCACGGTGAGCAAAAAGAATGGTCAATTGAATATTAAATAATTGTTAAGAAGTTATTTCTCAACCCCTTGAACGATAATCACAATTTCACCTTTTATTACGTTAACCTTATAGTAATCAATTACTTCGTTAACTGTTCCTCTAATGTTTTCTTCGTGCATTTTGGTTAGCTCGCGCGAAACAGAAACCAACCTATCCTCACCAAAAAACTCAGCAAATTGAGTTAGTGTTTTTAATAAACGGTGGGTCGATTCGTAAAAAACAATGGTTCTGGTTTCTTCTTTTAATAGATTTAAACGGGTTTGTCTGCCTTTTTTATGTGGTAAAAAACCTTCAAACACAAATTTATCGCAAGGAAAACCAGAGTTTACCAATGCCGGAACAAAAGCGGTTGCTCCAGGCAAACATTCAACTGCAATTTCGTTTTGAATACATGCTCGAACAATTAAAAAACCTGGGTCAGAAATGCCAGGAGTGCCTGCATCGCTAACCACAGCAATGGTTTTGTCTTGTTTTAAATCTTCAATAATTCGGTCAATACTTTTGTGTTCGTTGTGTTGGTGGTACGACACCAATTTTTTTTCAATTTCAAAATGTTTCAACAGTTTAGAAGTTTGGCGAGTATCTTCAGCCAAAATGTAATCAACTTCTTTTAGCACTTGTAAAGCCCTTAACGTAATATCGTTTAGGTTTCCGATTGGTGTAGGGACAATAAATAATTTTGACATGTTTTTCTGTTAATTGAAAAGGTAAAGATAAACTCTAAAATGAAAATGTTTAACTTTATGTTTGCTTAATGCAACCTTTTTTTAAAAACCAACATCTTAATCGCGAATAGATGAAATTATCTGACGAGCAATTAGTAAAAAAGTGTCTTGAAAAAGATCCTCTTGCTCAAAAGCAGTTGTTTGAATCTTTTTCAAGAAAAATGATGGGAGTTTGTTTGCGTTATACAAAAGATGCAGAAGAAGCTCAAGATGTGTTGCAGATAGGTTTTGTAAAAGTTTTTGAAAAGTTGCATTTATTCAATAACGAAGGTTCTTTAGAAGGATGGATTAGAAAAGTGTTGGTTAATTGTGCATTAGATCAAATTAGAAAAAACAAAAAATTTGACGACAATGTAGATTTAAGTAAAGTTGATTTTCAGATGGCTTCCGAAAATGAAAATGTTTTGGAGCATTTATCGGCAAACGATTTACTTAAAATAATACAAGCTATGCCAACAGGGTTTCGAACTGTTTTTAACCTTTACGCAATTGAAGGGTATTCGCACCAAGAAATTGCTGACCAGTTAAACATTTCGATTAACACTTCCAAATCCCAATATTCAAGAGCTCGGGTTTATTTACAAAAAATTATTTTAGAAGAAAAGATACTATAAAAGTGAGTAAAGATTTTAACAACATAGAGGATATTTTTAAAGAAGCATTTGAAGGCTTTGAGGCAAATGTTGATCCATCGGTTTGGGCTAACATTCAGCAAAATATTTCGGTTGGAGGAAATGGTGTTTCACCAAACAATCCTACAAATGTTGTTGCAGGTTCATCAAAAATGGCGTTAACAAAATTGGTTGCTGGTATTGCTATTGCTGCAGGTGTTGTTACTTCTTCATACTATCTTTTTGTTGATGCTAACGACAGTCAAGTTAAAGAACAAGTTACAGAAAGCACTAAAGAGGCAAAAAATCAGGAAACAGTTGTTGAAACTGAAGAAACAAATGAAAATACAGTTAATTCAGTTGTAGATGAACTAGCTCCTCAAACAAAAGAGGTGGTTTCGGCTAAAGATGAAACCAAGGTAGTTGAATCAGTTACTGAAAAACAGGCTACTAACACGATTACAACGATTGCAAACAACAACGCAACTGATGAGGTTGTTAGCAATAATACTACTCAAACAACTACTTCAAATGTAACAATCCCATCAACTCAACCCAAAACAACTCAAAAATCAATTGTTGAGGTTGCCGATTTAAATTTAAAAATAAAAGCAAACACTACCAAAGGAAAAGCCCCACTCGATGTAGAGTTTAATATTGAAGGTGAAGCTGCGGGTTATTTGTGGGATTTTGGCGATGGAACTCCAAGTTCGAGTATGGAAAATCCTTACCACACCTTTACTAAACCAGGAAATTATAATGTAAAACTTACCGCAATTGATAAAAATGCTAATTCAAAAACAGTTGTTCAAATTATTACCGTTGAGAATGTTATAACTTCTTCTCTTGCACCTGTTCCAACTGTGTTTTCACCAAACGGAGATGGTTTAAATGACATCATTAAGGTTGATGGCGAACATATTGTAGAATTTAATGCAGTTGTGAGAGATGTAAAAGGAAATGTGGTTTTTGAATGGGATACCATTGAAGGTTTCTGGGATGGAAGAGATAATGGAAATCGTTTAATGCCAGCCGGAACGTATTACCTTGTAGTAGTAGCTACTGGCGTTGATGGAGAAAAACATACCGTAAAACAAAGCGTACAATTATTCAAGTAATAATTTCTTTAAATAAAATGCGTTGAGGTTTTAAAAGCTTTGATGAATTTTTATTGATTTTTAAACTTCTGCATAATCTTGGAAGCATAAACAAAATCACACAATTCTTTGTTGTCGGTTTTTAAAATTTCAATGTTATTACCTTCCCACCATTTTTTACCTTGATGTAAGAAAATGATGTTTTCACCAGTTTCCATTACTGAGTTCATGTCGTGAGTTACAACAATAGTGGTCATTTGAAATTCTTTGGTCAACTCCATTATCAAGTTATCGATAACGATACCTGTTCTTGGATCTAAACCTGAGTTCGGTTCATCGCAAAAAAGGTATTTTGGATTTAGTGCAATTGCTCGAGCAATGCCGACACGCTTTTGCATACCACCACTCAATTCTGCTGGGTATTTTTGATTTACATTAATCAAATTTACACGTTTTAAGCAAAAATTAACCCTGTCTAACATTTCTTCGTTCGACATCTTGGTGTACATCTGTAAGGGAAATAAAATATTTTCTTCAACTGTTAACGAATTAAAAAGTGCTGATGCTTGAAACAACATTCCAATTTCTGAACGAATTTCTTTTCGTTGCATAAAGCTCATTTTTGTAAAATCGCGACCATTAAACTCAATGTTTCCAAAATCAACTTCGTGCAATCCAACAATACACTTTATTAATACAGATTTTCCTGAACCACTTGCTCCAATAATTAGATTCATTTCGCCTTGCTTAAAGCAATTTGAAATATCGTCTAACACTTTGGTTTGACCAAATGATTTTGTTATGTTTTTAATTTCAATCATTTACATCAACAGCAATTCGGTTAAAATATAATTTACAATTAAAATTACAATACTACTGTAAACAACAGATTTAGTGGCTGCTTTACCTATTTCTTGCGAACCACCACGAACATAGTATCCAAAAAATGACGGTATGCTGGTAATGATAAATGCAAAAAACAATGTTTTAATTAAAGCGTAAACTATACTAAACATGGTAAAGTTCCATCGGATTCCAAGTAAATATTTGTCCATCGAAGAAAAATCGGAATAAGATGCAACAACAGCTCCACCTAAAACCCCAAGAAACATGCTGTAAATAATAATAATTGGCACAATCAATAAAGCTGCAATTATCTTTGGTAAAATAAGGTATGAAGCCGAATTTACTCCCATTATTTCGAAAGCATCAATTTGTTCGGTTATACGCATGGTGCCAATTTCTGAAGCAATGTTTGAACCAATTTTTCCAGCTAAAATTAAGCACATCATGGTTGGGGCAAGTTCTAAAATAAACGATTGGCGTGTAGCAAATCCAATGGCATAATCTGGAATTAGAGGGCTATCAATGTTTGAAGCAGTTTGAAGAGTAACTACTGCACCCATAAAAAAGGAAATAATAGCAATTAAACCCAGTGAACCAAGCCCTAAACTAACCATTTCCGACAAGGTTTGTCGCCAATATAGCTTAAAGTTTTCGGGCTTTTTAAAAATCCGATTAAGCAATAAAAAATATTGTCCTATGTGATGTAAAGCAATTAGCATTTTTCAAATAATTCGATAAAAGTAATTAATTCTTTAAAAACTCTTTGAGGTATTTTGTTCAGAAAGTAAGTTAAAACTACAAAAATCAAAATAATTACTTGTAAATCGTAAATTTGCTTTAGATGAAAGCTACTTCTAAAATAGTTCTATTATTTGCTCTTGTTTTGAGTTTGTTCTCGGCTTGTTCTGGTTCTAAAAAAAGCAAATGCAATACTTGCCCTAAGTGGAGCGATAATTCTCCTGCCAATTGTAAAAGAGTTTAATTTTCTAAATTCTGATATTAATCATTAAATTAAATTAAAATTAAAATTACATTTGAGCATTATTTAGATTAAGTCTAAATAAGCTTTAAAATATGGCAACTTTAGATCAACTTAAGGAAAATGAATCGGGAATTATTTTAAATATTTCCGACGAACAATTAGCAGTTCAATTATTGGCAATGGGCTTTATTTTGGGAGAACAAGTTCGGTTAGAACGAGTTGCCCCACTTCATGATCCTATTATTGTGTCTTCAGGTACAAATTATTTAAGTATTCGAAAAAACGAAGCTAAGTTGATAGAAATAGACACAACAAATTAATTAAATTGAGTGCAACAATAAATAATCCATTAAATGTTTTATTGGTTGGAAATCCCAACACGGGAAAAAGTACGCTTTTTAATGCCTTAACTGGTTTACATCAAAAAGTAGGTAATTTTCCAGGGGTTACTGTAGATAAAAAATCAGGAAGTTTTAAACTAAACGAAACAATTGTTGAGGTAATTGATTTGCCCGGCACTTATAATTTAACCCCAAATTCGGAAGACGAAAAAGTTACTGAGCAATTTATTAGAAAAGCAAATAATGAAGATGTAATTGTAGTTGTTGCAGATGTTACCAATCTGAAACGAAATTTATTGCTCTTAACTCAAATTGTTGATTTAGGTAAAAAAGTGGTGTTGGTGTTAAATATGATGGATTTGCTTCAGAAAAACAATCAAGAAATAAATGTTGCCAAGCTTGCTAGTTTAATTGGTATTCAGGTTATTCCATTAAATGCACAATTAGGCAAAGGAGTAGGCGAATTAAAGTTAGCTGTTTTAAAAGCAACAAAAGGGTCAATACATTTTATTGATGAAAATAATTCGGATGGTGCTGTTGATGAAACCATGAAGCGTTACCAAAAAATCAACCAAATAGTTGACCAATGCCTTACATTAAAAGGGGAAGATAAAAACGTTGGTTTAACCAGAAAAATTGACAACATAATTACTCATAAGTATTATGGTTACTTGATTTTTCTTTCGTTGATGCTCATTATTTTTCAAGCAATTTTTTCATGGTCGTCTTATCCAATGGAACTCATCGAAAACGGATTTCTATTTGTTGGCGAATGGCTTGAAAATACCTTGCCACCTGGTCTTTTAAACGATTTAGTTGTAAATGGAATTGTAGCTGGTTTAAGCGGAGTGTTTGTGTTTGTTCCTCAAATTGCTATTTTATTTGCTTTTATCATAATTTTAGAAGACACAGGCTACATGTCGCGAGTTAGCTTTTTGATGGATAGAATATTACGCCAATTTGGACTCAACGGCAAATCCATTATTCCGTTATTAAGCAGTACCGCTTGTGCCGTTCCAGCCATAATGAGCACCAGAACCATTACCAATTTTAAGGAAAGATTGATAACCATAATGGTTGCTCCATTAATCAGTTGTTCAGCTCGAATTCCTGTTTATACCTTACTTATTGCTTTAGTAATTCCTAAAGATAAAACCATTGGTTTTTTTAATTTGCAAGGTTTGTTAATGATGGGCTTGTATTTAATTGGATTTTTGGCTGCCTTAGCAGCAGCTTGGGTAATGAAAATGCTTATACAATCGAAAGAGCGAAGCAGTTTTATTATGGAAATGCCTATTTACCGAATGCCTCGCTGGAAAAATGTTGGTTTATCCATTTTCAGTAAAGTAAAAGTTTTTTTATTGGATGCAGGTAAAATTATAGTAGCCATTTCCATTATTTTATGGGTATTGTCGTCGTATGCTCCAACTGGAAAATTTGAGCAAATTGAAGCAAAATATGCCCACGTAGAGACAGATAATTATCTGTCTCAAAATAAAACAGATGATAATCTGTCTCAAGAAAATATTGATGACATTCAATCAAAAATAGCTGCCGAAAAATTAGAAGCCTCTTACGCAGGTATCATCGGGAAAACCATTGAGCCATTAATTCAACCCATTGGTTTCGACTGGAAAATTGGAATTTCGTTGGTAACCTCGTTTGCTGCTCGAGAGGTGTTTGTTGGAACCATGGCAACATTATACAGCGTTGGTGATGAGGATAATACTAGTTCTATTCGAGAGAAAATGATGATGGCTAAAAACACCAAAACAGGGGAGAAGCTTTATACGTTGGCTACAACACTTTCGTTGTTAATTTTTTATGCGTTTGCAATGCAATGTATGGCAACTTTGGCTGTAGTGTATCGCGAAACAAAATCGTATAAATGGCCTTTAATTCAGTTGGTTTACATGGGTGTTTTAGCTTACGCTTCTAGTTTTATTGTGTATCATTTGTTTTCTTAATGGATAACAATATTTTTTCCATACAAAATAAAGTACCCGAAAAAAGTTTGCCAATTTTAAAAAGTTGGTTTAACAATTATACTTTTCAATTGGTGGTTTCTAAAATTCGCCATACCAAATTGGGCGATTATAGAGCAAAAAGGGGTGTTTTTCCTCATCGTATATCAGTCAATCAAAATTTAAATCAGTATGCTTTTTTAATTACCCTAACCCACGAATTTGCTCATTTGTTGGTGTTTGAAAAGTATAAAAACAAAGTAGCACCGCATGGTTTGGAATGGAAAAATCAATTTGCTGAATTGCTGTTGGTTTTGTTGGAACACAAGGTGTTTCCAGCTGATTTAGAAGAAATTCTATATCTTCATGCTAAAAACCCAGCTGCTTCTTCGGTTAGGGACATGAAACTTACCCAACAATTAAAAAAATACGATACAGAAACTACTCCTGCAACCCATTTAGCCGAACTTGCCGAAGGAACATTATTTGCACTTAAAAATAAACGCATTTTCACTAAAGGCGAAAAACGCAGAACCCGTTTTCTGTGTCAGGAAAAATCGACCAAAAAACAATATTTAATACACGGAGCTGCTGAGGTAGTTGTTGTTGAAAATCAATAGATAAATGCTGTAAAATTCAATATATATCACAATTCATTTAACTGTTTTATCCAAAGGTGAGCTGGTATTAATTGTATTTTAATGCCATTTTTTGTCAAAATATCAGTTTGGTTGAGTGTTACAATAACACCAGAATCTAACTTAAAAAAAGTAAGTGCTTCCAATAAACCATCTATTTCTCTGTTCATATTATCGGGTGTTATTTCCGTACAAACCTGTAATATCATGCTGATTTTCTTTCCTTCTTTAACCACAAAATCACATTCTCCTTTTGCTGAAAAGTAGTATATTTCTTTAAATTTTCTTCGCAACGCTAAATAGATGACATTTTCTAGAAGTCGTCCATGGTCGTTAGTAAAACTCAAAGAGTTGGCTTGAGCAAAACCAGTATCGATGGTGTATATTTTTTTTGGGTTTACTGCAACACTTTTTAACGACCAACTAAAACGAGGTACAGAGAATAAAATATAGGCATCTTCCAACCATTGCACATAATCGGAAACTGAATTAGTTGAACCAACTCCAAATGTTTTTTTAATACCGTTTAACGAATATTCTTTTGCCGTATTGGCTATTAAAAACAACGCAATATCCATTAATAATTTAGCATTTCGAATACCATGTCGGACAATGATATCTCGATAAACAATATCTTTAAACAATTGTTGTAAATATTCTTTTTGATTTATTTTTAGGTAGTCGGGAAAACCTCCGTCTTGTAAATAACTATAAAAAGAAGTGCTATCAACGGCTATTTTTTTAAAGGAGCAATATTCTGTAAATGAAAAAGGGAATAATTCAATGGAAATGTTTCTACCTGTAAGTTTTGTACCTAACTCTTTACTCAATAAAGATGCATTTGAACCCGTTATGCAAATTACTTTTTGCTGGTCGTGTAAGTAGCGAATAAAAATTTCCCAACCCTCAACATTTTGAATTTCATCAAAAAAATATGTGGCGATATCTTTTCCAAAAACTTCGGTTAATTTAGTAAAATCGGATGTTTCAAAATCAAAAACTCGAGGGTCTTCAAAGTTAAAATAAGCAATTTCAGTAGTTTCTTTGTTACTTATTTGTTGCATTAAAGTACTTTTTCCGCAACGTCTTATTCCAGTAATTATCAAAATATAGTTGGTTGATAAACCAACATTTCCTAACGCTTCACGAGTTAAACCAAAAGGTTTATTTTGCATAAACTCACGTTGTTCTTCAACAGCTTTTTCTATTTCCGATTTTAATACCATTAGCCAAATGTAAACAAATAGTTTATATTATTAAAATAAACATTTGTATTTTAGTAAAATAAACTCTTGGTTGATTCCAAATTTTGTATGGATAAATGTATTCGGGATTAGTTTAAGGATATGAAAGAAAAACCTCAAACGTTTTACCGATTTGAGGCTTAAAAATAGGGTTTGAATTTTAGATTTAATCTTTTAAATTAAATGCAGTTTTTACTTCGTAATAATTTGTATAATCAATATTTGGATTAGCTAAACGAGCACTTGAAGCAATAATAACAATTTTAAATCTCTCATGTGAGGTAGGTTGTGGAGAAGCAACTATATTAACATAATTAACTTCGTAAGCATAAATAACATTAACACCTGAAGAATTAAAAGGCAGAGCTGCCCATTTTCCAGAGTAAGACGATGTCTCCATATAAACTTGAACTGACCCACTATTGACTATAGCTTCTGTAATATCTGTAGAATATAGCCAAGCATTATTTGAAGACCAGTTCCAAGAATACACATCAAATGTTAAAGATTTTACATTTGCGTTGCCAGTTGGTCCAGCTGGTCCAGGTAATCCGTCTTTACCATTTTCACCATCTTTTGCACAACCAAAAATGGTTGTAATACCTACGATAGCAACAAGTATAAATGTTTTTCTAAATGTTTTCATAGTTTTTTGTTTTTATGATTAGTTTGTTCAAATGTATATAAAATATATCAAATGCAGTAATATAAGGTTACATAATTTTTGGAATTTGAATAGACTTTTGTTTGTATGGCAGACTTGTCTTTAGAAGATATACAAAAAATTAAAAAAGAAACACCTATAAGAATTGCTAAAAATATTCGTGAGGTTCGAGAGGCTAAAGGTCTGACTCAGATTGAACTTGCAAATAAAATTGGTAGTGATAGGCAGTATCTTTATAAGATAGAAGCAGCAAAAGTAAGTGTTACAATAGCAAAACTTGCTATAATTGCTAAAGCACTTGATGTTTCTTTGAAAGATTTGGTTTAGAAAATTCTTTTCTAAAGGATTTTGATAAAGAAACCAATTGTTGTTGAGACACTTAACTCCTTAAGATTAATAAGATTACAAAAAAAGCGTAATAATAAATATTTTATAAATTCTGATTTATAATTTAACTTTGTCTAAAATTATAAAGAAATGCAAAAAGAATTAGAAATCGAATTAACAACCTCTAAATCAATATTGAGAATGTACAATTGTAAGGTTGATAATTTTAATTTTCTAAATGAAATCATAAACATAAAGATATATCTTGATGGTTCACAACAACCATTTTGTGATGGCGATATTGCGAATTTGATTATGAAAAAAAATACCCCTCGGAATAATATTTTTGAAGTTAAACTTCTTAAGAATTCTAGGAAAATTAATATTATTCTTTCAACTAATTCAGATTTTGATTTAGAAGAAATAGAGGTAAAAGCATTGTAACCTTAGAATTAGATTTTTCTATTTATTTTCATAATTAAATAATTAATAACGAAGAAGAACTATTACTAGTTATTGTTAAAAAAATTATGAATAAACATATTCATCATACAATTTCATTAATACTCCCGACAATTGATTTTAATTCTTTTAAATATAACAATATTATCGGCTTTACAGGATCAATAGTTAGAAGAAGATTGGAAATCATACCTATTTATTGGCACTATGCTTTTATTTATGGGTTTGATAACAATCAGAGACTTATACTAATCGAAAATAATGAAAAAGGTGTTAATTGGATATTTTGGGAAGATTTTATTCCTAAGGTTGGTAAATGGGAATTTATTCACATAGAAACATCTGCAAACAATTTTGAAAAAATAATATCTAGGGCAAAAGAAAGATCAAAATATCCATATCACCCTCAAAAAAATAATTGCGAACACTTTGTTAATTTTTGTGTGTTTGAAAAATTAGAAAGTTTTCAGGTTAAAAATACAGAAGAAATAACCAATTCCGTATTGTTATTATTAGAATCTAGACTTATTAATATTGAAGACCCTATAATTCCTAAGTTTTTAAAGGAAATAAATACTCTTCGTAACTTAATAAACCTTGAAAGAGGAGTGAAAGAATTAGATGATATGGTAAAAAGGAAAATTGAAATACATTACACTAATCAATAATGTTTTCTACACTGTAAAATAATAAGGGTATTGTTTTCTACTTTATAAACCAAGCGGTCTTCTAAATTTATTCTTCTCGACCACCAACCAGAAAGGTTTTCTTTTAAAGCTTCTGTTTTTCCTATTCCTTCAAAAGGTGTTCGTTGTATGGCTTTTATCAGTTCGTTTATTTTTTTAACGGTTTTTTTATCTACTTGTTGCCAATACAAATAATCTTCCCAGCCTTCTTCAATCCAAGCTAAAGTCATTCTATCAAACCTTTTTGTATCAACTCACCTTTTTTATACTTCTCAATTCCACTCATCAAGCGTTCTGCATTTTTAGGGCTACTTAATAAGTGTAAGGTTTCTTGAAGGGCTTCGTAATCAGATTTGGCTAAAACAACAATGTCTTCGCCTTTGGTTCTGGTTACAAATAAAGGGCTGTGGTTTTTAAAAACATCGTCTAAAAATGATTTTAAGTTTTGGCGAAAGTTGGTGTAGGTTGTTATTACCATAACTTATTTTTTTAGTAAAGTTAATGAAATTATTTTATGTACAAGAAGTTGTACAGTTTTTATTTTGTCGACCAACTAATTTTTCGAATCCTTCAAGGTTTTTAAAACCTTGTAGGATTTAGTAGAATTTATTAAAACTCAGCATTTTTTGGTGTTCTTGGAAAAGGGATTACATCACGAATGTTAGTCATTCCTGTAACAAACAGCATTAAACGTTCAAAGCCTAAACCAAAACCAGCATGAGGAACTGTGCCGAATTTACGGGTTTCTAAATACCACCAAACACTTTCTTCAGGTATGTTAAAGGTTTTAATTTTTTCTTTTAAAATATCTAAACGTTCTTCACGTTGTGAACCTCCAACGATTTCGCCTATGCCCGGAAATAAAATATCCATTGCTCTAACTGTTTTACCGTCATCATTCTGACGCATATAAAATGCTTTAATATTGGCAGGATAATCGGTTAATATTACAGGTTTTTTAAATTCTTTTTCCACCAAAAATCTTTCGTGTTCCGATTGTAAATCAGCTCCCCACTCATTTATTGGGTATTTAAATTGCCCTTTTTGATTAGGTTTTGAGCGTTTTAAAATTTCAATAGCTTCGGTATAAGTTAAACGAATAAATTCGTTGTCCACCACAAATTTTAATTTCTCGATTAATGGCAATGAACGTTGGTCTTGAGGTTTTGATTTATCTTCTTCTTCCAATCTTGAAGCTAAAAATACTAGGTCTTCCCAGCAATTATCCAACGCATATTGAATACAATATTTTAGCATTTCTTCTGCTAAATCCATATTGTCGTTCAAATCATTAAAAGCAACTTCGGGCTCAATCATCCAAAATTCTGCTAAATGACGTGTGGTGTTAGAGTTCTCTGCTCTAAAGGTTGGTCCAAAGGTATAAACTTGTCCCAAAGCCAAAGCTGCTAATTCTGCTTCTAACTGACCAGAAACAGTAAGGTTGGTTTCTTTGCCAAAAAAATCTTCTTTTAAGTCAATTTTACCTTGTTCGTTTTTTGGAAGGTTTTCTAAATCTAACGTAGTAACTCTAAACATTTCGCCAGCACCTTCAGCATCAGAGCCTGTAATAATTGGGGTGTGAACATTGTAAAATCCTTTGTCGTTGAAGAATTTGTGTACTGCAAAAATCATTGCATGTCGAACTCTTGAAATAGCACCAAAAGTGTTGGTTCTAAAGCGTAAATGGGCAATTTCTCTTAAAAATTCTAACGAATGTTTTTTTGGTTGTAAAGGAAATTCTTCTGGATTTGCATCACCTAAAATTTCAAACGATTTTACAACAATTTCAATTGATTGTCCTTTGCCTTGAGATTCAACTACTTCTCCAATTACAGCAATTGAAGAGCCTGTAGTAATTCGTTTTAATTGGTTTTCGTCTTCTTTCTCAAAATCAACTACAGCTTGAATATTATTAATGGTTGAACCATCGTTAATAGCAATAAAACGATTACTTCGAAACGTTCTTACCCATCCTTTAACCAATACTTCACTTCCAATTTTTGGATTGCTTATTAAGTCGCTGATTCTAATTCTCTTCATGTTATGTTGATTTTTTAGGCGAAATTAATTTTTTTTATTTAATAGCGTGTGGTGAGTGTTGAGTTTTGTACGATGAGTATTGTGAACTGAGGACTGGTTACTTATTAGGGTAGTTGATGTCCATGTCAAAAGTTTTTACCAAGGTAATAAGATGAGGATTTTTTTCGCTCATTTTTGCAAATTTTTCCATTGGAGTGTAGGCTTTCTTCTGACGTAAGTCGGCATTTATTTTGGTGGTTAAAGATAAGTTGTAGTTACGAAGTTCTTTTCTCAAAAAGTCTAATATTTCGGTTTTATTATCGGTTACATCGTCTTCTAATGCTTTGTTTTCAACGGTCATAAGAATCACATCTCCTTCAATTTCTGGTAAGTTTTCAAAAGCAGAAGCTAGACTAGAGAGTCCATTCTCCAACAATTGATTTTTGTAGTTCAACCATTTTTCACGAAATTGTGCTTCTGTGAAAGATTCCATTGGTCTATTAGAAGAATCTTGTATTAATATATCCTCTTCTTCCTTTTTTTGAGTCGTTGTTTTATGAATAGAGATGCTTTGAGAGAACTGTACTGAAGAAAATCCTTTTAACGAAACTGTTGGTTTTGGTTCTTCATTTTTTGTTTCAATTTTCTTTTCTACTTCGTTGGAATAGCTGTTTTTTTGTGCTTCGTTAACCAAGTTTTTTTGAAGAGCAGGGTTTGTTTCTCCAGTTTTTTGTGTTGGAGAAGCTGCTATTTGAGGTCTTACTAAAGGTTTTTCGTTGTTAAACGGTAGGTAAATTATGGGCTTTTTTTTTTCGTGGTCAGGATTGACCGAGCACAGTTGCATTAACATTACCTCTACAAGTAATCGCTGATTTTTACTGCTTTTATATGAGGTATCGGTTTTTGATGTAGTGTTTAAAAAATCAACAAATTGAGGAGTAGAACCTTTTAATGCTTGTTGTTTGTATTTTTCTTTGATGTTTTCACCAACTTCAAGCAGCGAAAGAGTTGCAGTATCTTGGCAAATCAATAAGTTTCTAAAATGTTCGGATAAGCCATTAATAAAATTATGTCCATCAAAACCTTTATTTAAAATATCGTTAAATATTAGTAGCGATTCTCCAATTTTATGTTCGAAAATAGCGTCGGTAAGTTTAAAATAGTAATCGTAATCGAGTATATTTAAGTTGTCGATAACATGTTGATAGGTGATGTTGTTACCCGAAAAACTTACTATCTGGTCAAAAATTGAAAGAGCGTCACGCAAAGCTCCATCAGCTTTTTGGGCAATTATATGTAAGGCATCAGCTTCGGCTGTAATATTTTCTTTTTGGGCAATGTTTGCTAGGTGTGAAGCAATATCTTCAATTTGAATTCGGTTAAAATCAAAAATCTGACAACGCGAAAGTATGGTTGGAATAATTTTGTGTTTCTCGGTAGTTGCTAAAATAAAAATAGCGTGTTTTGGCGGTTCTTCAAGGGTTTTTAAAAAAGCATTAAATGCTTGATTTGAAAGCATGTGAACCTCATCAATAATATATACCTTGTGAGAGCCTAATTGTGGAGCAAATCGAACTTGGTCAATCAAGTTTCTAATATCCTCTACCGAATTGTTTGAGGCGGCATCTAATTCATAAACATTTAACGACTGTCCTTCATTAAACGATTTGCATGATTCACATTCATTACAAGCTTCAATGTTATCAGTAATGTTAAAACAGTTGATGGTTTTTGCTAAAATCCTTGCACAGGTTGTTTTACCAACTCCTCTTGGTCCACAAAATAAAAATGCTTGTGCAAGATGGTCGGTTTTAATTGCATTTTTTAATGTTGAGGTAATAGACAGTTGTCCAACAACCGAATCGAAGGTTGCTGGGCGATACTTTCTTGCTGATACAACGAAATTTTCCATTATTAAATGCTAATGAACAAATATAAGTTTATTCAAAACGAACCGCTTTAAAAAAATAGATTTGTTTTTAACAAGTTATAAAAAAAGAGGCTGTTCGGAAGAACAGCCTCTTTAATATTTAGTTTGTTAATTGTTATTGAACAACTATATTTCTTTTAATGGTATTGTTTCCAGATTTAATATCTAAAACATAATTTCCTTTTGCAAGGTTGTTAACTTCAATTACTGCAGTAGTTGAATTTACTTGAACAGTTTTAACTAACTGACCATTTAATCCAATAATAGAAACTTCATTAATGATGTTATCAGATTTGATGTTAATGTTGTTAGTTGTTGGATTTGGGTAAGTCATTACAGCAATTTTTTCATTTAATTTATCGATGCTTGTCGAAACAGTTAAATGAACATTAACTTGAGACCATTCTTGAGCAGGGTCGTTAGAACCAATTTCAACAACTGATAAATAGTTGCCTGGAGTTAAACCCGAAGTATTGAATGTTAAGTCGATTTGTTGTGATTGTGATGGAGTTAATGTTCCTGAAGTTGGAGAAACAGTTAACCATTTTTGGATGGTATTTCCTTGTAAATTTCCATAAATAGTTAAGTTAGCATCAACAGTTGCATTGTATTCACTCCAACCTGGACCTGTAGAAATCCAGTTAACATCGTCAGCAACTCTTGGTCCACCATCTAAACCTAATGGATAAGTTGAAGCTAATGCGTCACAAACGTATCCAATCCAAATATCTTTTCCATCAATGTATAGTGGAGAAGGTAGTGGAATGTTTACTAATTCACCAACACTTGTTTGAGTAAATGGAATGTTGTGAATTAATGTTCCAGGACCTGGAGTAATATAAGAACCTCTTTCATAAACTAATAGTGCATAGTTTGATGCAATGTCATTCAATTGAACATCAACAGAAGTTATCTCTTGACCAATTGCGTCAGCTAAATAATTAGGTTTAAATTTATTTGCTGCTTTAACATTAACATCAGCTGTAAATCCACCTAAACCACTAGCAAATGCACTTTGACCATAAGTGATTTGACTTAATGTTGGAGTTGTTGAAACATTGTTTGCATCAAAAGGATAGGTTGGGTAAGCAATAAAAGTCATGTCTTGTTGACCATCATTCGTAATATTAAATTGCTCAGGATTTTGTCCGTTTGTATAGATATCAGCCACACTCACGTTAATTGTTGGAGGAGTTAATGGAGTTGCCATTTCGGTATAAATAACATCGTCAAAATAATATTTTGGAGTTTGACCTGAAATTGCACCACCATAAAAATTTACACTACCCAATTGAGCTGCTCCAGCTCCGCCACTAGCTTGAGTTGCAAATATCCAATTTACAATATGTGTACCATCAATAAATAAAGCAGCAGTGTCGTTATCAATATCAACATGAGTTTCAATTAAAATCCAAGCATCCATTGCGTGAGTAAAGTTTGTTACAACACCATTAGCTTCTATGTTTCCATTTCCGTTGTTTCCAAAATAAACTTCGTTTGCCCATTGGTTACCTGGAGCTTCAAAATGTTGTAGGTTAAAATATGCACCAAAACCAGTTGGGATATAATAACGGAAAGAAATGTTAAATTTTCCACTTGTTTTGTTTCCTAATCTTAAAATGATGTCGTCAACATTGTTTTGAATAAATACCGAATTAGCACCATTGTATGCAAAAGCATTAGAAATTACAGCATCCTCTGCTCCGCCAGGAGTATTGCTCCATGTTGTAAATGGAAGTCCCGCTTGTGAGCCTAAAAAACCACCAGCAGTATAAGAATCAAAATCATTTGAATATAAAACGGTTTGTGCTTTTGTAGTAAACGATAACGCTACCAACATTAAATTAAATAGTAAAAATCTTTTCATAATATATTGTTTTGGTTTATAATAAATTAAGTTACAAAAGTAATGTAAAATGTTTGAAATTAAAAAAATAATTCACATTCAGTTTAATAGAAAAAAATTAGGCTAAAAACTTCAGAAAGTTCAATTTGTTGTTTTAAAGTTAAGTAATGAAAGTTGATTTAAAATAAAGTTAGTTGAATATAATACGCTTTCATCTCAGTAGATTTAATTATTGAGCTTATTTATTCAATAGTAATAATCTTTGTGTGTGTCCCAATTTGTAATAGCAGTGGTCTTGTTCTGTTTTTTAATAGAAATTCAATGTCAAAACATATCTTACGGTATCTAATAGCTTTACAAGAGTCATGGTCAATAAACTCAGGGAAAAGTTTAATGATAGGCTCGTTTAATAAATCATAAGAGTCATCTATATATAATTTTAGGTGGACATTTCCGCATCCACCACCATAGTCTACATACAGGATTAATTGATTGTTGATGATTTCAATTTTCGATATTTCAAAATCGAAGTTTTTAAATTCCTTAACTTGGAACTTCTTTGTTAACGACCAACACTTTTCTACATTAAAATCGACTAAACTGTCGTTTATGAAAAAATGTTGTTCTTGTCCAATCATCCTCAATGTTGATATAAAAAACATTAGTATCAAAAATAAAGACTTCATGTAGTAAAATATTTTTTGAATTAATAATTACTCTTAATCAAATCTAAACATTTAACTTTATATAATCCCATAAAGTGATCCTCCTTTTTCTCCTAATTTATCTACTTTTTTTTCAATTTCAATGTTTTTAATAAGCGATGGAGCATGGTGGGGTTTTATACGTGCATCAATAATTAATGGGCCGTTGCAACCCCAATGTTTGTGTTTGGTAAAACTGTTTATTCCATAAATATCTTGTGCTGGGTTGCTTCGGGTAAAAGTACTCCACAAGAAATTGTTGAGATTTTCAGCAACAAAGTTGGCATCATCTACCAGCAGAAAAAGCATTACACCTTCTAGGTTTATTGTTTCGAGTTTCGAGTTTAAGGTTTCCAGTTCTTTTTGGGCATTTTCGTAATTGGTAAAAGCATCAAAATTCAATGCAATTACTCCGGGCATTACTAATTTTCCATTATCAATGGTGCAATTGTCAATTAAAGTTCTTTTCTTTTCCCCAACTGCTGCAATAACCACTTTTGAACCTTGATTAACTCCAGTACCGCTATAATCTAACGTATCGATAGTGGTGTTGGTGTAAAAATGAATGTCTCTACTCCAATCTACTCGTTCTAGAATATGTATAAAGAAATCTTTGATATGGTGAGTGCTTAGCTTTTCATTATCTTGTTTATTGGCAATAAATAAATATTTAGCCAAACTCAATTGTCCAAATCCAAGAATATGATTGGCAATGGTTAACAACTCTTGCGGCTGTTTTAAGGTTTGATATGGAGTATATCGCTCACTACCAATGGCTAACAATAGTGGGTGAACTCCTGCTGCATCAACCGCATTAACCTCATGTAAACCAGGTATTTCTTTTGGAATAGCACTACCGCTAATTTCATGAATTAAGGCACCAAATTGAGTGTCTTCTTGAGGTGGACGACCCACCACGGTAAAAGGCCAAATGGCATCTTTTCGATGATACACTTTATGTACTTTAAGTACTGGAAATTCATGTATTAAGCTGTAGTAACCTAAATGGTCGCCAAATGGACCTTCAGGTTTGGTTTCGTTAGGATAAATTTCTCCAGTAATTACAAAATCAGCGTCAGCCGATAAAATGTAACCTTCTTTTTCGATGTAACGAAATCGTCGTCCTGCCAAAGCTCCTGCAAAAGTTAATTCTGATAAACCTTCAGGCAAGGGCATTACTGCCGCAAGGGTATGTGCAGGTGAACCACCAATAAATATACTTACTTTGAGTGGCTTTCCTAATTGATTTGCTTTGGTTTGATGCACTCCAATTCCTCGATGAATTTGATAGTGCAAACCAACTTCTTTGTTGGTTTTATAATCGTTTCCATTTAATTGAATTCGGTACATACCTAAGTTTGAACTAAAAATGGATGTATTACTAGGGTCAAGAGAGAAAACTTGAGGTAAGGTAACAAATGCTCCGCCATCTTTTTCCCAACATTTTATTAGGGGTAGTTGGTCAATAGTAATTTCGTTAAATAAAATTGGACCTGAGCTTACTTTTTTTGGCAATGATTTTAAAGCCAATACACCTGTAGAAAGATTTTTTACTGGCGATTTAATGGCTTTTATTGGGTCGTTTTTAAATTCTACTAATTCCTGAACTTTATCAAAAGTGTTGCGGAAAATAAATTTACTTCGTTCGAGGGTGCCAAAAAGGTTTGATATGGCTTGAAATTTACAACCTTTAATGTTTTCAAATAAGATAGCTGGACCACTGTTCTCAAAAACACGTAAATGAATGGCTGCCATTTCCAAATTAGGGTCAACTTCTTCTTTTATTCGAATAAGATGCCCATGTTTTTCAAGGTCTTCAACACAATCTTTGGTGCTTTTGTAAATCATTCGTTAAAATTAGTGATTACCTCTGTTATTCTGAATGATATTTGTTCAAAAATTGACAACAATTTTTATAAACAAATGAGATAAAGAATCTGCTGGAAAAGATTCTTTACATTGTGTTTGAGTTAGAAGATTCATCACATCATTTTCTATCTCCAAATAAATTGGAAAGCAAATATTGTTCTGAATGACAAAAAAGATGGGAGACAACTAGTTAAAATAATCTTTCATTCGTTCAAAAAAGCCTTTATCCTTACTTGTAGGATTTGGTTTGAAGTTTTCAGCATCCTTTAGTTTCTCCAAAATTGCTTTTTCTTCTTTAGAAAGTTTTTGAGGAGTCCAAATGTTTACATAAATTAAAAAATCACCTGTTCCATAACCATGTATGTTTGGCACTCCCTTTCCTTTTAATCGCAACACTTTTCCGCTTTGAGTTCCTGGTTCTATGGTTATTTTTACTTTTCCAGTAACTGTTGGTATTTCAGCAGATGTTCCTAATGCTGCATCACAAAAGCTTAAATAATGGTCGTAAAGTAAGTTGGTTCC
Source organism: Flavobacteriales bacterium (assembly GCA_015075325.1). Taxonomy (GTDB): domain Bacteria; phylum Bacteroidota; class Bacteroidia; order Flavobacteriales_E; family Vicingaceae; genus Vicingus. Next base: position 18,339 of record JABTUP010000027.1, on the reverse strand, counting down.
GTCACGTTTAATTTTTTCGTGAGGAATTTCTTCAACCAATACAATTAAATCACCAGGTATTCCATCTTTTGGACCAGCATTACCTTTTCCTGTAACGGAAAGTTGCATGCCATCTTCAACTCCAGCAGGTATATCAATAGTAATTAATTCTTCTTTTCGTATTAATCCGTCGTGGTCAGCATTGGCTGGTTTTTTGTCTATCATTTTACCGTCGCCACCACAACTCGGACAAGGCGAAGAAGTTTGCATTTGTCCTAAAATGGTATTAGCAATTCGGGTAACTTGACCTGCTCCATTACATGATGTACAAGTTTTTAGCGTTACTCCTTCGGCATTAACTAGTTTATTTACTTTTATTTTCTTTTGAACTCCATTAACGATATCTTCTAAAGTTAATTTTACTTTTATTCTAAGGTTTGTTCCTTTTCTTACTCTTTTTCCACCTCTTGAACCTCCAAATCCTCCACCAAAACTACCACCAAAATGACCACCGAAAATGTCTCCAAATTGAGAGAAAATATCATCCATATTCATTCCGCCACCACCAAAGCCACCATTTCCTCCAACTCCAGCATGACCAAATTGGTCGTAACGCTGTTTTTTTTCTGGATTACTTAATACCTCATAAGCTTCTGCTGCTTCTTTAAATTTTTCTTCAGCTGCTTTGTCATCAGGATTTTTGTCGGGATGGTATTTAATAGCCATTTGGCGGTAAGCTTTTTTTATTTCAGCTTCCGATGCATTTTTTGAAACACCTAATACTTCGTAATAATCTCTTTTGCTCATTTTTTTAGTTCATAAAGTTCATAAAGTAAAAGTTTTTAAAGTAATCAGGGTTATCAATTCCCTTTCGACTTTATAAACTTTTAAACTTTCAACTATTTTACTGTCCTACAACAACTTTTGTATATCTAATTACTTTACCATTTAATAGGTATCCTTTTTCAACTTCGTCAATTATTTTTCCTTTTTGTTCTTCAGTTGGAGCTGGAATTTGAGTAATTGCCTCGTGTTTTTCAATGTCTAATTTTTCTCCAATTGAAGAAGAGATTTCTTCTAACCCTTTTTGCTTCAGAATTTTAACAAATTTATCGTGTATCAAAGCGAATCCCTCTTTTATTGCTTTTATATCATCTATGGTTTGATTCGCTTTTTGAGCTCTTTCAAAATCATCGATAATTGGCAGTAAAGCTTTTAAAACATCTTCACTAGCGGTTTTATAAAAGTCTATTTTTTCTTTTTGAGTTCGTTTTCTAAAGTTCTCAAATTCTGAATATAAACGTAAATAACGATCGCTTTCAATTTGAGCTTTTTCTTCTTCGGTTAATTCTTTTTCTTCTGTCAAATTTTCGGTTGTTTCTTCGTTATTATCAGCAATAACATCTTCGTTTAAATTTTCTTTTTCGTTATCTTCAACTTTATCTTTCGTGCTCATAATTTTTTATTTATATTTTCTCTGAAGTTGGCAAAAATACTACCATTGTTTGTATAAAAGTCATATTGGCAGAAAATTTATAGCTGTGCTATTTTGATAAGAAAAAAAGGCAGAAAGTGAAGCTTCCTGCCTTTTTTTTAAGCTAAAATTGAGGTATTATTTTTTAAGGTATTTTTCTAAAGTAGTTTCTAAAGATGCTCCTCTTAGGTTTTTAGCAATAATGTTGCCTTTTCCATCAACCAAAAAGTTCATCGGAATTGAGTTTACGCCATATTTTGCTGCTCCCTCTGCTTGCCATCCTTTTAAATCACTTACATGATAAGCCCATGTTAATTTATCTTGAACAATTGCAGCTTTCCATCTCTCCATGTCTTGATCTAAGGAATAACTGTAAATGGTAAATCCTTTGCCGTTAGTAAAGTTTTTGTCTTTGTATTTATTATATGCAGCAACAACCGCTGGATTTTCTCTTCTGCATGGTCCGCACCAAGATGCCCAGAAATCGATTAAAACTAATTTTCCTTTTAAAGATGAAAGTGTGATTACTTTACCATCGGGGTTTTTGTATGCTAATTCAGTAGCTTTTACACCAACAGCAGGACCAGTTTGTTTTTTGTAAATAAATCCTGCTGTAATAAGTAAAATAGCAGAAATGATAATGGTTGATTTGAATTTTTTTATAGTATTCATGAGCTAATTTTTTTTCCTTTTTGTTAACGAAAATTGTGCCAGTTTATTATTTTAATCAATACGTTGAATGTCTGCTCCAATTGCGTTTAAACGGGTATCGATGTATTGATAACCTCTGTCTATTTGTTCAATATTTGAGATGGTACTTGTTCCATCAGCCGAAAGTGCAGCAATTAATAATGCAACACCAGCTCTAATATCGGGAGAAGACATTTTTGTTGCTTTTAAATTCGTTGTTCGGTTTAAACCAATAACTGTAGCACGATGTGGGTCGCATAAAATGATTTGAGCTCCCATGTCTTTTAATCTATCAATAAAAAACAAACGACTATCGAACATTTTTTGGTGAACCAATACTGTTCCGTTTGCTTGTATAGCGGTTACTAAAATTATGCTTAATAAATCTGGGGTAAATCCTGGCCAAGGAGCATCATAAATAGTTGGAATGGAACCATCAATCATTCGTTGAATTTCATAATGTTTTTGAGCAGGAATATGAATGTCATCACCTTTAATAGACAAGTCGATGCCTAATCGCATAAAAGTTTCAGGAATCCTTCCTAGCATATCTACTCTACAATTTTTAATAACAATATTTGATTGAGTCATGGCAGCTAATCCAATAAAAGAACCAACTTCGATAAAATCAGGTAATAATGTGTGCACACATCCACCCATTTCAGTAACGCCCTCAATGTGTAGTAAATTAGAACCAACACCAGTTATTTTTGCCCCCATGCTATTAAGCATGTCGCACAATTGTTGAAGGTAAGGTTCGCAGGCAGCATTGTAAATGGTTGTTTTACCTTTAGCCATTACAGCTGTCATTACTATGTTGGCAGTACCAGTAACTGAAGGTTCATCTAAAAGAATATATTTGCCTTCAAGATTATCTGCCTTTAATGTGTAAAATCCAGCGTTTGCATCGTATGTATATATTGCACCAAGTTTTTCAAAACCCAAAAAATGAGTGTCTAAAGGTCGTGCACCAATTTTGTCGCCACCAGGTTTAGGCATGTATGCTTTTTTGAATCGAGCTAACAAAGGTCCCATAATCATAATTGAACCTCTAAGCGATGCTGCATGTTGCTTGAATTGTTCGCTCAGTAAATATTCTAAGTTAATGTTGTTGGAAGTGAAATGAACTGTTCCTTTTCCCATTCGCTCAACTTTTACACCAAGTTCTTCCAATAAATCGATTAAAAAGTTAACGTCTCGAATATCGGGCAGGTTGTGTAAAGTTACTTTTTCTGAAGTTAAAAGTACTGCACAAACTACTTGAAGTGCTTCGTTTTTTGCTCCTTGAGGAGTTAATTCTCCGTTTAATTTGTTTCCACCTTTTATTTTAAATGTTCCCATTAAAATCTGCGTTTTTTCTGAAAATTCTTATTGTTTTTATGGTTCTTGTTTTTGTGATTTGTATTGGTTTTCTTTTTAACATTTAATGCTAAAATATCGTTGGTTTGTTCTAGTTTAAAAGAATCATCAAGTTTCAATTGTCCTTTTGATAATAGTTTTAGGTCAGAAACGATTAAATCATCGTCAACTGATTCTCTATTCCAAGTAAGGTACGATTTCTTCATTAAGTTAGCAATAGTTTTAATCAATTCGGTTTTTTCTTCGCCATCTTCCATTTCTATTGCCTTAGCTATAAAAGCTTCGGTACTTTTTCCGTAATGCTTAAATCGAATATTGCTTTGAGGGTATTCTAGTGGTTTTGGTTTTTCAAAAATTTTCTCTTTATCTGGATAAGGGTAAGGAGAATCTACATCAAGTTTAAAATCTGATATTATGAATAAATGATCCCACAGCTTGTGTTTGAAGTCAACGATATCTCTAAGATGGGGATTTAATTGACCCATTACATTAATAATAGATTGAGCTACACGATTTCGTTCTTCTCTGTTTTCAATGCTTATGGCGTGTTCAACCATTTTTTGAATGTTTCTTCCATATTCAGGGATAACCATTTGAGGTCTTCTGGTGTTGTAGTCTTTTTCTATCGTACTCATTTTTTGGTGTTCTATTCAGGTAAGTTTTTCAAAAGTAATTAATTATTTACAATGTTTAGTTTGGCAAATTTTAATAACAGCTGTTTTTTTCCGGAGTTGCTAAAATTAATGGTTGCTTTACCGTCTTCCAGTTGTTCAATTTCGCCAATTCCAAATTTTTCATGTGATACTTTTGTTCCAATAGTTAAATTAAGATTGTCGGCACTTTGTGTAATCGAACTTGAAGTTAAATCTACTTTTTTTAAATTTTTTGGTGGAGAGAATGTAATTGGTTGCTGGTTGTTAGTTGTTGGTTTCTTGTGTTCTTGTTTACTGTAAGATGAATAATTTCGGCTACTATCAGTTGTCTGTTGTCTGTTTCCTAACGCCTGATTACTTAATCCTGATGCCTGATTACTAAACATCAGTTCAAGGTGGTTTTCATCAATTTCCTCAATAAAACGACTTGGTTCGCAAAAAATTAAATTACCCCATTTGTATCGGCTTGCCGCAAAAGAAAGAACTAATTCTTTTTCGGCTCTTGTTACTGCAACGTAAAATAAACGTCGTTCTTCTTCTAAATCGGCTCTACTGGTTAACGACATTTGAGATGGGAATAAATTTTCTTCCAATCCAACAATATAAACATAAGGAAATTCTAAACCTTTTGCGGAATGAATAGTCATTAAAGTTACTTTGTCTTTATCTTCCTCCTTCTCATCGTCGGCATTGGTTAAAAGAGTAACATCTTGTAAAAATTCAGATAAACCTCTAGGTGTTACGTCTTCTTCAAGTTCATTTTCGGTTTCGGTAAATTCTTTTAAACCATTTAGTAGTTCTTGAATGTTTTCGTATCTGCTAATTCCTTCGGGAGTTCTGTCGCTGTATAAATCTTTTAACAAACCGGAAGTTGCAGCTATGTCATTACCTAAATCAAACGCATTTTTGGTTTTGAGTTGAGACGCAAAACTAGAAATCATGGCAACAAACTCACCTAGTTTAGTTTGAATTCCGTTGTTTAATCCAGTATTGTATTGGTTTGGATTTGTAATTACACTCCAAAGGTCAACTTGGTTGTTGTTTGCTGCAATTGTAATTTTATCTAAAGTGGTATCGCCAATACCTCTCGCGGGATAATTAATTATTCTTTTTAAAGCTTCCTCGTCTTTTGGGTTTACAACTAATCTAAAATAAGAGAGTAAATCTTTAACTTCTTTTCGTTGATAAAACGATAATCCTCCATAAATTTTATAAGGAATATTTTTTCGACGAAGAGCCTCTTCCATTGCTCTCGATTGAGCATTGGTTCGGTATAAAATGGCAAAATCTTTGTTTTTCACCTGTTTTGAAAGTAGTGTATCGTAAATTAAGTTGGCAATTATTTTACCTTCTTCGTTATCAGAACCAGCTTTGTACACTTTTATTTTTTCACCAAGTTCATTATCGGTAAAAACATTTTTTTTGATTTGTTCTTTATTATTTTCGATAATGCAGTTTGCCGCATTTACAATGTTTTTTGTAGAACGGTAATTTTGTTCTAATTTGTAGGTTTTTACTTCTGGGTAATCGTTTTTAAAATTTAATATATTTTGAATGTTTGCACCTCTAAAAGCATAAATACTTTGAGCATCGTCGCCAACTACACAAACATTTTGATAAACGGCTCCTAATTTTTTTACAATCAAATACTGAGAGAAATTGGTGTCTTGGTACTCGTCAACTAAAATGTATTTAAAACGGTGCTGGTACTTGTGCAATACATCAGGAAAATCTCTTAACAATACATTTGTTTTATACAATAAATCGTCAAAATCCATTGCTCCCGATTTAAAACAACGGTCGTTATAAATTTGATAAACCAAACCTAGTTTAGGTTTTGCCGATTGAATGTCTTCGGATTGAATGGTAGTATTTGAGGCGTATGCCTGAGGTGAAATTAAATTATTTTTAGCTGCTGAAATTCGATTTAAAACCAATCCAGGTTTGTAAACTTTTTCATCTAAACCTTGTTCTTTTAAAATGGTTTTAATAAGATTCTTTGCATCTTGAGTGTCGTAAATGGTAAAATTGCTTGGATATCCAATTTTTTCAGCTTCAGTTCGTAATATTTTAGCAAAAACCGAGTGAAAGGTACCCATCCAAATGTTTCGAGCTTCTGCTGATCCAACAATTTTACCTATTCGGTCTTTCATTTCTTGAGCAGCTTTGTTGGTAAACGTAAGTGCTAAAATATTAAATGGGTCGATACCTTTGCTAATAATGTGAGCAATACGATAGGTTAAAACCCTTGTTTTTCCTGAACCAGCACCAGCAATAACCATTACGGGGCCATCAGTTGTTTCAACGGCAATTCGTTGAGATGGGTTAAGTTCATTCAAATAATTCATAAGCAACAAAGGTACAATAATCCATATTTACGAATGGCTATTGTTTATAAAAATCCAATAATGATGTGCAACCAATTTTTTATTAATGGAGTCTTTTATTAGTTTTGTAACTAAATTGATAAATTTTTGTTAAAAAATTACTTCAAAAAAAATTATAACCAAATGAAATTTATTGTTAAAACCACGCTGATATTAGGATTTTTAGTTTTTTCTAAAATATCGTATGCCCAAGAATTTAGTAGTAGAGAAAAATTATCAACTGATTTAGATAAGGTTGAAGTAATTTTTAAAGAAATTAAAGATGTAAAAACAGCAGAATTGATTATTTCTTCACTGAAAGAAATCGAAGGCGTTAAAGAAGTTGAGATTTTTTATCCTCATAAAACACATGCTTTTTTATGGATTCATCCATCAGTTCAAACCAAAACTATTTTGGATAAACTTAAGGTAATAAATATTGAACTGGAACCAAAGTCGTTAAAAAATTAATTTAAATTTCAGATGAAAAAATACATATTCATATTATTTGTAGTACTTTTTGGGTGGTCAAATAATTTAAAAGCACAGGGTGGTAGTTGTTCCGCAGCTGCAGCAGCACCTGTAACTTTACCTTACTCTGCAACAGGTCAAACCACTTGTGGTATGGGAAATACTTATACAGGCTCTAATACTGTAGTTTGTGGTAATGGCATTTATTTAGATGGAGAAGATATTTTATATGTTTTTACTCCTACTGCCACTGGTTTAGTTACAATAAATGTTACATCATCTTCATCATGGGTTGGCTTATTTTTATATCAAGGATGTCCAACTGGTGGAACTTGCGTTGCAAACGCTACTTCAACTTCGGGGGCTCAGTCATTAAATAATATTTTTGTTACTGCAGGAGTAACTTATTATGTAGTGGTTGATAAATGGCTAACACCAACTTGTTTTACGTTTAATATTAATATTTCAGCTCCTACACCTGCTCCCGCACCAACTGTTCAAGATTGTTTAGGAGCTATTCCTGTTTGTCAAAATGTTTATTTAGAAACAAACTCTTATTCGGGTGTTGGAAATGTTCCAGATGAAATTGATCCTGATGGTCCATCATGTATGAATTCTGGTGAAAAAAATGATGTGTGGTACACGTTTACCACACAAACATCTGGTAATATATGTTTTACGATAGATCCAATTGGCAGTGATGATTACGATTGGGCAGTGTATAATTTAACAAGTAACTCATGTTCTGATATTTTTTCAAACATCTCTTTAGAAGTTAGCTGTAATTGGGTTGGGACTTTTGGTAACACAGGTGCTAACGGACAGCCTGGTTCTGAAAACGAACCTTGTATCCCTGTACAAGCTGGAGAAACTTATGTGGTAAATGTAAGTAATTATTCTTCTACAGCCGATGGGTTTACAATTGATTTTGGAGCTTCTACAGCAACTATTTTTGATAATGTACCTCCCGCAATTCAAACATTTACTGCTCCAGTAAGTTGTGGTACTTCAACTTTATCTTTTAACTTTACTGAAAACGTGCTTTGTGCTGGTATTTTACCAACTGATTTTACTCTTACAGGACCAACTGGAACTCATACTTTATCAAATGTTCAAGGAGTAAACTGTGCTAATGGAGCTTCTCAAGATAGAAATTTTACTGTTGATGTAAGTCCTGCAATTACTGACTCTGGAACTTATACATTTTGCATTACAAATGCTGATAGTTCAATACAAGATTTATGTGGAAACTATGCTGTGCCAGGCTGTATAACATTTGATATAGTTTATCCAATTGCCGATGCAGGAGCTAACGATACCATTACTTGTACTAATCTTGTTATTGCATTAGATGGTTCTGGTTCATCAAGTGGTTCTTATAATTGGTCATCAATTGGGGGGAATGTTGTCTCTGGTTCAACTACACTAAATCCTCAAGTTGATCAAGCAGGACTGTATATTATTCAAGTAAACTTAAATAACTGTATAAGTACTGATACTACCGAAGTTTTTCAAGATAGTTCGCTTCCAATTGCAATTGCAGGAAATGATACGGCAATTACTTGTTTAATTGATACTATTCAATTAAATGGATTTGTATCAGGAGCTAATTTAGTATATTATTGGACAGGTCCATCAATTATTTCTGGAGATTCAACAGTTAATCCTATCGTTGTTGGTGCAGGAACTTATGTGCTTACTGCTAAAGATACTATCAATAATTGTCAGGCATCTAGCACTGTGGTTGTTTCTGATAGCAGAAACTTGCCTTTTACAAGTGCAGGAGCAAATAGTAATATTACTTGTAGTGTTAATGCGGTAGTTTTAGATGGAAGTGCATCTGTAACAGGAGCTCAATATGGTTATTTGTGGACAGATTCTACTTTGGCAGTAGTTTCAACTTCAATTAATGGATTAACTTCTTCACCAGGAACCTATATGCTTACCATTTATGATAGTACCAATGGTTGTTTTAATACTGACATTGTAATCGTTGGATTAGATACCATTTCTCCTATTGCCTCAGCTGGAGCTGATACTTCATTAAATTGTTCAACTATTTTAACAGGAGTACCTGTTAATGGTTCGGGATCTTCTTCAGCAATGAACTATTTATGGACAACCACAGATGGAAATATTGTAAATGGAGCTACATCAATCATCGCATCAGTTAATGCTGCTGGAACCTATACGCTTACTGTTACTAATCCTTCAAGTGGTTGTGTAAACACAGATAATGTACTAGTTGTAGTAGATACATTAAAACCTACTGCTAGTGCAGGAACAGATATGATTTTAGATTGTAATAATCCTACTGTAACACTTGATGGAAGTGGCTCATCAGCAGGTATAAATATGACCTACTCATGGACAGGAAACTCCATAGTTAGTGGAACAAATACTACTGCACCAATTGTTGATGTTGCAGGAACTTATACCATAACAGTTACGAATACTTCTAATATGTGTACTTCAACTGACAATGTTTTAGTAACTTCTAATTTTACGCTTCCAGGTGCTAATGCTGGTTTAACAGATACCATTTGCTCTGGCGAACAGTTAATCTTAAGTGGGTTTACCACAACTGGTGATTCGTACGTTTGGACTACAACAGATGGTAATATTGTATCAGGAGAAACAACACTTTCTCCAACCATAAATGAAGGAGGAACTTATACGTTAACTACTACCAATTCAGTTAATGGTTGCCAGTCAACTGATGCTGTTTATATTCAAGAATATAATGTTTCAGCTATCATTTCTGCCGATCCTACAACAGGACAATTGCCTTTAACAGTAACTTTTATTAATAATGGAGTTGCAGATAGTTCGTATTGGGATTTTGCCAATGGACAAACATTAGGTGATACAAGTTCAGTGAGTACATCAACAATTGTTTATGAAGAACAAGGAACCTACGTTGTAACTTTAACATCATTTAATGGATTGTGTTCTGCAACAACCCAAATTACCATTGAAGTAATAGGAACATCTTTCTTGGTTGTGCCAAATGTATTTACACCAAATGGTGATGGAAAAAATGATGTATTTGAAATCTTATCGCAAAATATTGTAGAACTTAATTGTGTAATATTTAACCGCTGGGGAAAACAAGTAGCAGAAATTACAAAACCTGATGGAGTTTGGGACGGAAAAAATGCCTCTGATGGAACTTTCTTTTATGTTTTAAAAGCCAAAGGCTTAGATGATGTTGAGTATGATTTAAAAGGAACAATAACAATGTTGAAATAAATTCAAGTTGTTATAAAAAAGGGGCAAATAGCCCCTTTTTTTTGTTTAATATAAAAAATCAAACAAAAACACAAAAGAATAGTATATTTATAGCAAAAAATTAACAAGTGGTTTACATTAATGCAATAAGTTATTATTTCCCGGAAAAATCTTTATCTAATAAAGAAATTATTGAGGATTATATTAAATATTGTCCTGAACAAACTAGAGTTGATATTTCAGAAGAAGATATCATTAAACAATGCGGTATAGTAAAAAGGTATGCTTCAGAAATTGAAGAAACTGCAAAAGATATTGGCAACAAATCTGCATTAAAGTTATTTGAAGAGTGGGGAATTGATAAATCAAAAATTGATTATTTAATATTTATTTCTGATGCATTAGATTATAAAGGGCCAACTACTGCATGTGTTATGCAAAACGATTTAGGATTGTCTGAAAATTGTGCTGCAATAGATGTTTTGCATGGATGTACAGGATATATTTATGGATTAAGTTTGGCGAAGGCATTAATAACTTCAGGTCAATGCGAAAATGTATTAATAATAACTGCCGATACACCGTCAAAAGTGGTGCATCCTGCAGATATTGATTTAAGGGCAATTTTTAGTGATGCTGGAGCTTCAACATTAGTGTCAAACAGAAACATAGAAGGATTTCTTAATTGGGAAATCGGTAATTTTATTTTTGGAACCGATGGAAAAGGTGAAAAAAATCTATTTGTTGAACGTTCAGCAACTAAAGATGCTGCTGATATAACATGGTTAAAACAACATGAACATATACCAGGAGGATTAAGACGAGGAAGGATGCTGATGAATAGTCCTCAAATATTTTTATTTGCACTTCGTAAAGTGCCAATTTTAATTAATCAAGTATTAGAAAAAAATGAATTAGCATTTGAAAATATAGATTACTTTGTACTTCATCAAGCAAATGGTCAAATGCTAGAATTTATTAGAAAAAAATTGAAGATTCCTCAAGAAAAATTTATTATCAATATAGCAGAAGTGGGAAACACAGTTTCAGCAACAATACCTATTGCCTTAAAAGAGATGGTAGATAATAAAAAAGTAAATCACAAACAAAAACTGCTTTTAGGTGGTTTCGGAATTGGATATTCTTGGGGAGGAACAATTATTAAAATCAATAACTAATTATTTTTATGGAAGATATTGCAGAATTTATTAAAAAAATTGAGTTTGAAATGGATGAAATTGAGCCTGATACTATTAAACCAGAAACCAATTTTAGAGAATTAGAACAATGGAGTTCTATGATGGGATTAATTTTTATTGCTTTAATTGACACAGAATACAATGTTACTTTAAATGGTAACGATTTAATTAATTGTGTTACTGTGAATGATTTATATCAAGTGGTTAAAAGTAAAATTTAAAAATGGCATTAACTACCATCAATAATGTTAAGATAACCGCAATATCTGCTTGTGTTCCTAAGCAAACTGAATCTAATTTAGATTATGATTTGTTGACTGAGAGTGAAAAAAAACTTTTAGTCAAAACAACTGGAATAGAAAATAGAAGAGTTGCAAGACCGGGAATGTGTACTTCAGATTTGTGTTTTGAGTCGGCAGAGCAGATTATTAATGAATACAAAATTAATAGAGATGAAATTGATGTGTTGATTTTTGTGTCACAAACACTCGATTACTTTCTTCCAGCCACAAGTATTATTCTGCAAGACCGTTTAAAACTTTCAAAAAACACATTAGCTTTTGATATTGTGTTGGGTTGCTCAGGATATGCTTATGGTTTGTCAGTAATTTGTAGTTTGATGAGTAATGGTAATTTTAAAAAAGGATTGCTTTTGGTTGGCGATAAATCAACCTTTTCACTTTCAAAAGAAGATAAATCAACATATCCTTTATTTGGAGATGCTGGAACTGCAACATACATTGAATATGATACCACAGCTTCTCCCATAGATTTTAATTTACAAAGCGATGGTAGTGGATATAAAGCAATAATGATTCCTGATGGAGGAACTCGTTCTCCATGGACTAAAAAAACCGACAAGAAAATTGTTTTAGAAAAAGGTGTAAAAAGAAATATGCGTAATCTATGGTTAGATGGAATTGAAGTTTTTAATTTTTCTATTCGAGAAGCACCAACAAATATTTTAACTTTATTGGATTACAACAAAACAACAATAGAAGATTATGATTATGTAGTTTTTCACCAAGCTAATTTATTGATGAACGAATGTATTCGGAAAAAAATAAAAGCTCCAACAGAAAAAGTGCCATACACTTTAAAAGATTTCGGAAACACAAGCTCAGCATCTATTCCGCTTACTATGGTTGTTGAGTTGAAAGACAAATTAACCAAACAGAGCAACATTATTTTATCTGCTTTCGGTGTTGGATTAAGCTGGGGTTCAGTAGCTATTAAAAAAGCAAAAATTAATTGCTTACCCTTAATTGAATTAGATTAAGATGACACCCTTTCATTTAAATAACAAAACTATTTTAGTTACTGGAGCCTCTTCAGGTATTGGTAGACAAGCAGCAATTGGCATAAGTGCTATGGGTGCAAATGTAGTAATAACAGGGAGAGATAAAAATAGATTAAACGACACCTTTTTAAATTTAAAGGGAAATAATAATATTCAGCTTACTTCCGATTTTACTATTGAAGAAGAACTTATTAGTTTAGTAAAAAAAATACCACAACTCGATGGTGTTTTTAATTGTGCAGGTATTGTAAAACCATTCCCAATCAAATTTATTTCTGCACAAGTTTTATCTGAAGTATTTGATGTGAACTTTAACGCACAAGTATTGTTGATGTCACATTTATTTCGATCAAAAAAAATAAATAAAAATGCTTCAATTGTTTTTTCATCTTCAATTGCTGCAACTCATCCATACAAAGGTGGTGCTTTATATTCAAGTTCAAAAGCAGCATTAGAAACATATAGTAAAGTTATAGCACTTGAATTTTCAAATGTAGGAATACGTTCAAATTGCATAGCTTCAGCAATGGTTAAAACACCAATGTACGATACAGCCGAACATCAGGGAACTAAAGAAAGAATGGATGAACATATAAAAAAATATCCGTTAGGCGTTGGATTGCCTTCTGACGTTACAAATGCTGTGATATATTTATTGTCGGATGCTTCGAGATGGATGACTGGTCAAACCATTACTTTGGATGGAGGATTTTTATTGGGAGATTTTTAATTATGAATAAAACAAAAATTTCAGTTGTAATACCCGTATTTAATAGTTCTGAAATTTTACCAGAACTTGTAGAACGATTGATTAAAACATTTCAAAATCTCTCTACTTACCAATTTGAATTAATTATGGTAAACGATGGGAGTGAAGATAAAAGCTGGGACGAATTAAAAATTCAAAAAAACAAATTTACTGAATACATCAAAATAGTGAATTTCACCAAAAATTATGGTCAGCATAATGCAATATTATGCGGCTTTAGTTTTTGTTCGGGCGATTTTGTTATTACAATGGATGATGACCTTCAACATCCTCCAGAAGAAATTAATAAACTTATAGAAGCTCAAAAAATTAAAGATGTGGATATTGTTTATGGAATGTACAAGGTTAAACACCATTCCTTAATTCGAAATCTTGGAAGTTTATTTATCAGAAAAACATCAGAATATAAAAAACAAAATGAAGAAGGAGGTTCTTCTTTTCGATTGATTCGAAAAAATTTAGTAGATATTTTAGTTCAAAAACATGCTCAACATTTTTTATTTTTAGATGCAGCTTTAAATTGGTATAACACCAATATTGAAGTTGTTGAAGTGATTCATGAAAATAGAAAACAAGGAAAAACTGGGTATTCGTTAACAAAATTATTCAACATCTACATCAATATTATGTACTACTACAGTACCAAGCCTTTAAAAGTTATCATTTTTGTAGGTCTTTTTTCATCATTTATCTCTTTTTTGCTTGGAATCAGGTTTATTTATAACAAATTTATTCATGATGTGCCATTGGGTTACACCTCTATTATTGTAGCAATCATGTTTAGTACTAGTTTAATCCTTTTCTGTTTAGGTGTTATAGGCAATTATTTGTATAAATTGTATCAATTACAGCAAAATAAACCTCCTTATTCCATAAAAAATGTGCTGTAAATGATAATAAAAAAATACAACATTGAATTACATCGACTTGATATAAATGATTTAGAATTGCTTAGGCAACAACGAAATTCTCAAAACATTAGAGAACGTATGGTTTATCAGGAAATTATTTCAGAACAGCAACAATTAGAATGGTTTAATAGTATTGATAACTTCAATAACTTGTATTTAATTATTCATTATCAAGGAAAAAAAATTGGAGTAATTAATGGTAAAAATGCCAATTTTGAAGATAAAACTTCTGAAGGCGGAATTTTTATATGGGATGAAGAATATATCAACTCTATAGTTCCAGCTTTATGTTCTATAATAATGCACGATTACAATTTTTATGTTTGTGAGTTTGAAAAAACTTTTATAAAGGTTCTAAAAAACAATGTTGCCGCAATAACTTTCAATAAACTATTTGGTTATGAAGTAATTGAAGATAGTTCGGATAGTAAGTTTTACAACTGTGTATTAACCAAAGAAAGGTATATTGAACGGATTAATAAATACAGAAAATCAATCACTAATTTATATAACGATGAAGGAGTTTTAGAAATAGAAAACTTTTCGTTTGGCAATGTTTCAGATGATGAATTAATAAGATTATACAGTAATTTACCAATTTATTTAAAAGAAAAATTAAATTCTGTATTAATAACAGAAGGTCGAATTACACTTTAATTAGTTGCTTTTATGATAACAAAAAAACCTTGGTTTTCTTTTTTACACGAAAAAGACACTAGTGTTGTAGATGAAACGTACTTTAATCCAAACGACTTTGAATGGTCTGAAGAGTTGGAAAGAAAAATTAATATAGTTCGTGAAGAACTTTTATTGCTTCTCAAATCTAATCAAAAAGAAGTTAAGCCGTATTTTGCCTCAGCAATGATGAATGCCCCAGAGAAATGGAAATCGTTAAGTTTTTATTTTTGGGGAATTGCTATGTCAAAAAATGCTATTAATAGTTGCCCAGAAACCATTTCGTTGCTTAAAAATATCCCATGTTTAGTTTCAGCATCAATTAGTATAATGGAACCTAACTCCGAAATTAAACCTCATTATGGCGATACCGATGCAATTTATCGCTGTCATTTAGGAGTTGAAATACCTCAAGGCTTACCAAACTGTGGTTTTAGAGTAGGTTATGAAGATAGATCTTGGGAAAATGGCAAACTCTTAATTTTTAACGATGCAGCCTATCATAAAGCTTGGAATCAATCTGATTCCAGAAGAGTTATTTTACTTTTTGACATCATAAAACCTGAATATGCAGAACAAAAAAAATGGATTTGTGCAAAGGTTAGAGGAAATATTTTATGGCAATTTATTTCTGAAAAGATTCGATTATTTAAGGGGAAGAAAAATGGTTTTACAAAAGTTGTTTCGTTATTCTTCGCAATAATTTATTTGTTATTGCTTTCATCATACCTAAAATCAGCACTATTAAAATAGTTGGTATATTTAAATGTTTTGAATATGAATTTTGAAAAGCTACTCATCAACTCTCTCAATTTTTGTGGAAGTTTATAATACAATGTAATAATTTTGTAATTAATCATGTGGCGAATTAAACTACTAAAGGCTTTAATTTTAAGTCTTGTACTTGTTGATTTGGGTTGAGTTTTTTCGTAGCCATATTTTTTGCCGAAATCTCCCGCAATAAATTCTATCAGTTGAACTTCTTTTTTAGTAAAAGCAGTTTCCCATTTTTTTATTTGATTAGTATTAATAGGTTTAATTAAATTGGGGTGAAAATCTGTCATTTCTTTGGTCGACTCAAATGTTTTGCTTTCTAACTTTTTTTCGATTACTTTATTAAATTGGAGCATCTCTGGATGATAATCAAGAGTTAAAAAGTTGCAAATTTTTTTTGCAATTTCATCAGGCGAAATAACTAAATCTTCATATTTAATAGTTAAAAATTGTGTAGGATTTTTTTCTTTTACTTTTTCAATTTCTTGATTATACGCAACCCAACCGTGTGCAGCAATTGGAATGGATTCTGTTTTTATTACGTTAACATTTGAAAGTACATTATCTCTGTAATCTCTAATAAGATGAATAAATTTTGCATCAGGAAAAACTTCCAATAAATCTTTAACAAAAATGGAATAAGTGGGGTTTTTATCGCCTAGTAATTCTATTTGACTTTTTTTGTATGGAGATTCGTAATTTAAATAAATTATTTTACAAAGTAGATTGAAATTAATTTTCTTAATCGGTATTGATAAAAATTGCTCTCGTAACAATCCCTTTTTGATTTTCCAATATTTTTTGAATTCTTTATCTAAATAAATATCCTCAATAAATGTTAAGATATCTGATTTAGTCCATTTTTCTTTTTTAAAGTATTTTTGTTTTAAATAAATAATTAAACGAGATTCAATAGGCATTAATACGTTTTCGTTAGCATCTAAAATGTTTTGTAATAATGTTGTGCCTGATCTTCCTCTTCCAACAATAAAAACAAACGGAATTTTTTCTATTTCATCAAGTGTTAAATTCATTATTACTTGTTTTTGTGTAAGTTTAACAGGTTAAAAGTAATATTTATATATTTGTTCACAAATCAAATTTTGTTACATGACCATAAATCTATCTCAATTTAAAAATACCAAAATCTATTTTTTTATAACCATACTTACTTTTGTTATTTATGGAAATAGTATAAACAATGAGTATTCACTTGATGATAACATTGTTGTTGATGGTAATGTAATGGTTGCAAATGGAATAAAAGCAATACCTAAAATATTTCAAACTAGATATGCTACTGGAAAACAAGAATATGAATATCGGCCATTGGTCACCTCATCATTTGCAATAGAAAAACAATTTTTTAGTCAATTACCCGAAAGTCAAACCATAAAAGATAAGAAAAGAAAAGATAAGCTTACTCAAGCCAATATTAGTCATTTTATAAATGTTTTATTATATGCATTTACCTGTATTTTACTGTATTATTTTTTATCAAAGCTTTTACATAATTACAATATAATAATTCCACTTATTACAACATTAATTTTTTTACTGCATCCCATTCATACAGAAGTGGTTGCAAGTATAAAAAATAGAGATGAGATTTTTGTTCTAATTGGTATGTTGTTATCATTATTGTGGTTTCTAAAATATTCAGAAACCGAACAATTAAAATATTTGATTTACGGACTTTTTGCAACATTTTTTGCACTACTTTCCAAACCCAATTCACTTATGATATTTGGATTAGCTCCAGTAATTATGTATTTCACTAAAGCTAATTATAAAAAAATTGCAATTGTTTTATTTAGTTTATTACTAATATATGTTGCATTTGTTCTTATGAGAAAAGGATTATTAACAGGTAAAGCTAATCGAAATTTATTGTTTTTTGAAAACCCACTTTTTTATCAAGGAACTTGGTTGGATAGAATTACCGTTGGATTATATTGTTCTTGGTTTTATCTTCATATGTTGATTTATCCATTAGAAATGTCTTTTTACTATGGCTATAATCAAATACCAATGGCAACTTTTGGTAATTGGCAAGTGTGGGTAGCTATAATTATTTTTATTCCCATGGGAGTATTTGGATTAATTAGATTTTTTAAACGAGATGTAATTGGACTTGGAATTATTTTATGGCTAGGGGTTATGCTTGGAGTGATAAATATTTTATTTCCAATTGTTGGAATAGTCGCTGATCGATTTACTTATGCTTTTTCCGTTGGTTTTTGTTTAGTATTGTCCGTTCTTATGTTAAAATGGTTTAAAATTGATACATCAATAAATGTAATAAATGTAAAAATTCCATCGGGATTTTTAATGATATTTTTAACAATTTCAATTTTATATTCTACAAGAACTATCGCAAGAAATTCCGATTGGCATGATTATATAACGCTTTATACGACAGATATAGAACATCTTACCGAATCAGCAAAAGCACATGCTTTATTAGCTAACACACTTTATCCTATGG
>JABTUP010000026.1 GCA_015075325.1 Flavobacteriales bacterium | reverse complement strand
TTATCGGTTTCGTCAACCTGATAAGCTCTTTTGTATGATGCAGGAAAAAACAACACGTGTTCTTCGCCAACTATACTTTCTAAATCGTTGAGCAAGTAAGCAGCTTCTTCTTTGTCGTTTAAAACAAAAAGTTGCGAAACAGGAAATTTGTGAAAAACCGAATGTGCAACAAAAGCAACCGAAGAACCGACCAAACCTTTTAAATAAATCTTTGATAGTAGATTGTTTTGTAAACTTTCTACAATCGATTTAACTTGTGGTGAGTTGGTAAATATGGATTTTAATTCAGGAATGTTCATCTATTTTTTTCTAGTCAAATGTTTAAAATAACTCCGTCATTTATGGCGGAGTGAAAAATAGGGCGTGTTAATGTGGCTTTAGCCATGATTTGTAAAGTTGTATTTTGTAATAAATTTCTCGTATTCAGTTGCAAATGTTGTTTTTTTGTGGTGTTCTTCTTGATTGTTGATGTAATCTCGGACTTTGTTTAATTGAGATTCGCTTACAGATGCTGCAAAGTATTCATCAGCCCATTCAAATTTAGGGTTGGTAAGTTTTTCTTGATTAATCCAAAATGCCGATTCACCTTTAATTAGTTGTAAAGTTTTTGCGATGGTAATATCTGTATTTAAACCAAATAAACAATGCAAGTGATCTGTATGACCGTTTATTGTATCAATGTAAATTTGTTTTTTGAGAGCATTTTCTTTAATGTGAGAAATTACAACATCTCTGATTTTTTTTGTTAAATACGGATGCCGACTCTTTGTTCCCCAAACAGCATGAATCATTACCTTTACAAATGCCATTTTTATTAGTTTTTCAAGGCTAAAGCCTCTTTGAATTTTTATTTTTTTCTCCGCCTTAAAAGGCGGAGTTAATATGTTTTCGTTTCAAATAAATACGAAAAATTGCTAAGTACAAATTTACAATTTATAGAAGTTTATTCGGTTTACTCTCGAAATTAATTCAATTTGTTACCTTAGCAGAAATAAATTCGCGAATGCAAAAAATAAGTTGGGTAGTTTTCTTTTTGTTGCTGAATGTAGGATTTTGTGCTGCTGCAGAAGATTCTACTGAAGTAAAAGCTCGAAAATTGGAATACTCCGATTTTATTGCCAATTACTCCATTAATGATACTTCCAATACGGTAATCGATATTTTTTTTGACAAACGAAACAATACGGCAAAAGGGCAAATGTCATTTTTTCCGATAACGGCAGCGATTTTTCCATTAGTTCCAATAATAAGTATTGGTTTATCTGTGGTTACTTTTCCTATGTTTGTAAACGGAACTGTCGTTTTGGTAAAATACCGAAAAAAGAAATTGCAAAAAGTTTTGATACATTATAAGGAAACCAAAGAATTACCAAAGTGGGTAAGAAAAAAGGTAAACAAATCGTTAGAAAAAGGACAGTTTGATTATGAATAAAAAAAGCCATTCCGTTAAGAATGGCTTTTTTTATGGTTTGTTCTTTATTACTTCAAAACTTCAGCAAGTTTTTTGTGTAAATCTTCTCCACGTAAGTTTTTAGCAACAATTACGCCTTCTTTATCCACTAAAATAGAATGAGGAATGCCTTGAACACCATATTGTTTTGCAACAGCATTTCCCCAGCCTTTTAAATCACTAACTTGTTTCCAAGTTAAACCATCTTTTTCAATAGCTTCTAACCATTTCTCTTTGTTGTCGTCTAATGAAACACCAAAAACTTCAAATCCTTTTTTGTTGAACTTTTTGTAAGCCGCTACCACATTTGGGTTTTCTGCTCTACATGGTCCGCACCACGAAGCCCAGAAGTCAATCAGCACGTATTTTCCTTTAAACGAACTTAAAGCAATTGGATTTCCATCGGCATCATTTTGGCTAAATTCAGGTGCAGGAACACCTTCTTGTGTACTTTTTAAAATAGCAACACGTTCGTTAATTAATTTGGTATAAATCGATTCAGCAGCGTCTTTCTCAAACATTTTTGCTAACGAATCTAGTTTACCCAACTCATAAGCTCCAGCCAAAAATCGCAAACCAATAAATGGAGCTACAACCGAAGATTTATTCATTTTAACAAAATCTTCAACAAATTTTAATTTTACATCTTCAGCAGCATAATATTCTGCATCAATTTTTTCTAATTCTTCATTTTTACCAGCTTCTTCAGCTGCATAGTAACGGTCAATAATTTCATTTAATTTGTCGTCGTGAGTTTTTAGGTTTTGTTTAAAATCGTTAAAAATATCATTCGAAGATGACCCTGTAATTTTAATCGCAGAAACATCGGTTAACGAACCACTAATGTGAATGGAATCGTTTTCAACGAACAAAACAATACGCTCTTTTCCATCATTAAAGTTGATGTATCGAACTTCTGGCAAATCCATTTTACCTTTAAATGAGAATTTTCCACCAACAATGCTAGTTGAGTCCAATTTAATCATCTCTCCATCTTTGTAATCAACTAAATAAGCGGTTTGATATGTTAAATCAGCAATAGCTGCATCAACAACAAATTCAGGTGCTTTTTCTTGAGGTTGTTCATCGCCTCCGCAGGCAATTAAAAAAATGGAAAGCGTTGAGAATAAAATGCTGCTTTTTAAATTGAATTTCATAGTTGATATTTTTTAATTTTTCGATTGCGAAGGTAGGTAATTATTTAGCATGTAATAAATTGTAAATAAAAATGGATTTGGATTCCTAAAGGTTATGGAGTTTTTCTATAACTTTGTGCTAATCAATGAAAACACTTTTTAAACATATTTCAGCTTACTTTCTCATTTTATTGGTATTGGGTTCATCTGCCAACATCAGTTTAAATAAAATGAAGTGCCTTTTAACGGGTAAGGTGGTGTATAGTTTAGAAGAATTAGAAGATTGTTCACCACAAAAAGAAGGCGATTCATTTACTCAACGATGCTGCGATTTTTATAATGCTACGTTAGATTTTGAATATCAAACCGTTGTTAAACAAATTACTTTTGGCGTTGATTTAGTCGATTTACCAGTTGTGATAAGTTTTGTTTCGGAACTGGAAAAACCATTATTTACCTCTTTAATAAACTTTTATTCCAATTCTTCTCCACCGCTCAGTGGGTATAGTTTATTAAAATCAATTCAAGTTTTTAGATTATAGCAGTTTAATGTAATGGACAAATCGATTTTGTCCTACTTTTTTTACATTATTCACTAATGCTATAATATTATGAAATCAAAAAAAATAATTAGTTTTTTCTTACTGATTTTACTCACAAAATGGAGTTTTTCTCAAAAAATTTCAGGTAAAATTTATGAAGAAAATTTAACTGAAAACAAAGTTGAACAACTGCTTCCCGGAGCAAGTGTTTATTGGTTAAATTCAACCATTGGAACTACTTCAAATGCAAACGGAAGTTTTGAAATTGATGCTCCAAGCCTTTATCCTGCAACATTAATTGTGAGTTACGTTGGTTATCAGTCCGATACTATCAACTTATTAAAATACCAAACCAACTTAAAAATTAAACTTTCTAAAGATGTTGATTTAGCAGTTTTTGAACTTACTGAACGCGAAAAATCAACTTCGGTAAGCTTAGTAGCTCCCATTCATATTGAAACCCTTTCGGAAAAAGAACTGACCAAAGCCGCATGTTGTAACATTTCTGAAAGTTTTGAAACCAATGCTTCGGTTGATGTAAATTTTTCTGATGCAGTTTCGGGAGCCAAAAAAATACAAATGCTTGGATTAGATGGTGCTTATTCACAAATTCAAATTGAAAACATGCCGTTTGTTCGTGGGCTTTCTGCTCCTTTTGGATTAACTTTTATTCCTGGAACATGGGCAAAAGAAATTCAAATTAAAAAAGGAGCTGGAAGTGTGGTAAACGGTTACGAATCAATTACTGGGCAAATAAATGTGGAACTTCAAAAACCTGATGATACCGACAAACTTTTTGTGAACGGTTATTTTAGTGAAGGCAGCAGAGCCGAGTTAAACATTCATGCTGGGCAAAAATTATCAGAAAAATGGAGCAACATGCAATTTGCACACGTTAGTAATCAGTCGCTTGCTTTTGATAAAAACAACGATTCGTTTTTAGATTTGCCATTAAAAAGTCAATACAACTTTTTTAACCGTTGGAAATACAAAGGCGAAAAACACATTGCTCAGTTTGGTTTTAGAGGCGTGTACGACAAAATTGAAGCAGGACAATTGGCTTCCTCCGAAATTGAAAATCCTTTCAAAATAGATGTGCTATCAAAACAAGTGGAAGTTTTTACCAAAAATGGATTTTTATTTCCAAAACAACCCTATAAAAGCATTGGTATTATTACAAATGCAAGGTATCACGAACACAATTCAACCTATGGTTTAAAAAAGTTTAATGCTATTCAAAAAAGTGCATACATCAACACCATTTACCAAACCATACTCGGAACCACTGATAATACCATACGTTTTGGAAGTAGTTTGGTTTATGATGATTTTAGCAACAATTACAACGACTCTCTTTTTGGTCGTGAAGAAATTGTTCCTGGTGTTTTTTCAGAATACAGCTATACCAATGAAAAAACAGCATTGGTAATAGGTTTACGTTACGATTACCACAATTTGTATGGCGATTATGTTACACCTCGTTTTCATTACAAATTTAATGTAACTGAACACTCTGCTTTGCGTTTTTCGTTTGGTAGAGGTTATCGAACTGCTAATCCGTTTATTGAAAATGCAGGTGTAATGTCGAGTTCAAGAATAGTGGTTGTTAGCAAAAACTTAAATCCCGAAATTGCATGGAATTATGGAACAAGCATAACTCATCACTTTAACTTGTTTAAAAAAGAAGTAACCGTTGATGTGGATTACTTTTACACCAATTTTGAAAATCAGGTAGTAATTGACATGGAAAATCCTAGAGAAATTTCTTTTTATAACTTGGTGGGTGAATCTTACTCTCATAGCTTTCAATCAGAATTTTCAATAAATCTAACCAAACAATTAGAGTTAAAAGCAGCATACAAATGGTATGAAATTAAAACAACTTATGTTGATGGTTTACGAGAAAAACCTCTGGTTCCAAGACACCGAATATTAACCAACATGGCGTATTACACCAACTTTGATAAATGGAAATTTGACATAACTGCTCAGTGGTTTGGAGTAAGCAGGTTACCATCAACCGCAGCAAATTTGCCCGAAAATAGGTTGAGTAACAACTCTATAGCTTTTACAACTGTAAATGCCCAGGTTACAAGAGCTTTTAAGCGTTTTGAACTTTATCTTGGTGTAGAAAACTTAACAGATTTCAAACAATTGTCGCCAATAATTTCAGCTCAACAACCTTTTAGTGCTGAGTTTGATGCTTCTTTGATTTGGGGTTCAATTTTTGGACGAATGATTTATACAGGTTTCCGATTTAAAATTAAATAATAACTAAAATAGATAAGAACATGAAAAATTCAATTAAAACAGTGCTGTTAACCATTTTGCTAACGGCTTATGGTTATGCTTTTTCGCAAAAAGCAAACAAAACAGAAACCATTACTATTCAAACTTCTGCACAGTGCGACATGTGTAAACACACCATTGAAAAAGCAATGGCTTATGAAAAAGGAGTGAAAAAATCAACATTAGATGTGCCAACTTCTATTTTAACAGTGGAATACAATCCGGCTAAAACAACACCTGAAAAGATTAGAAAAGCGGTAAGTGATGTTGGATATGATGCTGATGATGTCCCTGCAAATCCCACAGCTTACGAAAAATTAAACCCTTGTTGTAAAAAAGGTGCACACAAATAAAAAGAGAAGCCCCGCACATGTGCGGGGCTTCTCTTTTTATTTAAAACCAATCTTAGTTAGATGATGGATGTGGTTGATTTGGAATTCTTGCAGATTTTTGTTCTTGTTTTGGGTTTTTGTTTGCAGTTTTTAAAGCATAATATTTTTTATATTGCTCTTCAGTAAGTATTTTTTTAGCTTCAGCATCTGCTTCATCAGTTAATTTTTTTCTTTCTTCAGGAGTTGCAGCATTTTTAATTAAATCAAAATATTTACTACTTAATTCTCTAGATTTTTCAGCCTGTTCAGGAGTTAAATCCAATTGTTTAATGTAGTTCTCTACTTTTTCCATGTGAGTAGCTTTGTCTGCGTTTTGAGCATTGGTAAAAGAAACCATAGCTAACATTGCAAATGCACTTAATACGATTTTTATTGTTTTCATAAGTTTTTGTTTTTGTTTGAATGTTAAAAATACAATTATTTATTTAAATTTTCGATTTGCCGAACTATTTTTATGCCAATCTTCAAATTTTAAGAAGAATTAACAGCTTTCTGTCAATTTTAAAACAATTTCTTTAAATAAAATCTGTTCGGAATAATTAATTAATAATATGGTTAACTTTGAACATTATAAATTTTACTGAATGACTTCTTACACTACAGGAAAACTGCTTGAACAGGTTAAATTTCCTCAAGATTTACGGGATAAAATTACTGAAGATGAATTACCTCAACTTTGTGATGAATTACGCGATTTTATTATAGACGTTGTTTCTAAAAAAGGCGGACATTTTGGTGCAAGTCTTGGTGTGGTTGAACTTACCGTAGCTTTGCATTATGTATTTAATACTCCTCACGACAAGTTGGTTTGGGATGTTGGTCATCAGGCATACGGCCATAAAATATTAACAGGAAGAAGAGAAGTTTTCCATACCAATAGAATTTATAAAGGTATTAGTGGTTTCCCAAAACCATCAGAAAGTGAGTACGATGCTTTTGCTGTAGGACATTCCTCTACCTCTATTTCTGCTGCATTGGGTATGGCTGTTGCTTCAAGAAATTTAAAACAAGAAAGACAACATGTTGCCATTATTGGCGATGGCTCGATGACTGCCGGATTGGCTTTCGAAGGGTTAAATCATGGTGGGGTAGAAAACACCAATCTACTGGTTGTGTTGAATGATAATTGTATGGCTATCGACCCAAATGTTGGTGCTTTAAAAGAATATTTAACCGATATCACCACTTCACATACTTACAACAAAGTAAAAGACGAAGTATGGAATTTACTTGGGAAAGTGAGCAAATTTGGACCAAATGCTCAGTTGATTGCTCAAAAAATTGAAAACGGAATTAAAGCAACTTTATTAAAACAAAGTAACTTATTTGAATCGTTAAACTTTAGGTATTTTGGCCCTATTGATGGGCATGATGTTAACCATTTGGTTAAAGTGTTAAACGATTTAAAAGAGATTCCAGGACCTAAAATTTTACATTGTATTACCGAAAAAGGCAAAGGCTACAAACCTGCCGAAGATGGTGATACCACCAAATGGCACGCTCCAGGTTTGTTTAACAAGGAAACGGGTGAGATTATAAAAATTATCCCAAAAAATCCAGAACCACCAAAATTTCAAGATGTGTTTGGACACACCATTGTAGAATTGGCTGAAAAAAACGATAAAATAGTTGGTGTAACTCCTGCAATGCCTTCGGGTTGTTCGTTAAACATTATGATGAAAGCCATGCCCGACAGAGCTTTTGACGTGGGTATTGCCGAGCAACATGCTGTTACTTTTTCGGCAGGAATGGCAGCTCAAGGTTTAATACCGTATTGCAACATTTATTCATCGTTTATGCAACGAGCCTACGATCAAGTAATACATGATGTAGCGTTACAAAAACTACCTGTAATTTTTTGTTTGGACAGAGGAGGTTTGGTTGGTGCCGATGGTGCAACACATCATGGTGCTTACGATTTGGCTTATTTCAGATGTATTCCAAACATGATAGTTTCTGCTCCGATGGATGAAGAAGAATTGCGAAACTTAATGTACACCGCTCAAGCTGATAATTACGGCCCATTTTCTATTCGTTATCCTCGTGGAAACGGTTCAATGGTTGAATGGAAAACACCATTTAAAAAATTAAAAATTGGTGAAGGAAGAAGATTAAAAAATGGTGATGATATTGCCATACTTTCTATTGGAGCAATAGGTATTGAAGCTACAAAAGCCATTGAAATACTTTCTGAACAACGAGTTAGCGTTGCTCATTACGACATGCGATTTGTTAAACCAATTGACGAATTGCTGTTGCACGAAGTGTTTGCTAAATTTACTAAAGTGGTTACGCTCGAAGATGGCTGTATTCAGGGAGGAATGGGAAGTGCTGTGCTCGAATTTATGGCTGACAATAACTATCATGCAACTGTAAAACGACTAGGAACTCCTGATAAGTTTATTGAACACGGAACCCAAGAAGAGCTTTATCACGAATGTTTTTATGATGTAAATGCCATTGTAGAAACCGTAAAATCGTTGGCTCGAACCTCAACCAATAAAGCTATAGCTTAAGTTAAGTGTCGAAAATTGCTCTTAATATCCTAGATAAAACGACTTGGTTAACTAAAAACCAGCCGTGTATTATTTCTGGCCCTTGTAGCGTAGAAAGTCCCGAGCAGGTTCTTTCTACAGCCCAACTTTTAGCAGAAAACGGTAAGGTAAATGTGTTGCGTGGTGGAATTTGGAAACCGCGAACCCGCCCCAATTCGTTTGAAGGCGTTGGAAGCATTGGTTTAAAATGGCTTAAAGAGGCTGGTGTTGCTGTTGGATTACCAGTAGCAACCGAAGTAGCCAATGCCCAACACGTGGAAGCCTGTTTAAAAAACGGCATTGATTTGTTATGGATTGGTGCCAGAACCACAGTAAACCCTTTTTCGGTACAAGAAATTGCAGAAGTATTGCGAGGTGTGGATATTCCTGTGCTGATAAAAAACCCGATAAACCCCGATTTAAATTTGTGGATTGGTGCTATTGAACGAATTAATGCAGTAGGAATTAATAAAATTGGAGCCATTCATCGTGGTTTTTCTTCTTTTGATAAATCATCATACCGCAATGCTCCCATGTGGGAATTGCCTATTGAACTTAAAATGCTTTGCCCCGATTTGCCTTTGCTATGCGATCCTAGCCATATTGCAGGAAGCAAAGATTTAATACAACAGGTTGCTCAAAAGGCATTGGACATGGAAATGGATGGATTGATGATTGAAACACACGTTAACCCAGCCGAAGCAAAAAGCGATGCCGACCAACAGTTAACTCCAAAGCAGTTGGTTGACTTACTAAACCATTTAACTATTCGCGATAAGTTAGTTTCTGATACCGAATTTATTAGCCATTTAGAACAACTCCGATTGATAATAGACGAGTTGGACGAAGAATTGATTAACAAATTTGCTTCTCGAATGGCTATTATCGAAAAAATTGGAACCTACAAAAAAGACCACAACATTACCATTTTACAAATAGAACGCTGGGAGCAAATTTTAAAAAACCGATTGTTTATTGCCCAAAAAGTAGGGTTAAGCAACGATTTTATCCGAAAAATGCTTGAACTCATTCACCAAGAAAGCATACGCATACAAGCCAAAGTAATGAATAATGGAGAAAAGTAGTTTACCCTCGTTATTGTGGGCTTGACCCGCAATCTCTCATTTTTTTAATATTTCTAAACCACGAGCAGGATGCTGTGGTAAATTTAAAATCTTATCGCTGTGCCATTAATATTTTCTAATTCTGCATGAAAAATGCAGAAAAGAAAATTTAAAATTTCAAGCTGCTGTGGGGATTTTTATAATGATGAAATTTTTAGATCTTAATCAAAAAGATGTCTCAACTTCATTTTACTAAGCTTCGTTCCTCAACTTGTAAAATATCGTTCGACATGACAAAGAACAGCGTAATGTAGTAAGTTTTAAGTTTAATTGAGAGCCGTTATGCGAAAGTTTAACGGCTTTCTTTTTTGTGTATATTTGGGTGGATATGATGCATCCGCTTGTTATATAGTATTAAAAAAATATACATGAAGATATATGAAACTTTACTAAAAGAAAAGATAGAATTTTTTAGAGACTCATTTATTAATGTTTCTAAGCAAATGTTTTGGGATGATGAGAAAAATAAATTAATT
This sequence comes from Flavobacteriales bacterium, assembly GCA_015075325.1. Taxonomy (GTDB): domain Bacteria; phylum Bacteroidota; class Bacteroidia; order Flavobacteriales_E; family Vicingaceae; genus Vicingus. The sequence continues at coordinate 31,767 of JABTUP010000026.1, read as the reverse complement.
CATCCTGGTGAATATGGTACATATAGAGAATTTATTTGTAAAGATTTTTTGAAATTTTTAGTTCCAAGAAGATTGAAAATTGACCAAGGATTTATTATTAACACGGATAAAATAAGCACACAATGTGATATTATAATATATGATGCAAATGCAACACCACTAATCGAAAACAATGAAAGACAAAAATTCTTTCCTGTTGAAACTGTATGTGCCATTGGTGAAGTAAAATCTAAACTTAGTAAGAAAAAATTTATTGAAACCATAAATAAATTGGCTAAAAATAAAAGGTTAGGTGAACATATTAAAAACCCTGTATTTATAAAACAAGAATCAAAAAATATAGACTATGAATTTAATCCAAAAGAGCATCCTTATGACAACATTTTCTCATTTTTAATATGTGAAAAACTGGATTTCGATATTAAAAATATTGAAAAAGAAATAAGTAGTTATTATAAATCTAATGAATATTATCAAAGACATAATATCATATTAAGTATAAAAGATGGTGTTTTACTTTATTACGATAAAGAAGGTAATGATAAGGCGTATCCAATAGTAGGAGAAAAAGGAGAACAAATAAAGAATAGGTTCTATTACTCGAAAAAGGAAGAACAAACTCATATAATGAAATTTGCTTATTACATTTTTCAGGGGACTTCAGCAGCTTCAATATTATATCCTCAATTTGATGATTACATCAATATCAATTCAAAAAAAGATTCAAAAGATGAAAAATAATCTCATCATATCCTGTCCGTAGATACTGTTATTAGAAACAAAATCTAGGCTTCAAATTACGGAAAGAAGATAATATGTTTCAAATTAATAAAAAATGTTCTTTTTTAAAATCTACAAGATTTTTTGTAATTTAATCCTTTATTAAATTACAAAAAAATGAAAAAATATTTTATCTATAGCGATGAAAAGCAAGAGGGTCCTTTTAGTATTGATGAATTGAAATTAAAGAAATTATCAAAAGAAACAAAAGTCTGGTTTGAGGGTATTAATGATTGGACAACCATTGAAAATGTTGTTGAATTAAAAGGAATAATTAATTCTATGCCACCACCAATAGTTACACCTCCACATATTGATTCAACTAAATCTAATTCAATTAGTGAAAAAAAATCTAAAAAAAGAGGTTGGATTGTATTTTTATTGTTGTTATTGTTTGTTCTAGTTGTTACAGGAGGATATGTTGCTACTAAAGCGTATAAAAATCATCAACAAGAAGTTAAAACAGATTACTATGTTAAAAACATAAGAAAATATGTTACTGCATCAACAAGTAATTATACTTACAGAGAGATAGGAGGTATAAAAGATTTAAGTATAACCGTTGAAAATAATACTCCTTATTTAATTGATGAGGTTTTAGTAAGAGTTACTTACTTGAAAACATCAGGCGATTTTTTTAAAGAAGAAATCCTTAAGTTTTCTAATATGAATTGGTCTGAAAGAAGAACCATTAAGGCTCCTGATAGTGATAGAGGTACAAAGATTGACTATGAAATTATTTCAATAAAATGTTATTCTTTAGAGATGTATTAGATAATAAATCCCCCACTACCATAAGCTATGCCTTTTGGTTTTAACCTTACCAAACAAAAATATCAAACAGTTGTTGTGGGCGTTCGGTAATTCGCCAATTATAGCCTTTTAGTATTACATCTTTTGGCGATGGTTCTTTTATGGGGTATAGTGTTGCTTCGGGGTCTTTAATAAATGTTAACGACGAGAGTTGATTGTTCTCAATAAAAATAAGCATATTGTTGCCTTTGGCTTTGTTTACACCAATGTATTTACCAGCTTCATCACGTCCGTAATATATGGTTTCGGCATTTTGTATTACATCAATTTTTCGGAGTTCATCGTTTTTAAAATAACCAATCATGTTGTCGCCTTTAATTTGGTTAAAATGCTCGAACAGCGAGTCGGCTTTTGATATAATAAAAGCATTGGTATTGAGGTAAATGGCGTCAATTTTTTTATTTTTCATCAACAAATAAATGGTATCGGCAGTCAGTTGGTTTTCGCTCGACCAAATAATAGGGTCGTTGTAAAAATTTACGGTAGAATCGGCAAAATTATACAACACCGAATCGGCTTTGCCTTGCATGTCCAGTTTATAAAATTTCACATGGTTGTATGCAAACAAATTTCTAACAGTATCGGTTTGGTTTGGCACCGAATCGTTTTTAACCCAATGGGTAGAAAGTTTAAATGTATCTGCGTGCATAAACAAGGTGTCGTCGGTAAACAGCTGAGTTAATAAAGCTTCTTTGGTTACCATTACGCTGTCTTTGTTTTGAAACAAGTGAATAAAATCGCCTTCCAACAAAATGTTTTCTACCGTATCGTTTATAGAACCGTTGCATAAAATTTCGCCAAATCCTGTTATTTTCTCGTAATACAAGGTGTCGCCTTTAATTATTTTTTTATCGGAATAGAGGTAGGCATTTTTAAAAAACTTCGACACATCGGTTTTGGTGTTGTACCAACCGTTTTCGCAATAAATAAATTGGTCTTTGTTGGTAATGGTTGTTGGTCCAAAAAAGTACGTAATTTTTGAGTTGGAATTAAATTGCATGGTATCGCATTCAATGGTATATTCCGGATTGGTTAACAACACATTTTGTTTAAAGAAAAACGATTTTGTTTCAGGGTAATAATAGCCTTGTTTGCTGGTTAGCGTATTGTTTTCTTTTTTACTGATTAATGTTCCACCACCAAAATAATACGCTACATTTTTTGCTCTGTCGTAATCCAAGTAATTGGTAGTTAAAACCACGTCGGTATTAATAAGTTTTATGTTGCCCCGCAACAACGCTTTTTTGGTAACGCCGCTGTAGTTTAACGAATCGCCAAACAATTGAAGTGTATCGCCTTGTGTAATTCTAACTCGACCAAAAGCATCCATACTATTGGTTTCGGAATAAAAATAGGCACTATCGCAAAACATTAAAGCATTATCGTGTTTAAACTGCACATCGCCAATTAATCGTTTGGCTTTACTTCCTAATGTTTCATCAAACTCTAGGCTATTTGCATTAATAATTTCTATTTGAGATGTTTTTTGAGAAAAACCATTAACAAAATTTCCCAAAAGGAAAATGAGAAAAAATGCTTGTGTAAATTTAACCACAAAGCTCACAAAGTTTTTCGCAAAGTACACGAAGCTATTATTTTCTTTGAGGTTACTATTTATTTTCAAAACTCAATAAAATTATGCAAGAACTTTATCTCTCATTAAGGTTTGTGTTCTATCTGGACCCACAGAAACCATTGAAATTGGAACATTTAATTCTTGTTCTAAGTATTCTATGTATTGATTTAATTCGGTTGGTAATTGATTGATGGAAGCCAATTTGGTTAAATCTGTTTTCCAGCCTTTCATTTCTACGTAAATTGGTTCAACTTTTTTTGAAACAATGTCGTACGGCATGTAATCAATTATTTCTCCATCAATTTTATAATGAGTACAAATTTTTATGGTATCAAAAGCATCTAAAACATCAGCTTTCATCATAATAAGTTTGGTAACACCGTTAATCATGATGGCGTATTTAAGCGCTGGCAAATCAATCCAACCACAACGTCTTGGTCGCCCAGTTGTAGAACCAAACTCATGACCAGCTTTACGCAACAAATCGCCTGTTTCATCTTCTAATTCAGTTGGAAATGGACCACTACCAACTCTTGTACAGTAGGCTTTAAAAATGCCGAATACATCGCCAATTTTATTTGGAGCCACGCCCAATCCTGTGCAAGTTCCAGCTGTTGTGGTGTTTGATGAGGTTACAAAAGGGTATGAACCAAAATCAACATCTAACAATGTTCCTTGAGCACCTTCTGCCAAAATAGTTTTATTGTTTTTAATGGCATTGTTTAAATAGTGTTCGCTATCAATTACTGTTAGGGTTTTAATTAAGTCAATGCCTTCAAAAAACGCTGGTTCTAATTCGGATAAGTTGTAATCAAACTCATGAAATTTTAAAATTTGTTTGTGTTTTTCAACTAAGGCGTTGTATTTGTCTTTAAAATTGGTTTCAAAAATATCGCCAATTCTTAATCCATTTCTACCGGTTTTATCCATGTAAGTAGGTCCAATTCCTTTAAGGGTTGAACCAATTTTTTCTTTACCTTTTGATGCTTCAGATGCTGCATCGAGTAAACGGTGAGTTGGCAAAATTAAATGTGCTTTTTTTGAAATAACCATACGTTTATTTACATCAACATTTAATTTTACTAAAGCATCAATTTCTTTTTTAAGAATTACAGGGTCAATTACTACTCCATTTCCAACCACATTCATTACATTGCTTCTAAAAATACCAGAAGGAATGGTGTGTAAAACGTGTTTTATGCCATCAAATTCCAAAGTATGTCCAGCATTTGGCCCACCTTGAAAACGAGCAATAACATCATATTTTGGTGTTAATACGTCAACAATTTTACCTTTTCCTTCGTCTCCCCACTGAAGACCTAATAATACATCAACTTTCATTTATTTATTTTTTTAGTTTCCTGCAGATTTTACTGATTGTCGCAGATTTTCTATTTTTTTAATCCGTTAGCTAACAAATTAGTGTCAATCTATTTTATTAATTCTAATCTTGCATTTTCAACACTATCTTTAATGTTAAAAACGCTATTTAATTTAGTTATTACCAATAGTTTATTAATTTTTTCTGGAACATTAACCACTACCACATCGCCACCATTATTTCTTACCATAGTTAAAATTCGAATAAAAATGCTCAACCCTGTGCTGTTTAAATAGAGCATTTCGGCTAAGTCGATGATAATGTTTTCGACACCTTCGGCAATTTCGTTTTCCAACTCTTCGAAAAGCCCCACAGTTTGTTCTTTTCCAATTAAATTGCCTTGAAGCGAAAGAACCAACAAATTGTTATCCTTGGTAATATGATAAGCGAAACTCATTATTTTTTTGGAGATTTAATGCCGTAAAAATTCAATGAATGATGCAGTATTTTTATACCAAACATTTCTTCTAAAGTAGCTTTAATGTTTTGTATTCTTGGGTCGCAAAACTCAATTACTTCACCGTTGCTTAAAATAATGTGGTCGTGTTGTTTCGACCCATGCGAGCGTTCAAATTGGGCAATGTTGCCTCCAAATTGATGTTTACGAACCAGGTTTGCATTTAACAAAAGCTCGATAGTATTGTATAAGGTTGCTCTACTTACTCGGTATTTTTTATTTTTCATGGTAATGTAAAGTTCTTCTACATCAAAATGATCGTCGCTTGAATAAATTTCTTGGAGTATGGCAAATCGCTCGGGTGTTTTTCGATGACCGTGTTCTTCTAAATATGCTGAGAAGATGCCTTTAACTTTATCTTGTAATTCTTCTTTTGAACTCATGTGGAGTTGTTAAAAAGTAAAATTAATTAATAAAAAAGAACATTAAACAAAAGTTGGTGTATTGTTGAAAAGTTTGTTGTTTTATACCTTTCAATAAATTTCATTAACAAAACATATAGAATATTTGTCTATTTCTCATTTTCAGCAATACCATTCTATTTCAATATTGCTTAGTAAATGTAGTTTAAAACAGACTTAAAGTATAATTACTTTTACCAATAAATACGATGAATTAGAACTCAAAAGAAAGAGACCTAAACCGCAAATATCTATTTCTAACGATTACTCTTTAATTACCTTTTTAATAACAACTTGTTTGTCGTTCCAAACTTTTACAAAATAGATGCCTTGAGCAAACAATGTGGTATTAATTTTAGAAGTATTGTTACCTTTAAACATCGGTTGACCTGTAATGCTAATTACTTCTACTTGGTAATTTACCAACGTATTTGGAACACTAATTTTTAACTCGTTACGAATTGGGTTTGGATAAACCATTACATCTTTTACACCATTCAATACATCTAATCCTGTAGTAGTAATGGTAAGATTTAATACAATGGTGCTATCGCAACCATCAACACTTGATAAGTATTGATAATAAGTTCCTGTAGAATCATAAATTGTTCCATTCAAATCATAGCTAGTGATAGCTGTTTCGTTTAAAATGGTTTCTGAATGAGGAATACCATCTACAAAAGTATTGAATACCGTATTGGTAATAATAGGCTCATTAAAATCAAAATAAATTCCTACGCTGTTTTCTACTCTCGACGGACTGGCAATGGTTGTGATAGGTTGAATAGTGAACACAACAGAACCATGACTTGCTGCTTCATCAGAAATACTATCAGGTAAATTAATGTTATCAAAAATAAATTTTAACGTGTTTCCATTAACTACTTCGGTAACCAAATTATCGTGGCTTTGCCCAACTATTCTAACGGTATTAATATCTAAATTGGCATTTAGTGTATCCATAATAAAGATATCAATAGCTGGAGCTGTTCCGGTATTTTGAAAATGAACTGTGTAAGTTAATTCTTGGTTATCCAACACATAATTTTCAAAACATTCTCCTTTTGGATAAACTTCTTTATAATTTGGGTCATAAGAATTTATCACCGTGTAGCAATATTGTTTTTGGTTGTTAGTGGTATCTGCATCGCCCATTGTTGGAGCAATAGAAACATTGAAACAAACTACATCACCAATTACTGCACTTGTGCTTGTAAACACATCCACATAAGGCATAAAATGGGTTGAATCGTAATTAAGCGAAGGAGTATTCCAAATCAACGTATCTCCATTGATAACATCTGGAACAGGATAAGCACTACTGAATGAAACCAAATCATCAAGCACTAAAGTTAATTGACCAGAGGTGTCGACACAACCATCATTAAAGACATTTAAGTCAATACGTGTGGTTTGACCAGCTCTAAAAAAGTTTGTGTTTAAATTTACGTCTAAATCAAATTGAGTAAAATTGTCAGGACCATTTATCAATACTGATTTTGTCAATTCACACCCAACCGAATCGGTTACCGTTAAATCATAAATTCCTGGTATAGTCGGGTAAATCTCTGAAGTGGTTTCTCCGCTACTCCATTGGTAAGTATATGGTACAGAACCATTTTCAACGAATGTTGAGATATAACCAGATGAATCACATCTAATATTATTTACATCTGTTAAACTTAACTCAAAAAACATACAAGGCGTTGGAGCGACACATTCTGCATCAACGTAGGCATAAGCGTAATGACCACTTTGAGCACAATCGCCAGAAGTAAATTCGACCGTAACACTTTGCCCTTCATAAGCAGATAAGTTTACATATTGCGTTGTCCAATTCAAATAATAACCACTAGAATAAGATATAAAATTGGGATCCAAACCAGATGTAGGTGCAATATAGTAATCTAAAAAAATAGCAGTTTCATTTTGATCAATTATACTTACAGTAAAATAAGGGCTTTCAGCTTCTACATGCCCAGCATCATTAAAAACAATTGCAAAATGATAAGCAAAAACATTTTTTATAGAATCAACTATAAAAGTTTGTTTTATTCGAGCAGCACCATTTCCTGTACCAGTTCCATCACCCAATTGCAAAGAGTATCCACCTCCATTTGGAAAGACTTTTGGAAATCCACAAAGAGCATCATTTCCTCCTGTCACTAAAACATGATTAACAGAAGTGTCACATGTTGAAGTTCCTGTTTGAGTAAAACTATAAGGAGCAGTTGGAACAATTGGAACTGAACCAGTAATAACTTCCCAACCCGTACAATCACCTGTTTCAAAACCACCATTAACTAACGAATCATTTTGTGAGGCAGCTAAAAAGCTTACTAAAAGTAATGGAAAGAGTAAAAAATTCTTCATAATCAGTCATTTAAAAAATTAAATGTACTAATTATTTTAATACTACAAAGAAAAATTACCTCTTTGGATTAGCATACATTTTAATATCAGAAGCCGTTATGGTTTTGTCGCACAAAATAATTAAACGCTCCACAATGTTGCGTAGTTCTCTGATGTTTCCCGTCCAATTGATATTCTTCAATTCTTCTAAAGCTGCATTATCAAATGTTTTGGTTGCAATACCATGATCTTGACACAGTTGCTCTAAAAAATAATTAGCTAACAAAGGAACATCATCTTTTCGTTCGTTTAATGATGGCACATGAATAAGTATTACTCCCAAACGGTGATACAAATCTTCTCTAAAATTGTTCTCCGCAATTTCTTTTAATAAATCTTTATTGGTTGCTGCTAATACCCGCACATTTACTTTTATTTCTTTTTCGCCACCCACACGAGTTATTCTACTCTCTTGCAAGGCACGCAACACTTTTGCTTGTGCAGAAAGACTCATGTCGCCAATTTCATCTAAAAAAAGTGTGCCTCCTTCGGCTTGCTCAAAACAACCTTTACGGTCTTTAACTGCTGATGTAAATGCTCCTTTTTCGTGTCCGAACAATTCGCTTTCGATTAACTCTGAAGGAATAGCAGCACAGTTTACTTCAATAAAAGGTGCTTTGGAGCGTTCCGATTGTTCGTGTAAACAACGAGCCACCAGCTCTTTTCCTGTTCCGTTTGCTCCTGTAATTAATACCCGAGCATCGCTTGGAGCAACTTTGGCAATCATGTCTTTTACACGTTTTATTCCTTCCGATTCGCCAATGATTTGTGTTCCGCCAATTTTTTCGTTAATTTTTCTTTTCAGTTTTTTGGTTTCCTGAACCAATTCTTTTCGGTCGATGGCATTTCTAACGGTTACCAACAATCGGTTTAAATCGAGCGGTTTTGAAATAAAATCGTAAGCTCCTTTTTTAATTGCCTCAACAGCAGTTTCAATGTTTCCATGACCAGAAATCATTACCATAGGTGTATCAATACCAAAATCGATGCTTTTTTCTAACACCTCTAACCCATCCATTTTGGGCATTTTAATGTCGCACATAATTAAATCGTATTTGCCCGATTTAATTTTTTCCAATCCCGAAGGACCATCTTCGGCTTCATCAACTTTAAATTTTTCGTACTCTAAAATTTCTTTTAGCGTGTTTCTAATTGGTCGTTCGTCGTCAATGATTAATATGTTTGCCATTTTTATAAGTAGTTAGGAGTAAGTAATAAGTCGTTAGTAATTGTTAAATTTTCAAATTAATTTACCCTTTATAAAAAAGCCATTTCCACAACTCTTTATAGGTTATTTTTTTGCCGTACATTAAAATTCCTGTTCGATAAATTCGTCCTGCAATCCAAGTGGTTCCAATAAAACCCAGCACCAATAAAAACATTGAAAGAAGCAATTCCCAAGTTTCTACTCCAAATGGAATACGAACCATCATAATAACTGGTGAGGTTAATGGAAATAATGACAGCCAAAAAGCCATTGCTCCATCGGGGTTTTGGATAACTGTTTGTGCCACCACAAATGAAAAAATAAGCGGAATTGTAATCGGCATCATAAATTGTTGTGTATCAGCTTCGCTGTCAACAGCAGAACCAATAGCTGCAAATAATGCTCCGTATAATAAATATCCTCCTAGAAAGTAAAACAAAAATGAAATTAAAAGTGTTACAATTGGAATTTCATCAATAATTTCTTGAATTTGTTGCCCCATGTTTGAAGTATCCACATTTCCAGCTCCTTGTGCTTTCATTACTTCTTCAATAGTGGCCGTATCTGCCACATCAATTGCTTGATTTAATGCCACTTGTGCAATAGAAATGATTATTGTGGTTAATGCTATCCATAATAAAAACTGCGTTAAACCCACCAAAGCTATACCAACTATTTTGCCCAACATTAGCTGGAAAGGTTTTACTGATGAAATAATAATTTCGACTATTCTATTTGTTTTTTCTTCAATTACTCCTCGCATTACTTGCACACCATACAAGAAAATAAACATGTAAATAATGATGGCTGCACCAAAACCCAACACCGTACTTATTGCCGAACTTTTTGTTTCCTCAGCTCCATCGGCATTTCTAAAAATGGTTTCAACAGAAACATTTGGGTTAATCTTATCTAATTGATCTTTGGTTATATTAAATTGCTTTTTAAGTTCAATGTTTCTAATCCCCTCTTCAATGGTATTTTCAATTTTAGAAATGGTATTTATTCCTGGTTGTTTTTTGTAATACATTTTAGCTTTCGATTGCTTATCTGAGCTAGAAATATGAAGAATAGAGGTGTATTTTGAATTGTAAAACGAGTCTTTTGCAAACTCAATATTTACAAATTGATGTTCAAATCGAAGTGTATTGGTATTTTCAAACTGATCAATAAACAAACCTGTTTCGTCAATTACTTCAATGATTTGAAAATCTTGGTCTTTCATACCCAACCAAACTGGAACAATCATTAATGCTGCCATTAAAATTGGACCTAAAAGCGTCATAATAACAAACGACTTTTTCTTAACTCTAGTTAAATATTCTCTTTGTATAATTAAATTTATTTTATTCATTTTTTAGATTAAATTACAAAAAACAACTAACAAAATTCAAATAAATTTCAATAGTCTAATTTTTAAATTTCAAAAGTTAAACCCACTATTCTAGTCACTTAGATTTTTCAATTATTGCTGAAAATATTTTCTTTAATTCATCAGCTTCTTGTATCAAATCAACAAGTTCATTGTTATTCTCTAAATTATTCGTTTCATTGATAAGCCTAAGCCAATATCTACTTTCTTTTGCTTCTTTTCTACTTATCTTAGCTTTATGAACAAAATCTTTCTTACTAAACGATTCGTTTGCCTCAATATAATTTGCCCCAACTGAACCTGAAGAACGAACCAATTGTTTTGCATCTTCTATATTAGCAATTGTTTTTGGTAGAGTTTTGATGTACAATCTGACATTTTTTGCAAATTGAAAAGTTCTCTCTTCTAAATCGAATGGTTTGTTATTTTGTCTTTCAGACATTTTGAACCTTGTTTGTATTTTGTTATTTGTGTGTTGTTATTTGTATTTTGTTATTTGTATATTTTCACTCTTCACTTAAATCTTCGGGATTTGCTTCGCCAACTTTTTGAATAAAAATATCATTCATACTTGGGGTTAATTCGTTTACCGAAATAATTCTAACATCATTGATAATGGTTGCTAATAAGGTATTTACGCTTATTCTATTATCAGTTCCTTTTACTTTTACATAATTTCTTCCGTTATCTATATGCGTAGAAATAATCTCAAAACTAGTCCACAAGGCATTAGAAAATGCAATCATGTTACCTTCAAAAACAATCTCATAAGAATTGGAACGGTAAGCTTCTTTAATATCTTTTACTTTTCCGTCGAGTATTTTTTTTGATTTGTTGATTAACGCTATGTGGTCGCAAATTTCTTCAACCGAAGCCATGTTGTGTGTTGAAAAAATAATGGTAGAGCCTTTTTCACGAAGTTCTAAAATTTCTTTTTTTATGAGATTCGTATTAATTGGATCGAATCCACTAAAAGGTTCATCTAAAATAAGCAATTTGGGTTCGTGCAAAACAGTAGTAATAAACTGTACTTTTTGAGCCATTCCTTTCGATAGTTCCTCTACTTTTTTATCCCACCAGTTTTCAATTTCAAATTTTTGAAACCATTGTTTCAATTTAATAGTGGCTTCCTGCTTACTCATCCCTTTTAATTGAGCAAGATACAATGCTTGTTCGCCAACTCCCATTTTTTTGTACAACCCTCTTTCTTCTGGCAAATAACCAATTTGGCTAATGTGTTTTGGAGAAAGTGGTTCTTTTTCGAACAGAATTTCTCCTTTATCGGGTGCTGTAATTTGGTTAATAATTCGAATCAATGAAGTTTTTCCTGCTCCGTTTGGACCAAGTAATCCAAAAATACTTTTTTGTGGCACACGCAACGACACATTATGGAGAGCGGTGTGATTAGCATAGCTTTTATAAACTCGTTTTACATGTAAAATATCCATAGGGTAAAGTTAGCAGATAATTTTTTGATTAAAAAAAGAAATACATGAATGGCAAAAAAACATTTTATGATGCACAAAAACATCCAAAAGCAACCTTTAATAAAACAACACCATCTATAATACATTAATTATGAGGCAAATCATGTTTTAGTTTTAATTATTTAACTAATTTGCACCTTAATTCATGTTAAATTAACATCTCTTTATCCAAACCTTTAAACTCCATTTTATGAAAAAAATATACTTGATTTTAGGTTTACTCTTCTGTTTTTCAATCGTTTCTAAATCAACCACAATAACCATTGGAACTGGAACTATAACTAATTCATTAACAAATTATCCTGCTCCTTATGGAAATTATTATTGGGGTGCTAAGCACCAATTTTAATTTTAGCTAGCGAATTAACAGCTGCTGGAATGACGGCTGGAAACATCAACAGTTTAGCTTTTAATGTACAAACTCAAGTAAGCACTACTCTTCAGGGTTTTACAATTTCCATGAAGCTAACAACTATTAACTCATTAACTAATTTTGAAACTGGTCTTACAACTGTTTTTAGCCCTACAAACTTTTTTGAAACTGCAGGATTAAACACCCATTCATTTTTATCACCGTTTTATTGGGACGGAACATCAAATATTGTTATAGAAACTTGTTTTAACAATTCCAGTTACACTCAAAATGCAGCTGTATTTCAATCTACAACAGCTTTTACTAGTTCTATTTGGAACATGCAAGATGCGATGGAAGTTTGTGGAGCCACAACCTTAATTAATACTTCTACAAACAGACCCAACATGGTTTTTGACTGGACAGCCGCATCACAAGTTCCAACAGCTAACTTTATAGCAAATCCAACAACTACTTGTTCTGGTGTTGTTTCGTTTTTCGATTCTTCAGATGGACTTCCTACGAGTTGGAATTGGGATTTTGGCGATGGTAACACCTCTACTTTACAAAACCCATCCCACACTTATGCTTCTTCGGGAAATTATACTGTAAGTTTAATTGCTTGTAATGCAAATGGTTGCGACACCTTAACCAATAATAACATGATTAATGTTAATTTTGCACCACAACTACCAATTGCAGCTTCTTGCTCTCCTTCAACTTTAACCTATTGCTGTGATTTTGGAATAACAAATGTTACTTTTAATACGATTAATTATAATTCAGGAACAGGAATTGAAGGTTATAGCGATTTTACTTGTTCCCAAACAACGGTATATCAAGGTCAAACATACTTGTTAAGCATTCAAACCACAGCACCGACAACGCAAAATTATGCTGCCTGGATAGATTTTAACAATGATGGTATTTTTAACAATGCTACTGAAAGAGTTTTTACAGCTACTTCAGTTCAAAACACTTCTGGATATATTACCATTTCAGGAACTGCTGTTTTAAACACTCCTTTAAGAATGCGTATATCTGCCGACTATGATTTTAGTGCAGCTCCAATGCCTTGTGCCGACTTAGAATTTGGTCAGGCAGAAGATTATACCATAATTATTACTCAAAACAACAATCCTCCTGTTACTAACTTTAATGCCAACAACACAACCACCTGCAACGGAACTGTCTGTTTTACTGATTTATCTAGCAATGTGCCAACAAGTTGGCTATGGAATTTTGGCGATGGAAGCCAATCAACAGAAACCAATCCAACTCATGTTTATAATTATGGTTCAACAACTTCTGCTACACTTAGTGCTATAAACATCAATGGATGTATAGGATATTTATCAATTCCGATTGTAAATGGAAATTTCGAAAATCTGTTTTCGTTAATTCCTGCAACAGTATTTACTCCAAAAAGAGATGGTCACAACGATTTATTTAGACTTGATTTACCCAAACATTTGAGTAACTGTACCAATGTGCAAATTTTTAATCGTTGGGGAATGTTAGTTTTTGAAGCAATCAACCAAAATATTGGTTGGGATGGTACAACAACAACAGGAACAGAAGTTCCAGCAGGAACATATTTCTATGTTGTTGAAGTAAATGGTATTATTAAAAAAGGTGCTTTAACTTTATTGAGGTAAAATATAAAAACTTAAGGAAAAAGAAAAGGGTTGTAAAATTACAACCCTTTCTTTTTATAGTTTAATTAATGAAACTTATTATCGTTGATTAATTGGAACGTAAGTAAGTTGTGTATGACCTGTAAAAATTTGACGGGGGCGACCAATTGGTTCTTTATTCGATCTCATTTCTTTCCATTGAGCAATCCATCCTGGTAAACGACCAATTGCAAACATTACGGTAAACATATCTGTTGGAATGCCTAAAGCACGGTAAATAATACCAGAATAAAAATCAACATTTGGATATAGATTTCTTGATTTGAAATAATCATCTTCCAATGCAGTTTTTTCTAATTGTTTTGCAATGTCTAAAATTGGATCTTCTATACCTAATGTACTTAACACATCGTCGGCTGCTTTTTTAATGATTTTAGCTCTTGGATCAAAGTTTTTATAAACTCTATGTCCAAATCCCATTAAACGGAATGGATCATCTTTATCTTTTGCTTTTAATACGTATTTTGCAACATCACCACCGTTAACTCTAATTTCTTCTAACATTTCTAATACAGCTTGATTTGCCCCTCCATGTAAAGGACCCCAAAGTGCAGAAACACCTGCAGAAATAGATGCAAATAAACCAGCGTGTGATGAACCTACAATTCTTACAGTTGATGTAGAACAGTTTTGTTCATGATCGGCGTGTAGAATAAATAACTTATCTAAAGCTTGAACAACTATTGGGTCAATTTTATAAGGACCTGTAGGTAATTCGAACATCAAACGCATAAAATTTTCTACATAACTTTTTGTGTTATCGTAATAGTTTAATGGGTAACCCATATTTTTTCTGTACGTCCAAGTTGCTATAACCAAGAATTTCCCCATCGTTTTACAAACAGCCTCGTACATATCTTTTTCGCTATTTACATTAACCGATTTAGGATTAAAAGCAGTTAATGCACTAGTTAAAGAAGCTAATATGCCCATTGGGTGTGCCGATTTAGGAAAACCATCAATGATGTTTTTCATTTCTTCGTTTACCAATGTGTATTTTCTGATGTCATTTTCAAACTTTTCTAATTCAGCCTTTGTTGGAAGGTTTCCAAATATAAGTAAGTAAGATACTTCTAAGAAATTAGATTTTTCAGCTAATTCCTCAATAGTATAACCTCTATATTTTAAAATACCTTCTTCTCCATCTAAAAAGGTAATAGAGCTAAAACATGCACCAGTATTTTTATATCCTTGGTCCATGGTAACATACCCAGTTAAATCTCTCAGCTTTGAAATATCAATAGCTTTTTCTTTTTCTGTTCCTTCAACAACAGGAAACTCATACACTTTCCCGTTAAGTTCTAATTTCGCTAATTCAGACATGTTTTATATTTTAGTGTTATTGTCTTTTTCAATTCATGCGAATTTAATGAAGCTAATTAAATTCTCCAAAAAATAACGGTTAAATCGTAAATATTTTTTTGAGTAAAATTTACCCATAAAAAAACCTCGAAAATTTCGAGGTTTTTTAAACAAATTATTGAATGTATTTTTATTTTAAAAACTTCAAATCCAATCCTAAGTAACGAGCAGAAGAACCCAAAGATTCTTCAATTCTTAATAATTGGTTGTATTTTGCCATTCTATCCGAACGAGATGCTGAACCTGTTTTAATTTGCCCTGTATTTAATGCTACAGCTAAGTCGGCAATGGTATAATCTTCAGTTTCTCCCGAACGATGACTCATTACTGAAGTAAATGAAGCTCTGTTTGCCATGTCAACTGCCTGAATGGTTTCTGTTAACGAACCAATTTGATTAACTTTGACCAAAATAGAGTTTGCTGATTTTTCTTCGATACCACGTTTTAATCGTTTTACGTTGGTAACAAATAAATCATCTCCAACCAATTGTACTTTGTCGCCAATTGTTGCGTTTAATTGAGCCCAACCTGCCCAATCATCTTCGTGCAATCCATCTTCTATAGATAGAATTGGGTATTTTTTTGTCCAATCTTTCCAGTAACTTACCATTTCTGATGAAGTTAATTTATCGCCAGTTGATTGGTGAAAGTGATATACTTTTTCTTCTTCATTGTAAAATTCAGAACTAGCAGCATCCATTGCAATATACATATCTACACCTGGTTTATACCCAGCTTTTTCAATGGCTTTTAGCACTGTTTCAATGGCTTCTTCGTTCGATTTTAAATTTGGAGCAAAACCACCTTCGTCACCAACATTGGTTGAATGTCCTTTCGATTTTAACACTTCTTTTAAATGATGAAAAACCTCAGTACCCATTCTTAAACCTTCGCTAAAAGAAGTTGCACCAACTGGCATTACCATAAACTCTTGAAAATCGATGCTGTTATCGGCGTGTGAGCCTCCATTTAAAATGTTCATCATTGGAATTGGGAGCATATTGGCATTAACTCCTCCAATATAGCTATAAAGCGGCATGCCTGTTTCTTCTGCAGCTGCTTTGGCACAAGCCATCGAAACACCTAAAATTGCATTTGCTCCTAAATTACTTTTGTTTTCAGAACCATCTAATGCAATTAAAGCTTTGTCGATACCTGTTTGATCTAAAACATAAACACCTTGTAATTCTTCATTAATAACGGTATTGATATTTTGTACTGCTTTTAAAACTCCTTTACCCATAAATCGACCTTTGTCGCCATCACGTAGTTCAACTGCTTCATATTTTCCTGTTGAAGCTCCTGAAGGAACGGCAGCTCTTCCTAAAACGCCATTTTGGGTAATTACATCAACTTCTACAGTTGGGTTTCCTCTTGAATCTAAAATTTCTCGTGCATGAATTTGTGCAATGTAGCTCATATTTTTATATAGTTTGAAGTCAGAAGACCGAAGTAGGAAGTCAGAAAAAGTTATCCTCCGACTTCTAACTTCGAGCTTCAAAAATTAATTTATTTTTTCTCTCTTACTAAAACTTCGTCAATCATTCCGTATTCTTTTGCCTCTTGTGCAATCATCCAACAATCTCTATCGCTATCTGCCCAAACTTTATCGTAGGTTTGACCAGAATGTTTTGCAATAATTTCATACAACTCCACTTTTAATTTTTGAATTTCGCGTGCTGTAATTTCGATATCAGAAGCTTGACCTTGTGCACCACCTAAAGGTTGATGAATCATTACTCTTGAGTGAGGCAAAGCAGTTCTTTTACCTGCTGCTCCAGCACACAACAATACTGCTCCCATTGAAGCTGCCATACCTGTGCAAATAGTAGCAACATCTGGAGCAATATACTGCATGGTGTCATAAATTCCTAAACCTGCATAAACTCCACCACCTGGTGAGTTAACATAAATTTGAATATCTTTTTTAGCATCAACAGATTCTAAGAATAACAATTGAGCTTGAATGATGTTAGCCACATAATCGTTAATTCCAGTTCCTAAGAAAATAATTCTATCCATCATTAAACGAGAGAACACGTCCATTGAAGCAACATTTAATTGACGTTCTTCAATAATGGTTGGAGAAATATAATCGGCATAAATAGATTGGTACTGATCATAAACTAAACTATTAATGCCTCTGTGTTTAGTTGCATATTTTCTGAATTCGTCTTTATCAAACATGATTTATTTGGGTTTTAAATTGACATTGTTTTTAACTCGTCTAAATTAACATTTTAAACTTTAATCGTTTAACAGAATTTTATGAAAGTTTTGAACCATCTGAAAGTTTTTTACAATAAAAAAGCCCCACAAATTGTGGGGCTCATTTTAGTTATTTTTTGTTGGTCGCATGTTTTGTAAATTCCTCAAACGACATTTCTTTTTTGTTAATGTTTAACTTGGTTTTAAACAGCTCAATCATTTTGTTATCGTAAATCATCATGTAAATGTTACGTGTTTCTTCTTGATTTTGTAAAACTCTGTTTGCTGTTTCGGATAAGTCTTTATCATCATCAGTTGGTAATCCCATACTAGCTAATTGTTGCTTCAACAATCCTTTAGTAAATTCTACTACTTCTTCAAAACCAACTTTTATATCGTATTGTTTAATGATTTTATTTTCAATTAATTGCCACTTTAATTGTTTTGCATATTGGTCATATTCTTCTTCAATTTGCTCTGCAGTAACAGGTTTTTCGTTGGTTGCAGCAATCCATCTTTTCAAAAAGCTATCAGGCAAGCTAATGTTTAGTTTATCTAATAACATATCTTGAATATCGGCTTTAAGTTTTCTATCGCTTTCGGCAACTAAACTTTGCGACATTTGTTCTTCAATTTTACCTCTGAAATCTGCTTCTGAAGAAATTGCATTTGGACCAAATACTTTATCAAACAATTCTTGATTTACTTCGGCAGGTGTAATTCTATTAATTTTTTGTACCGTATATCTAAATGTACTATTGATGTTTTTTAAGTCGGATGGTTTTATTCCTAATGCCGCAGCAACATCAGTTTCGTGTTCAGAAACTTTTTTTGGATCTAACTCAATTACATCATTTGGTTTTAAACCTATCAAAGATTTTTGTAATGCACTGTCAGTTACAGACTTAATAATTAATACCGATGAGTTAGTTATACCGCCTTCTTTTACATTACCATTTTCTAATTCTTCGAACTTTCCAAAAAGCATATCATCTGCCTCAGCAACTTCAGGGTTCGACATTTTACCGTATCTTCTGGTTAAATCTTCTACATATTTATCGATATCGTTTTTTGAAACTTTAATAGCAACGTGTTCAACTTTTATTTTATCCGATAATTCTATATCAAATTGAGGAGCTAACCCGATGTCGTATTTAAATTCAAAATCTTTTTGGTTTTCCCAATCAATTTTTTGTTGTTCATCTAATTTTGGGAGAGGATTACCCAAAACATCTAGTTTTTCATCTTCAATATATTTTTGGAGCGATTCTGATAATATTTTATTGATTTCTTCAACCATAGCACTAGTTCCAACCATTTTTTTAACCATACCCATAGGCACATGACCTTTTCTAAATCCAGGAACAGAAGCTTTATTTCTATAATCCTTCAATACTTTATCAACATTTGCTTGATAGTCAGACTCAGACAATTGAACTTTAATTACGGCGTTTAAATTGTCAATTTTTTCTTGTGTGATGTTCATTGGTTGTTCTTCTTAGTAAAATTTATGATTATATTTTAAAATTAAAAAAAGGAAAAATCCCGATATTAATCGGGATTTTATGCCTTTTTACTTTAGTGCGGATGAAGGGACTCGAACCCCCATGCCGTGAAGCACCAGATCCTAAGTCTGGCGTGTCTACCAATTTCACCACATCCGCAAAAGGATTGCAAAAGTAATATTTTTTAATTAGATGACAAGTTGTTTGTAGAAAAGTTTAAAAAAAGAAGCAAAGCTTTTTTAAAAAGCTTTGTTGCTAAAATAGAGTTTTTTTTGTTTAAATAATTATATTTGTATTTCATAAATATAACATATAAATATGACAACATTTACAAGCACTTTACCCGATGATTTAATGAGTTTGCTTTCTGAGAAAGCAAAAGAATTGTCTGTTCCAAAGAATAAATTGATTGAAAAAGCATTACGTATTTATTTAGACCAACTCAATCGTGCTAGTTATGTTAAATCGTACAAACGCTTAGCTAAAGATGCCGACATACTTTCTATTGCTGAGGAAGGTATGGAAGATTACTTAAAAAATTTGGAAGAGTGAAGCAAGGTGAAATTTGGTTTGCCGACCTTAATCCAATAAAAGGAAGTGAGCAAGCAGGTTTTAGGCCAGTGGTAATTATTAGCGGAAATTTACTAAACGACTTATCAAATTTGGTAATTTGTTGTCCGCTAACTACAAAAATTAAAAATTATCATGGCAATGTGGTTTTAGAACCTGACCAAACAAATGGATTAAAACAACCTTCCGAGATACTTACATTTCATATTCGCTCATTATCCAGAAGCAGACTCAAACAAAAGATAGGCAAAATAAAATTGTCGGAGTTAAAACAAATTCAAAGCTGTTTGCAAGATATTATGGTATTAAAGAAGCAAAGCTTTTTAGAAAAGCTTTGCTTCTGAGAATTTATTTCCTAATCTTTTAAATCGAATGCGGCTTTAACTTGGTTATAATCGTTAAAATCAACATGTGGATTTGACAATCTAGCTGTACCTTGAACTATTAAAACCTTAAATCTAGTTAACCCAGGATTGCTTGGAGTAGCACCACTACCTAAAGAAGCAGTAAAACTCACATAATATTTCCAAAAAGCATAATTCAATTCCACATTTTTCATAGAAAAAGGTAAAGCAACCCATGTTTCAGATCCAAAACTTGATTCTAAATAAGCCAATACCATTCCATTATCAATAATATTTTGCCCAATTTCAAACAAGTATTTATCATAACTATAAACTCCACTATTTAAAACCCAATCAGAAGTATAAATAGTAACATTTATATTTTTCACATTTGCATTACCATTTGTTCCAGCGGCACCAGATGGACCTGGAGCACCATCTTTCCCATCTTTTGCACAACTATTAAACAAAGTTAATAATCCTATTAATGTGATAGTTGTAATTGATTTTAAAGTGTTTTTCATAATTATTAGATTTAATGAATAATTTATTTATAAAACAAATATATAAAATAATATTTATATATGAATAGTATTTATATATGATACTAATCATAATTCACTTAACTACGACTTTTGTTAAAAATAAAAAAAGTTGTGATTGTTGATTCTGAAAAATATTTACGTTTTATTGGTAATAGAATTATCGAAATCAGAATATCGAAAGAAATTACTCAATACAGATTAGCCAAAAATCTAATGATGGAACAATCCAATCTAGCTAGAATTGAAAATGGTGAAACCAATCCAACCATTAAAACCTTATTAAAAATTTGTGAAGTTTTAGAAACTCCTTTGGAAGAACTAATAAAAGGTTATAAAGTATAGTGCAAAACTTTATTCTTAAATTAGCCTAACCTAAACTCAGGTTATTTAAGATGACAAAAGCACAGCAAATCAAATTAAAAGCATTAATAAAAAAGTACAATTTAGTGCTTAAAGAATCAATGGAAATTGCTTTGATGGAAGATTTGTTTAACCTAATTATTGTTAATGCCGATGATAAAGACTTTGAGTTAAAAGACATGCTTTTAGACAAAGAGAACCTCAAAAGTTTTATTATTCAAGAATTTATTAAACTCAACAACAAACCCATTACTTCTCAACTCAAACACATGGATGAAGTAAAATTGAATTTGGTAAAAAACAAACAACAGAAGTTGAATTTTTAAATCTAATCCAAAACAAATCTCAATCCTAAAACAAAAGATATTGGAATGTTATCATCTATTTTTTTATAGCCACGAGACAATAAAAATTTTTCATATTCATTAGCTTCCTTATTATTTAACCCAAAATTAATTCCAAACGAGACATAATGTTTTTTGGAAATTTTAGGACCTGTATCAACTCCAATAGAAATTGAAGAACCATAAATTATCTTACTATATTTTTTGTTGTTTGTTTGAAGAGGGTGATTAGTTTCAGCTATAAAAGCATTATGGTAACCATAATTAAACGAGGCATAGGGAGTATATCTTGTTTTCTGAGACTTGAAAAAAAATCGGTATTTAATACCCAAACTATAAGAAATTTTAACTACAGGATACCCTACTGAACTAAAAACCCCCAAATTCCAACCTTTTGGATAATATAATACATTTAATCCTAAACCCGCATGTTCTCTACCAATACCCCAAGAGTAATTTAATCTTTCTCTTTTAACGACAGCTTCTTCTTGTGAATAGGCAAAAACTGAAACAAAACAAAGGAAAATAAAGCAGAAATTTTTTGTACTAGAACTCATACATAGAGTTTTAAGCTTCAATCTTAGCACTAGCTTTTTTCTTTGCAATAGCAGCTTTAATATCTTCCAACTCTCCTTTAGGAATTGCACCAATTAATTTTTTTGTGTATTCTGTTTGAGGGTTGTTGTAAATTTCATCGGCTAAGCCCATTTCTTCAATTTTACCTTTGTTCATTACCACCATTCGGTCGCTCATAAACTTAACTACCGATAAATCGTGTGAAATGAAAATGTAAGTAAAGCCAAATTCGTGTTTTAACTCGTTTAATAGGTTTAATACTTGAGCTTGAACAGAAACATCGAGTGCAGAAACTGACTCATCGCAAATAATAAATTTAGGGTTTAATGCCAACGAACGTGCTATACAAATACGCTGACGCTGACCTCCAGAAAACTCATGTGGATAACGGTAAAAATGATGCTCTGGTAAATTTACTCTTCTGAGTAATTCCATTACCCTGGCTTTTCTTTCAGCATCGTTAGCCAAAACTCCATGAACTTTCATTGGCTCCATAATAGCTTCACCAATAGTTATTCTAGGATTTAATGATGAATAAGGGTCTTGAAAAATAATTTGCATTTTTTTTCTATACTCACGCATTTCTTTTGCCCCTAAGTTGGTAATATCAACTCCTTCGTAAATTATTTGTCCATCGGTTGGTTCTAATAATTTTAAGATGGTTCTACCAAGTGTGGTTTTACCACAACCCGATTCGCCCACCAAACCTAATGTTTCTCCTGGATAAACATCAAATGTAATATCATCAACCGCTTTTACATATTCTTTTGATTTACCAAATAAACCTTTGCTTATTGGAAAATACAATTTGATATTTTTTAACTGTAACAAAGGTTGCTTTGCATAAAGTACCTCGTGTTCTTTTGCCGTATCTTCTTTTGTAACGATTAAGCTGTTGGTTACTTCCTCAACCGATTTGTTGGTTTCGTGCATTTCGCCTTCTGCATCAACTGTCATAAAATCGGCAACAGTTGGCAACCACTTTAATCGTTTGTTTAAAGGTGGTCGGCAAGCCAACAATCCTTTAGTGTATGGATGTTGTGGATTGGTAAAAATATCTAACACAGAACCTTGCTCTACAATTTTACCTTTATACATTACCACCACTTTATCAGCCAATTCGGCAATAACGCCTAAATCGTGCGTAATAAACATGATCCCCATATCGTGTTCCGTTTGCAACTTGTTCATTAATTCCAAAATGGTTTTTTGAACTGTTACATCGAGTGCAGTGGTTGGTTCGTCAGCAATAAGTATTGATGGATTGCACGACATTGCCATTGCAATCATTACACGTTGTTTTTGACCTCCAGAAATTTGATGTGGATAGGTATCAAAAATTACTTCTGGGCGAGGCAATTGAACTTTATTAAATAATTCAATGGTTCTAATTTTTGCTTCTGCTTTGCTTACTTTTTGGTGAACAATAATTGCTTCTGCAACTTGGTCTCCGCAGGTATAAACAGGGTTTAACGAAGTCATTGGCTCTTGAAAAATCATCGCAATTTCGTTTCCACGAAGTGTTCTCATGGTTTTTTCATCGGCTTTAGCCAAATCAATAACACCATTTGATGAGTGGAAAAGCATTTCTCCAGAAGCAATTCTTCCTGGAGGATTCGGAATTAATCGCATTACAGAAAGTGATGTAACCGATTTACCAGAACCTGATTCACCAACTATACCAACTGTTTCGCCTTTGTTTAAAGTAAATGAAATATTATTTACAGCTTTAACTGTTTCATCTTCGGTACGAAATTCTGTAACCAGATTTTTAATTTCAAGTAGCGTTCTATTTTCCATGAATTGTTTTATATGCTAAAAAAGGCTTTAAAGATAAGTGTAAAAAAAAGATTAAACAACTATTGGCGAAATTACCTTACAAAAGATTAGATGAAAGGCTGATTATTACTTATAAATCAATAATTTAAATCGCTTATTAGAATAGAAATGTAGCCATATTCCTGACTATCGTTAATCATTGCTATTTCTACGCCATTACCAGTAAGCCTGCTTTTGGTTCGCCAAGAAGTATAGCCATCGGTAGCAACTTTTCCTTCGCCGTATTTTTTTGCAAAGTGATTAGAAAATTCGGTAAAAACATTGTTTGCATCTTCAATTACGTCAAAATAAATGGAAACTTCAATCTCATAAAGTTTATTTTCAGAAAAATCGTACGAAATGGTATAACTGTTACCCATATCTAGTTTGTAGTCGTAATAGAGATACTCCGACATATTATCAACCAAAAATTCTTGATTTTCTACCGACTTTACTTCTTCAATTGAATTTCCAATTTGTATGCCTCTAAAAACGCCTTCTTCGGTTTTTAAAATGGAATCAAAATATGTAGAGTTGCCTTTTTCGCATGAAATCATCAATAAAAAAAGCGAAATAGAAATAATGTATTTAATTTTTGACATGCTATTGTTGTGTTTTTTAACTGTAAATAATGTTATCTGGTAAAATTAATGGTTCGTTTCTGAATCTCAAAAATAATTGGGTTAAAGCTACAACATCTTTCTGACAATAATTTGCAATTCGTTCTAAATCATTTTCTTGCCAATACACTTGATTTACCATGCTTCCATCAATATCATCTTTTGGTGTTGGTATTTCAAAAATAGTGGTGAGTAAATTTAAAGAGGTAAAGTGCTTGTAATCGCCAAATTTCCATAGTTGCAGCGTATCCAAATGTTGTACTTCCCATGGTTTTTTACCTGCCATATCCAAAATTGTTGGAATACTCAATCCGTTTACCAAAGCACGACGTGCAATGTATGGATAATCGAATTCTTTACCATTATGAGCACAAAGTATGTGTTGCTGGGTATTAAAATGTTTGTTTAACAACTCGAAAAAATCGATTAAAAGTTCCTTTTCGTTGTGGTTGAAGTATGATTTTAACCGAAGTTTTTTTAAACCATTTTCTATTTTAATAAAGCCAACTGAAATACAAACAATTTTACCAAATTCGGCATAAATTCCAGCTTTTGAATAGGTTTCATTGGGGGTTTCGTCTTCTTTGGCAATAAATTTAGATTTATGCTCCCAATGTTTTTTAAAATCATCAGATAAATCATCAAACGATTTTACTGCTGACGTGGTTTCAATGTCAAGAAACAGAATTTTCTCTAAATTAAATTGCTCTAACATTTGGTGAGTTTAACAATGATAACCAAAGGTAGGAAAAAAGTTTGAATAGTAATCTATTCTCGGCCCTCGGTCTTCCAACTTCTATCTTCAAACCTTTTCACTTAATCATTATGCCTTTTTTATCAATCACAGGAACTGAAGTTAGGTTTTCGTCTTTAATGGTTTCGGCAAGGAATATGTATTTTTTATCCAACAACTCGTTGTCTTTAAAAAAGCTTACCCAATACTCGTTGTGTAATCTAAAAACATCTTCAACGATAGGTTCAATTAACACAAAACTTTTGGGTTCAATATCGCCCAAAGCATGTCTAAGAACTGAGGTTTTTGTTTCTTCGCCATTTTCGAGTTTTAAATATCCTTTAGATGAAACCAATACTTGATTGATTTTTTCGTTTTTTAAGTTAATAAGATAAACATTCCAATATTCTTGATTAAGTTCGTTAACTTCTTTAACAACAGCAACTGCTACATCTTTAATTTGTGTAGGATTAATATCTTTTTTCATCGGAATTTTACTTTTTTACCTTAAAACTGGAAATGGCTTCTTGAACGGTTTTATCCTCATCGTTTATAATAACATAATAGCCAAAATTTCCGAATAAATCTTTGCTAATTGTGGCACGTAATGTTCGTTCAATCAATTCTTTCGATTGTTTTATTTCCATTAAATTTCTTGGTAATTCACTTTTTTCAGCAAATTTGATAAGGCTATTAAACAGGTCGTTATTTACTCGAAATTTATTTTTAAATACTACGGCATTTTTATATTCTTTCTTCAACTTATCTCTATTTTCATCTACATATTGTAACGAAAAATCTTGCATAATTCCGCGATACCTTAATTCATAAAAATAGTTGGTATTTCCAATGGTATCCATTGGCACAAAAATATCGGGCATTATTCCGCCACCACCATACACCACTTTACCAGAAGGCGTGTAATATTTTAAAGAGTCTGGAAAATGTATGCTATCGGCACTTAAAAGTTCTCCACTAGTATATCTGTTGTATGATTCAAGATTATAACTTTCTTTTCCCTCATCATAAGGTTTTTGAATACATCTTCCGGAAGGAGTATAATAACGGGCAACAGTTAAACGAAGTGCAGAACCATCTGGCCACATTACTTGCTCTTGAACCAAACCTTTTCCAAATGAACGTCTGCCAATTATTGTTCCTCTATCGTTATCTTGTATTGCTCCAGCAATAATTTCACTAGCTGATGCAGAGCTTTCATTGATTAAAACAACAATGTTGGTAGTTTCTAAAATTCCTTTTGCTGTGGCATAAAACTCTTCTTTTGCTCGTGATTTTCCTTGTGTATATACCACCATTTTGTTTTTTGATAGTATTTCGTCTGCTATATCAGTTGCTGCCGACATTACTCCTCCCCCATTTCCTCTCAAATCTATTATTAAACTCTCCATTCCTTCTTTTAAGAGAATTTTTGTAGCCTTTAAAAACTCTGCATAGGTTGTTTTTGCAAATCGGTTAATTTTTATAAACCCAATTTTATCATCAACCATATACGGCGATTCTACACTAAAAATTGGAATTTCATCTCTTGTAATGGTATATTTCAATTGTTTAGCAATACCTTTTCGAGTTACATTTACATTCACCTTTGTTCCTTTAGGGCCTTTTAGTAATTTAATAACTTGTTCGTTAGTAATTCCAATACCAGCAATTGAAGTTGTATCAACTTTTACTATTCTATCACCAGCTTCTATACCAACTTTTTCTGACGGACCGTTTGCAATAACAGCAATTACCATAACTGTATCTTCAACAATTCTAAATTCAACTCCAATCCCTTGAAAATTCCCTTCCAAAGGGTCGTTCATGTCGTTAAATTCTTTAGCAGGAATGTAGTAAGAATGCGGATCGAGGCTAGCTAAAATACTTGCAATTGAATTTTCAGTCAACTCAGTTGTATTAACCGTATCAACATACATATCTTTTATAAAACTTAAAATTTCGTTTAGCTTATTGGTTCCTTTTGCCTGATGGTTGTTTGAAAAAATGATGGTTTTATCGGATGAATTGTGAGATAAATACGCACCCAAATATATTCCAACAACAATACAAAATGATATAATTGTTGGCAAAATGATGTATAAAAAAGTTCTGTTCTTATTCATGTAATAATTTGAGTGTTAATCAATCAATTCGATTTGTTCAACTATTATCCCCGATTCTTGTAAAAAATTTATTCCAGCTTGGTCTTTGTATCCGTTATGAAAAACAACTCTAGTAATTCCTGCCTGAACAATTAGTTTACTGCATTCTTTACAGGGCGAAAGTGTTATATAAAGTGTTGCTCCATCAGCATTATGTGTAGATTTGGCCACTTTTAAAATTGCATTTGCTTCAGCATGCAAAACATACCAACGGGTTTCTCCATTTTCATCTTCACAGCAATTATCAAACCCTGTAGGAGTACCATTGTAGCCATCAGAAATTATCATTCTATCTCTAACGATTAATGCCCCAACTTGTTTTCTTTTGCAATGTGATAATTTTGCCCACTCTAAAGCCATTTTTAAATAGGCTTTATCGTATCTTAATTGCTTTTCCTTACTGTATTCCGAATTCATAGTTTGCAAAAATAGACAATTGAATCAGAAAATTATGTATAAAAAAAAGAGGCGATAATAATCGCCTCTTTTTTTGTTTTTTACTTTTTATTGAATTATTTGAAAATGACCAATTTTTTGGTGTTTTTTACCATTAATGTCTTTAAAGAATAGTTTCCATACATAAACTCCTTCTTGAACTCTAGTTCCTTTATAAAATCCATTCCAAGAATCAAACAACAAATCCGACTCGAATATTTTTTCTCCCCATCTATCAAATATTTGAAATTTATATCCTTCGGGTGAAATACCAAAACCTTTTGGGCCAAACACATCATTTTTTCCGTCAAAATCTGGGGTAAATGCGTTAGGAATGTAAATGCCAAATTCTCCAATAATTTTTACGTTTTTTGTAATAGTATCCTGACAACCGTATATATCGGTTACTGTAAGTTTTACAGGATAATCTCCGTTTATTGTATCTGGGAAACTATAAATTGGATTAGGAAAAGTGTTTGAATCTAATCCAGCAAAATCCCAAAAATGCTGATTGATTAATCCTTGACTTTGGTCGGTAAACTGTACCTCTGGCTCAAACATGCTGGTTGGATTTGGGTTTGAGGTAAAATCGGCTACTGGCAAATCATGAACTGTTATCATAGCTACGATTGTCGTATCATTTGGGCAACTTCCTTGAATTGTTTGGCTATAAACATTTAAACTAACACTATATGTTCCAGGTTGATTATAAGTATGTGAAATAGTATCCCAAGGTTGACTAACAGGTGAAGTTCCATCTCCAAAATTCCAAAATACAGTATTAGTATCTAACATTCCATTTGCAGTATCTGTAAGATTATAAAATGTAATTGGTTCTCTTGGTTCAATACACAAACTAATGGTGTTAGCTCTAAAATTTGGTTGAGGTAAATTGAATAAACTTATGGTCACTTGGTCGGTTACAGCTGGTGAGCAACCATCGCTTAGAGTTACTGTGTATGTTGTACTTACCGCTGGAGTTACCGTTGGGCTTTGTGCTGTTGTACTACTGATGTTGGTGTTTGGTGTCCAGGTATATGAATAAGGTCCTCCATTGCCAGAGTTTGGCGTTGCAGTAGCATTAATTATTGCACTTGTTCCAGGACAAATGGTATCATCTGCACTAGCAACAACAGTTAAATTAGGGTGAACGGTAACGGTAACACTTTTGCTATTTGAAGGACAGCCATTTGCATCTACAGCGGTTACTGTGTAGGTTGTTGATGTGTTTGCTGCTGGTGTTACTGTTTGGTTTTGTCCTGCTCCCAAGCCATTGTTCCATGTGTAAACATATCCCGAACCAGAACCTCCTGTTGCTGTTGCTGTTAACGTGGTGCTTTGTCCTGAACAAATGGTATCATTTGAGCTAATGGTTGCAATAGATACAGAGTCGGGTTCTGTGATTACAACACTATCTTGTGCAATACAACCCGTTAAGACATCAGTAATTGTAATTATATAAACACCATCAGATAAGTTGTTTACGCTTTGGGTTGATTGAATTGGTATTGTTGACCAAGAATAAGTATAGGTTGCCAACACATCGGAACCAGAAGCCATTGCAAATCCATCAGTTCCATTTTTACATGAGACAGGAGCAACACTATCAATAACAACTGTAAATCCTGCATTATTCCCTACATTGATTGTTATTGTGGTATCACAACCAAATTCATTTGAAATGGTTACTGAATGAAGCCCTGGAGACGCATTAAATAAGGTATCGTTATCTGGCAAACCTACACCCCAATTATAATGAAAAGTAGAACCAGAGCCACCTGTTACAGATGTAACAAATGCAAGCCCATCATTATTTCCACATGAAGCGTTCTCAGATGAAGTTGTTACAACAAAAGCTGAAGGTTGAGTTAATGTAAAGGTAGAATCTAGTGAACATCCATTAGCATCACTAACTGTAACAGTGTAACTACCAACACACAAGTTTGTTGCTGTACTTGAATTTTGTATTGGAGAAGTGTTCCATTGATAATGATAAGAAGAGCCTGTTGAGAAAGGAGTTCCCCCAGATGGAGCTGCAATAATTTCTCCATCACAAGCTCCATTACAATTTATATTTGTAAGAACTGGTTGAATACTTATTGGTAAGGGTTCAATAATTTCTATGGTATCTATTGCTGAACATAAGTTTGCATCTGTTACTGTTACAGTATAAACACCAGGAGCAAGTCCAGTTGCAGTATCATTTTGTTGTAAAAGAGGGTCGTTCCATTCAATTGAAAAAGGTTGAGTTCCGCCAGTAATTTCAACAACTGCAAAACCATCATTATACCCATTACATGTTATGTCTTGAAAGTCATTAATATCAACAGAAAGATTACTCAACTCATTTACTTGGATTGTGGAATCGGTAGAACAACCCGTACTATCAGTAACAGTAATTGTATAAAATCCAATTCCAATATTATCATAATTTGGAGTTGAAGGACCTGAAGTCCACTGATAGGTATAAGGAGAAAAACCACCAACTACATTTGTTACATTAGCACTTCCGTTTGCTTGTCCGCAAGAGGCATCAACCACATCTATTTCAAGACTAAAGGCAATTCCCCATTGAATATCTAAAAACTCAGCATCAAAACAACCTCTAGCCGTATCAGAATATACAACCCAAATAGAATCTCCTTGAGATATATTTCCTGGATTTTGTAATATACCTGAAGTATCCGTTGCAGAACTCGGTTGGCTGGTATAAAAATTAAACACTACTCCAGGTGTGTTATTCGCATCGTTATGAACTAGTGTGTTTAAATCAAATGTTCCACATTGTGGACCTGGGTCAACATATTGAGCATCTGGGCCAGGTAAAACAAATACAACAATTTCTTTAGTTACAGAAGTAACATAACAAGGATTAACTGGAGTTCCTGTAACAGTATAAGTAGTTGTTGTAGATGGTTGTGCAACATTTGTAGTTCCAGTGGTACTTGACAATCCTGTAGTAGGACTCCACAACCAGTTAAAATCATTTAACGCATCTCCTTGAATACCTATATTAACAGGAATAGAAGCACAAGTTATTGCTGTATCACTAATTGGAGTACATTCAGGTAGTGTATTACCTATACCTCCAGCATAATCAAAATAAAATAAAGTATTAATAGCATTATCAGCTTGGCAGCATCTAATATTACTAGAAATTTAAATGTTTTGGTTTCTCCAGGATTTATTACAGGTATTAGATTGGTTAGTGAAATTGCTTCGTCAGCAGTGTTTTGAGAGCCTACCGTATTTGTAAAAACTCCTGCTCCACTCCACATATCTGACGCATCTCTATTTGAAAAACCTCCATAACTAACCCTAAAATTATCACCAATTGCAGCTAAACCTAGATATGATGCCCATGGGGTTGATTGCGTAGCACTAACCAATGCTTTACTACATGGTGGATTGGGTTGACTAACAATTCTATTTGTTGTGGAATAATCACCATTTAGAACTTCATTATTATCTGGATCAATATTTCTATAATAATAAAAGTTGTTTAAAGCCGTAGCTGAATTATTTTTAACACGAACTTCTGTTGAGTAAAACAATTCATTTTCATTCAATTTATATATAATATCAAATGATAAATCTAGTCCAGAATTTGCGTAATCTCCATGCCAATCAACCTGAATACATCCATTAACATTTGACCAATTGGTTACTGAACCAGGTATTTCTAATAATGGTCCATAACCATTATTTCCTGCCTTAACTGTTCCTACTTCAAAACCCCACCCATTTTCTGGCGATCCAGGTGTAAAAAAATCACCATTAAAATTAACCCAATTATCCATACTCGGATTGGCTACGAAACCAAGAGAATTATTTCCAAAATCAGACCGCCAATGAAGACCAGGAAGTGTTCCAACACCTAAGTCTGCACCTTCATAACCTCCCTGTCCTGCAATTCCAACTTCAACATAGTTTCCAACTAAAAAACCATTTCCACCTGAAGTTTGAGAAAAAAGTAACTGACTTATGTATAGCAATATTATTGTTGTGTATATTTTTTTCATGTCTATTCTTTTGAGGTATTTCAAAACAAAGTAATTAGCTAAACTACTAAATTTCTTTAGGTTTTTAGTATTTTGGGGGTTATTATACCATTAAAAAATCATCATCCAACTTATTAGCAATTTAATTACTGAATAATAGTTACATGCCCTACACGTTCGTGTTTTTTGCCGTTAATGTCTTTGAAAAATAATTTCCAAACATAAACTCCTTGCTGAACAGCTTTTCCT
>JABTUP010000025.1 GCA_015075325.1 Flavobacteriales bacterium | reverse complement strand
AACGATGCTGCATTCTTTTCAGGAAAAACTGTTGGTGAATTTCGTAAACAATTGCAGCAGTTGGTATGAAGTTAATTGTAACCGATACGAATGTGTTTTTTGATATGATGAGTATCGAAGTCCTGCCCGATTTTTTCGGACTTGACTATGAGATTTGCACGACTGATTTTGTGGTGAATGAAATTATTAGAATAGACCAAGCGGAGCAAATTCAAAATTTTATTCGTTCGAAGCAACTAACTGTATATAAGTTGTCGTCAGATGAGAGTGAGGAAGTGGTAAACCTGAAAACGAAACGCAACCTGCGGAGAATAACCGACAAATCTGTTTTGTGGAAAGCCTTACAGTTAAAATGCAGATTAGTTACTGGCGATAAAAATCTGAGAAGCGAAGCTGAGGAACAAGGATTGGAAGTGAACGGAAGCCTTTGGGTAATTAAAACGCTGGTAGAAACAAACATTATTTCACCTGCTGTTGCAGCAGAATTATTAGAAAAATTAAAAATAGTAAACGATAGTTTGCCGAAAGATGAAATAGAGAAGCTGATTAAAAAATATAAATAATATTTCAATGAAAGTAAAGATAAAAGAAAATCATGCTGGCGTTATGACGCTGAATGATGGTACAAAACAAAATTATGGAGCTATCAGAGTTACTCAAAATATGCGTAAACTTATTTATTATACCGGAAAAGGTTTAAGGGAAATGTTTAAACCTGATATGACCGAAGATGAAAAGCACAAAGCAGAAGAATTAAAACAATTGGACGAAAAAACACTTATGAAATCAGGGCACGTTGCTAAAATTCTTCTTTCAGAAATTAAAGAGTTAAATTAAAAAATGATACAATGGCAAAAATAAAAAACATTAATGGCACATCAGACAATGACTGCAAATGTGGGAGTTGGTTAAAACATTGGGGGAAATATAGCGGACAGACAGCTAATTGGTGTTCAGAGAAATCTTGTATCAATAAGGATTTGGTCGGTGCTCATGTTCAAAAAGCTGATGTTAACGATATGAGTTGGTATATTATTCCGCTCTGTAGTTCTCACAATAAAAGTACTGGCGTTCTTGAAACAATGGAAAGCGTAAAATTTGTTAGTGCAAATAAGAAAGAAACTTGTGAAAAATAAAATACGATGATGGATATTAGTAAACAAACCGTAAAACTTGATTGTCCCGAATGTAAAAAGTCAATTACAGTTACCTTGCAACAAGTTGCTGATGAGACAACAATAAAATGCTCTTGCGGGCAATCAATAAAATTAACTGATAGCAATGGTTCAGCTAAAAAATCAATTCGAGATATAAATAAGTCTTTCAAGAGTTTGGAAAACACACTTAAAAAATTTGGAAAATAAAATCAACGAATATGAAAATTGAAAACAGAATACTTTGGACATTAATCGGCATTGGGGCAGGTCATTTAATCGGTCGTGCTTTAGGAGAAACAGAAGAAGAAAAACAAGAATTATCTCGCAAAGGAAGATGGATTGGTGGAATAGGTTCATTCGGATTAACATTTGCTTTTGATAAACCAAAAGATACGGTAAACTACACTTTAAAGCACAATGGTAAAAGAGTATATGATGGTATTACCAAGGAATATCGAATTGATACCCGAATAAGTGAACATAAGGCAAGTGGAAAAATTTTCAATGAAGTTGTTTTTGATAATCCAAAACCAATTACGGATGCTAAACAATTAGAGGTTTACCGTATTAAGCGATTCAAACCAAAATACAATATTCAGCATAACTCCTTATAAATAATTTCAAACGATGGAAGAAGAGAAAGAATTAAAAAAAGGTCAAAAGGCATATTTGAAACGAATTGTTAATGAGTTTCAAGAAGATGCAAATAAGGCATTGACTTCAATTGAAAACCTAAAAGCTGAACTTGTTAAAGGCAAAGAAGGTTCTCCATCGTTAATAGAGCAGTTTAAAAAAACTGAAATAGAACTCGCTGAAATCAAGAATAACATCATAGCAATAAATTCGGCAATTTTTGAAGAAGATGAAAACGGCAATATTCTTTCAGATGAGATAGAAGAATTTAAAGAGCTTTTTGAAAAACGAAAAAATGAAATTATTGCAGTTCAAAATGAAATCATTGCATATCAAAATAAAATTTTCGGAATAAAACGTGATGATGGGACTGAAACAAAAGGGATTCAGCATAGCGTTGAGGGATTTGTTAAGAAACTGGATTCACTCTATAGTGAGAACACATCAAGGCAAGAGCAACTATTTGAAAAAATTGAAGGATTGTTAAAAGGAGCCAGTACAGTTGCATTAGCTAAGGCATTTAATGATCATAAGGAATCTTTTAAATGGACAAATGTACTTTGGGTTGCGGTGTTTATAGCTTCTGTTGTTGCTATGATGGCGCTTTCAATTGTAGCATTTATAAATTCTGAATACAATTTGTCAGAAATGTGGAAATATACTCTTGGTAATTTGCCTTTCTTGGGTGGTGCTATTTGGTTAGCAATTTATGCAAGTAAACAGAGAAGTCAAAATGTAAGATTACAACAGGAGTATGCTTTTAAAGAGGATGTTGCAAAAATCTACTATGGGTTAAAACAAGAGATTGAAGAGTTGGGAGACTCTGATTTGGGACAAAAACTTAATGAGCAAATTTTATCAATTATTGTTGAAACAGTATCCTATAATCCAAGCGATACATTGGAAAGTAAAGCCCATCAAGAAAAAAGTCCAATTTTAGAAGCAATAAATAATGTTTCTCAATTGGTTAAAGATTTAAAAGGCGGAAATCCTCAAGGTTAATTCAATAAAATCCTTTCAATTTCTTCACTCGCTTTTTTCAAGAGTTCTTTTGTCTTGTCTTTGAGTTGTTGGGCTTGTTGTCTGATGCTGGTAATGTGTTCCGCTATTTCTTTTTGTTTGTCAAGTGGTGGAACTGGAATTGAAATTCTCATAATATCTGTTTCACTGATGTTAGGTTGAGCACCACCATTTGAATTTCTTAAAATCAATTTTTGAAATATGGATAGATTTAACAAACTCATCAAGTAAATTGAGTTGATGTTATCTGGTTTAATTATTCCGTTTCTCTGATTTAAAAGTGAATTATTAGGGTGATTATAAATTCCCACTTTACCAATTGTAGCACCTGTCATTGCAATTAGTAGGTCGTTGTTTCTTATTTGAAACTCCTTATACTGTTCAAAAAAATCGTCTGGTAAGTAAGTAGCATCTTCAATATCAATTTGATTTTGACGAATGTTTTTAATGGTAATAAGTAGGCAATTTGATTGTTCTAAATAGTCGCTTGATTTAAAGGCATAACCCGCTTGAAATGAAGCATATTTTCTAATTTGAGAATATTCATATTTCCCTTTCTCAAACGCAGAAAAAACATCTTGAAAAAACTTTTGGTGATAATTTGGGTCGTATCTATTCCCTGAAAGTTCGCTGATGTTTGTAACAAACATTCTATTCTTCAAAGTATTTTCAGGCGGTTCAGGTAGTTTTATGCCTAATTCCTTCAACAAATAATCATCAATGCTTGAAAGTAGTTTATTGGCTTCTGCTTCGTTCTTTTGCTTTTGGGCAACATAACTTTCATAAATACCTACAATTTGATTTTGTATTTCGGAAGATGGCAACGGAATTTTTAAATCTCTAATTGCTTCTTGGGACAAACTCCCCATTATTGCACCAATTTTGTTTTTATCAAATTGGGCTTGTCCGATTTTTGAATTAAAAAAGATTTCAAGAAACTTTGGATTGATTGAATTGTCTTGTAGTTCTATGTAAAACACTTCTGAACTAATTACAAAATCATAATCTTTATCCAATGCAAAGGCATTTCCAAAAGTGCCTTTTCTGGTTAGAAGTAAGTTGCCTTTTTTTAGTTGAATGTTTTTTGAAATTTCAGAAGAATTAAAATCTATGTATTGAATTTTCGTAAAATCTAATTCTCCTTGCTTAACATTTGCAACTTTCAAATAAGGTGTTCCGCTTTCTTTATAATCTCTAAAATCGTAACCGTTGTTTATTGATTTTAGGATTTGATGAAATTTTTTGAATGGCTTTTTACTTAGTTGTTTGTCGTAATGATTATACTCGTGAGCATAATACATTGGGTCAAACCGTTTTTCCAATTCGCTTTTTGGCAAAATGAAAACTCGGCTTTTGTTGAGTGTTGGTGAAATAGTATAACTGCTCATTACTTTTCGGTCTTGTTAATGTGAGCAATAAATTTTGATAACTCTTTTCCTATTTCAATCAACTCGTTGTTGTTGGTGCTTCTGCCTGTGGCATCATAGCCAATATCTTCGGCTATTGCCATAAAAATAGGATAGTCGTCCAAAGCGGTTTGTTTTGCCAAAAAGTATTTTTCGGTCAATTCTTCTTTCAGCAAATTCACTTTGTCGGTAAATGCAGATTGAACAGCCGATTTATCGGCTTGTATTATTTCTGTAATTTCCTTTTTGTTGGCTTTCGGGTTTTTGGCTTTTGCGTCTGCTTCCAATTTCTTTATGGCTTCTGCTTTTTCCTTTTCCCATTTCTCAACGGTAGCAATATAGTTGTTGTCGGTTTTTACCTGTTCTTTCAGTTTTGCTTTTTGGTTGCTTATTTTTTCGGTTTGCTTGTCTTTGTGCTTACGCAAAAACAAAACAGAACTTTTTACGCCTGCACCTGTGGCACTAAAAGCGGTTTGAGGCATAGAAACAACGGCAACAATGCGATACATTTCTTCAATGTTGTCTCGCACATATTGCAAACTGCTATTGGTTAGAATACCATCAGGAATTACAACTGCCAAATAACCGTGTTCGGTTAAAAACTTGTGGCATTGTTCCAAAAACAAAACTTCGGTGCTTTGGCTGTCACGCAAAGCGGCTTTGCCGCTTGCGGTTGTATTCAGCCAATCCACTTCTTTAATTGCCAAATTGTATTGGTGCATATATGCCTTTTCGGTTTGCTTAATGCTGCTTCCGAAAGGCGGATTGGTGATAATGAAGTCAAACGAATTGTATTTAAATTCCTTATTTCCCGATTTGGCTTGCATTTCGGTATCACTCAAAAGTCCGTCTGATGCAATTACGTTGGTGTGTCCGTCATCGTGAATAATCATATTCATTTTTGCGGTTCGGGCAATTTGGTCGTTTATCTCAATTCCAAAAAGGTTTTTCTCTGCGAAGTCGTGCCAATATTTGTAATGGTCTTTCTCGTCTCTGATGGGGTCGTAAAATTCATTGGCTTGTTCTCTCACTTTGTCTAATGCGTAAAGCAAAAAGCCACCACTTCCGCAACTGGTGTCAAGCACTCTTGATTTGTGCGTAATTGGCAAACTGTCAACAATGAATTTTACAATGGGTCTTGGTGTAAAGTACTGTCCAAAGTCGCCTCTGAAATAACTGCCCATAAAAGTCTCAAAGGCTTTGCCTTTGCTGTCAAGGTCCGTTTTATTGAGGTTGATACGCTGAAAGTATTTTACAATGGTCAGCGTTTCTTGTGCTGATAATGTAATTCCGTCTTTGAAAACTTCGGGAGCTTCTTTTTCACCAACTGCATAAATTTTCTTGATGCGTTTTAGCAAATCTTCAGGGTCTTCGTCACGGAAAATTTGAAAATCGTAAGGGTCGCCAATTTTTCTTGGGTGTTTTTCGTCCCAAATTTTGCAGAAGATAAGTTTGTCCAATTCGTCAAATGCAACGCTTGGGTTTCTTTGTCCACCGCCCCAAAGTGCTTGATGCGATTGAATGAAAATCTTAGTTAGTTCGCTTTCGCTTACAACTTGTAGTTCAAAAAACTTCTGTTTGTTACTGTATTCAACTTCGGGTTCAGAAACAACTCCGTCTAAATTAATTTGAGAGATACCGCCTTTTACAAATTTATATGGAGCTAGTTTGTTAACGCCAAATTGTGGTATATCGGGTATTTCAATTCTGCTTCTGGGTTTTTCGGAAGGTACTTCGTAATACTGATTTTTTATTCGGGAAGTTGTCCAAACGTATTTTGCACCTTCGGCAACAGCGTAGCTGTACGCTTGGTCAACTGCAATATTAAATTGTTGGTCTGTTAATTCTTCTTTTTTACATTCAACTACAATTAAAGTGCTTTCGCAATCATCATCAGAATAAACGATAATATCGGCTTCTTTTGTTTCAGCACCATTTGTACAGAAACAAATGCTTTATTCTATTTTCGGGATAACCATAAATTAAAGCTAAGGTCAGGAAAGTTTCGGCTTGCACTTTTTCTTCGGGATTGTTGTAATTCCGTTTTTTGTTTTGGTGTATGTATGTGATAAAATTTCTTTCTTCGTCAAACCGAATAAGTCCTTTTTCTATTCCTGTGTCTATTAAATTCATCCTGTTTTTCTGTAAATTTTAAGAAGTTGCTAAATTACTTTTTTAATCTACCTTATTATAGGAGCGATGGCTAATTTTTTGGCAAAGGTTTTTGATTGGCGGGTTGGCTTTAGCTCTTTTGCCCCGCAGGAACGAGGAGGCAAATGTGCTAAAAGCAGGGAGGGTTCAAAAACTATGACAAAAAATTGAGGGTCGGCAATTCCTATTTTCTTTTTAAAGTGCGGTGGGGCAAAAATTAAATCTTTCTTGTGTCGGTCTGTGTGTCGTCCGTTTTGAAGTCTATCGATATGTTTATTAGTCAAAATCAGTTCAATTTATTTTCGTCTTTGTCAAGGTAGCACGGTTGTTTTTTACCATTGGCTATAACGTCCGGAGCATTGGCGAAGTGGCGGAAAATCGAAGCGAAAAGTTTCGGTTTGGACGAAACGTAGCCAATGCTTTATTGTCAGTGGCTAAATTACAAAAAAAGCCAATGCAAAAAGCATTGGCGGCATACGAAGACGGAACTTTCAACTTACCGTGAACCCCGCCATTTCGCCAATGCTATGTTAGCGGTTCGGGTTTTTATTCTTTTTTGTCTTTTAAAAATTCGTCTGTAAAGTGTCCTTTTTGTTTAGGCTTTGAAAATTTATCTTTGTTATATGTTTGTGAATTTCCTTTTGGAATTGACAACGAAGTCCAACCGTTTTCAGCAAGCATTTTTCCTAAGAATACAATTTGTCCAATATGATACGGATAATGTGCGAGTTGTCTGTTAATAGCTTCTGTTACGGTATGTCCTTGATTTCGTATGTAAATGATTTTGTCAAGGTCGTCTGTTGTCAATGAGTTGATTGCGTTGAAAAGACAAGTCCAACCTTCATTCCACTTGTCTAAAAGTTCTTCTCTACTTTTTATGTCGTTTTCAAATTCAGCGTCTCTGTTACGAAATTCTTTTTCCCCGTCCGAAGTCAGAAAGTCTGTCCAACGTGAAAGCATATTTCCCCAAAGATGTTTTACAATTGTCGCAATACTATTGCTGTCGTCATTGTATTGCCAAAAGAGTTTGTCGTCTTGAAGTTGAGAAAAGGTTTTTTCTCCAAGCATTTTATAATACTCAAACTGTTTTCTTGCGCTGTCTAAATAGTCGTTTGTCATAATTCGTTGTCTTTTTTTGTGGGTTGTCCTAACCTGACCGCTAACGTTTCGGGGCTTTGCGAAGTGGCGGAAAATCGAAGCGGAAAGTTTCGATTTAGACGACACGTAGCAAAAGCCAATTTTCTTTGCTAAATTATGAAAAAAAGCCAATAAAATTGGCTTTTGCGGATTACGAAGCACAAACTTCCAATTATCACTTAACCCGCCATTTTGCAAAACCCTTGTTAGCTGTAGCCCGAATTGCTTTCGACTTGTTTATCGTTAATATTTTTCAAAGTAAGTTTTGTAAATATTAGAAAAAGTATTGCAAGTATTATTGCTCCAAAATAACCTTCATTTCCTAAAAACCAATGCTTGTCAAGATTGCTTTGAAGTGTCAGGTAATTATTTCCAAAATGTAGTCCAATAGGAAGCCAAATTGTTTTGAAATAGAAATATACAATCGTTAAAAATGCTCCTGCAAAAAACAAAGTCGGACCTGTTTTAAGTAAGTTGATGTCAGGATTGAGTAGATGAACCAACATAAATAACAGTCCGATAGTTATGGAAATATTGATTACCGATAAATTCCTATTGCAATAATTGAGAAAAATTCCACGAAACCAAAGTTCTTCCCAAGCAACAATTGCCAACGTTACTGCAATAGAGGAAAGCGTAAAAGTCGTGTCCAATTTGAGTTCACTGAATTTTGTCATTCCTGTTAAAATTCCTGCCAAATTTGGACTAACTACGATTAGTCCGCCTACCAAAATTCCGATTGGTAAAAAATAGATTTTTTTAAATCCCCAAAAAGTTTTGATTTCGGTTTTTAGGTTCAGAATTTTTGTAGTTGCAATATTTACTACAATGAACAAAGTCAAAACAATAAAAGCCGAATTAAACCAATCTGGTGTTTTGAAAAGTTGAGTAATTCCCATTACCAATATTCCTACAATTAGGAAAATTAAAATGGTCAAATAGCTTTTTAGTTTTGGATTCAAATTTATGTCTTTTTTTTATGGCGTGAGTTCGGAACGGGTTACAGCTAACGGTTCGCGTGTTTGCGAAGGAGCGGAAAAGAAAGCACTAACTTTCAACTATACACCAACGTTAGCAAAACCATTTTTTTATTTGCTAATTTAAAACTTTTCAACAAATAAAAAATGGTTTTGCGGTGAAGAAAGCACAAAAGTTCAACTTTTCACTTAACCCGCTCTTTTGCAAACACGATGTTAGTGGCAGTTTTTTCATCACTCTTTTTTCAAATATTCGTCTGTGAAATGTTGTTTATGTTTTGGTTGTGAAAATTTGTTGGTATTATATTCTTTTGAGTTGCCTTTTGGAATGGAAAGTGAAATCCATTTTTTGCTACTCAACATTTTTCCGATAAATACAATTTGTCCAACGTGATATGGATAATGTGCAAGTTGTCTATTGATTGCTTCAACAACAGAATGTCCTTGATTTCTTATGAAAATTTCTTTCGTCAAATCATTTTCAGTTAATGAGTCAATTGCATTAAACAAACAGTTCCAACCTTGATTCCATTTCTCTAAAAGTTCGGTTCTATCAGCAATATCATTATCAAATTCTGCATCTCTTTGTCGCCATTCTTTTTCTCCGTCTGTTGTCAAAAAATCTGTCCAACGAGAAAGCATATTTCCCCACAAATGTTTTACAATTATGGCTATACTATTACTTTCCTCATTGTATTGCTCAAATAATTGTTCATCTGAAAGTTGCTCGAAAGTTTTTTCTCCAAGCATTTTA
The DNA here is from genome assembly GCA_015075325.1 of Flavobacteriales bacterium. Lineage (GTDB taxonomy): Bacteria > Bacteroidota > Bacteroidia > Flavobacteriales_E > Vicingaceae > Vicingus. The sequence continues at coordinate 37,795 of JABTUP010000025.1, read as the reverse complement.
TAATATTCAAATTGTTTTCGTACACTTTCTAAATAGCCTGTATTCATAATTTTATCTTTTTGCATAAATTATCAATGATGCTTTTTCTATTGCATTTTGATTTAGGTAAAACCCAACCAATGCAGGATTTGCGGTACTAGATAGACCTAACCTTTCTGTTTTTAAAGCATAAACTGTAATGACATACTTATGGGCTTTGTCACCATTGGGTGGACAAGCTCCACCATATCCATTGAAACCAAAATCGGTAATACTCTGTATCGAATTTTTTGGAGCAATACTGTCTTTGACATTACCAGCATTATTTTTTAATTCATTGATGTTTTTGTCAATGTCAAAAATTATCCAATGCCACCATCCGCTTCCAGTAGGAGCGTTTTCATCATACATTGTTATTGCAAAACTTTGGGTTTCTTTTGGTGGATTTACCCAATATAATTGTGGTGATTTGTTTTCGCCCGAACAGCCAAAACTGTTAAATAATTGAGTGTTTTCAAATTGTCCACCCAATTCATTACTTTTAAGTGTAAATGTTTGTGCTTTTGCGTTGAAAGCAACAACCCATAAAATTATAAATGCTGTTTTTTTCATTTGATTTATTTTTGATATTATAAAACAAATTTGAGCATTTTACAATAGAATAGTTTTTTGTTTTCGTTCAATAATTTTCGCTAAAAGTTCAACTTTGTAAAATATAAGTTTTGGGTGAAACACCAAAGTATTTTTTAAACTCATTACTAAAAGCAGATAGATTTTCATAACCTAAATCGAAGTAAATTTCGGAAGGTTTTTTCTTTTGTTGCAAGTAGGTTACTGCTTTTTGCATTCGGTGTTGTATAAAATATTTTTTTGGCGTTGTATGAAAAGTTTCAACAAATTTTCTTTTGAATGTCGAAATACTCATATTGCACAAAAAAGCAAGTTCTTCAATGGTCAAATTACTATTTAGATTGTTGTGAACTACATTTATCAATTCTAAATTTTGATTTCGACTTTGTATATTTTTGAAAATTGGAGCAAGTTTTTCTCTATAATTTTGGAATAAATATAAAAGTATTTCATCCAATTTTAGGTTAAGCAAATTAGTATTTTCAAGTCCTTTTTCCAAAAATTCCAATGACTTTTCAAAGTTATCTATATACTCGTTTTTTATGATTTTTATGCTGTTAAGTTTAGCATCATAAATAGAAAAATTTAGGTTGTAGCGGTTTTTAAATTCGATAAAATATTTATCCGAGAAAAATAGTAGAATACTTTTGTATTCATTTTCATTGGTCGTTTTTTCGGTCATTAAAACATTTCCGGTTTGTAAAAGAAAAATAGTTTTATTGTCAAATTTTTCGTTTAGTTCAACACCAGAAATTTCCTTTTCTCCTGCTTGTAAAATGCAAATAAGATTTTGTTGAAAAGTAACCTTGTTATTTTTAGAGGATTTATTCGTTTTGTAAAAACAAATATTCGTTTCGGAATTTTTTCCGTCAGAAAGTTCGTTTGGTAAAATGTGGATTTTTTCGTTCACGGTTTGTTGGGATAAAATTGCCACTAACTTGTATATACCCGAAACAAACTTTCGTAAAGCCACCCTAAAATGGGTGTATATACGAAACTCTATTTCGTTTTTGTTGCCTAATTCAAATGTATTAAAATTAACTTATAAATCATCAAAAAAGGAGGTTTAATGTTTTGTGCACTTTTGGTGCTTACGTGGGGTTAAATTTTATTGTTTTTATTTTACAGTAAAATTTTATTTTGTGTATTGGGTTGAATTGGTACATTTGCCGAATTAAATTTTACAGTTAAAACTATTTTAGCTTCAAAACCTTTTAAATGAAAGTAACAGAACACCTAAAAAACGCCAAAAAACCGCTAATTTCATTCGAAATTTTACCTCCACTAAAAGGTAAAAGCATTCAATCTATTTACGATAGCATCGACCCTTTAATGGAATTTAAACCATCGTTTATTAATGTTACTTACCACCGCGAAGAGTTTGTTTACAAAAAAAGAGAAAAGGGATTTTTAGAAAAAATTGCCATAAAAAAACGACCAGGAACGGTTGGCATTTGTGCTGCCATCATGAATAAATATCAGGTAGATGCCATTCCGCACATTATTTGCGGTGGTTTTACTAAAGAAGAAACCGAAAACGCCCTTATCGACCTCAACTTTTTGGGGGTAGATAATGTGTTGGCTTTGCGTGGCGACCCAATTAAAACCGAATCGACCTTTGTACAAGAAGAAGGCGGACACGCTTATGCTGTTGATTTGGTTAAACAAATTGTTGGACTAAACAAAGGCATTTATTTCGATGAGGATTTGCAAAATGCTAATCCAACCAATTTTTGTATTGGTGTGGCTGGTTATCCCGAAAAACATTTTGAATCGCCAAACCAAAAAACCGACTTAAAACACCTAAAAGCAAAGGTTGATGCTGGTGCCGAATACATTATAACTCAATTGTTTTACGACAACCAAAAATTTAAAAATTTTGTAGAAAGTTGCAGAGCAATTGGCATTGAAGTGCCTATCATTCCAGGGTTAAAACCCATTTCAAACAAAAGCCAATTGGTATCGTTGTCGAAATTTTTTCATATCGATTTGCCCGATGAATTGGTTGATGCCATTGAAAAATGTAAAAATGACGATGCCGTTAAACAAGTGGGTATTGAATGGGCTATTCAACAATCGAAAGATTTATTAGCTTTTGGTTCGCCTTGTATTCACTATTACACCATGGGAAAATCGGTTGCAACCCGAGAAATTATTAAACAGGTTTTTTAATCAATAAAAAAATTATACGCTGCGAATTCGTTGATTTTGTTAAATTTGCTGCCCTTAAAAAATTAGCATGAGAGCGTATCCGAGTGTAATAAAATCGAAACTTCCGCAAGTGGGCACTACCATTTTTACGGTAATGAGTCAATTAGCTAACGAACACCAAGCGATTAATTTATCGCAAGGTTTTCCTGATTTTAAAAGCGACGAGGAACTTATTAAAATGGTTTCAGAAGCCATGCAAAAAGGCTTTAACCAATATGCTCCAATGCCAGGCTTAATGGCTTTGCGAGAAGAAATTGCCAAAAAAGTAGCACTTTTGTATAGTGTTGATTACGACCCCGAAACAGAAATTACCGTTACTGCTGGCGGAACTCAAGCCATTTATACTGCTATAGCTGCAACCATTTCTGAAGGCGATGAAGTAATTATTTTTACTCCTGCTTACGATTGTTATGAGCCTGCTGTAGAATTAAATGGCGGAAAAGTTGTGTTTATTCAGTTGCTTGCTCCCGATTATAGTGTTGATTGGAACTTGGTAAAAAAACTGATTAACCAACGAACCAAAATGATTATCATTAATACTCCTCATAACCCAACAGGTAAAATTTTGAGTAAAAATGATATGTTGTCGTTAGAAAAAATTGTATCGAATACCGATATTGTTGTATTAAGCGACGAGGTTTACGAACACATTATTTTCGATAAACAAAAACATCAAAGTGCTTGTAAGTTTCCACATTTGGCCGAACGCTCTTTTATTGTGGCTTCTTTTGGAAAAACATTTCATAATACGGGTTGGAAAATGGGGTACTGCCTAGCTCCAAAAAATTTGATGAAAGAGTTTAGAAAAGCTCATCAATTTATTGTTTTTTCGGTTAATACGCCCATTCAATATGCTTTGACAGAATACTTAAAAAACGAAAACAATTACTTGTCGTTAAGTGCATTTTATCAAGAAAAAAGAGATTTTTTTGTAAACAGCATAAAAAATTCAAAGTTTCAAGTATTGCCATCGCAAGGTACTTATTTTCAGTTGCTTAGTTATGCCAACATTAGCGACGAAAAAGATACTGATTTTGCTATTCGTCTAACCAAAGAATTTAAAATTGCCTCAATTCCTGTTTCGGTGTTTTACCATAAAAATGTAGATGAAAAGATTCTTCGTTTTTGTTTTGCAAAAAAACAAGAAACGCTAGAGCAAGCTGCTGAAATTTTGAATAGAATAAGTTAAATTGTTTTAACAACGTGATAATGACTTTGCATTGTTAAAAGGAATGTTGATAATGTTTTTTATTTCTTTATTAAAATTCAGGATTTAATACGGTATTTCACAGTATTAATTTAATAACTCATTTCAATTGTCAATTGCTAAGTATTTATTAGCGTTTTTGTTTGTATTAGTTTATGCTTATGCTGGTTATTTTATGCATGAACTCAATATGGCAACCCTTGCTTTGGTTTTCGGAGTAAGTTTTGCTCTTTATTTTTACTTTATTTTTTATACAAAAGATAAAGACGAAGTAAATACCTTGCTTTGGTTTTCGATGTTGTTTCGATTAAGTTTTTTGGCTGCTATTCCTGTTTTTTCAACCGATTACATTCGTTATTTATGGGACGGAAAACTGCTCTTAAATGGAATTAATCCTTACCTCCATTCTCCAAGCGATTTTTTTAGTACTTCTCCTCAATGGTTTGTTGGCAGTTTTAGTGTGTTGCAAACCGATAATACGCCAACATTTATTGCTCCTTTGCTTCATGTTTTTACCATCCCTGCTGCATTTTTTAACGAAATCCATCCTATTTTGGGATTAGCTTTTTTGCGTATTCCAATAATAATTGCCGATTTTGTTATTATTAAACTGTTGATTCGAATTTTAAATCACCTTAAACTATCGTATAGCGGATTATTAATTTATGCTTTAAACCCTTTAGTTATTATTGGTTTAACGGCAAATGTTAATCTTTTTGGCATTATGTTGTGTTTGTTATTGATTTCTATTTTCTTATTTATTAATCACAAATGGTTGGGTGGTGCTGTGTTGTTTGGTTTGTCGTCGGCAATAAGCCTTTTTCCTTTGGTATTGTTTCCTGTATTGTTAAAAAAATTAAAAACGGCCAAATTTATTGTGTTCACGGTTATTTTAGCCATTATTTTTGGTTTGGGATGGTTGCCCTTTTTTCATTCAACTTATACCCATTTGGTTTCCAACTATATTGTTGCCAGTTTCTCAAATAATACGGTTACGTTTGGTTTAACCAATGTGTTGAATTGGTTTGCCGGAAATACCGTTGTTATTATTCCAACACTTCTACTTTTAGCTATTTTTAGTATTGCTATTTCTAGAGTAAACGACTGGATGTCTATCATTAAAGGAATGTTGTTTTGTTTTGCTGCTTTTGCATTGTTAAGTAACACCATTGAACCACACTATTTTGTTTTAGCTGTTTTATTCAGTGTGTTGGTGCAAGAATATTCGTTTGCCATTATTTGGTCGTTTATAGCGGTTGTAAATTATGTTATTGGAGTAAACGGCAATTTCGAAAATCAACATTTGTTTATGGCAGTAGAATATTCGCTGTTGCTAATGCTATTTTTGTTGGATTGGATTAGCCACTTTAGAAAATTACCGGAGTAGCGTTACTGTTCCTATCAGCTCTTCTCTATTATTTAACACATCTTTGTAAATAATTTTCCAAACATAAGTTTCTGTTTGTGCAAGGTTTCCGTTGTACGAACCATCCCAACCTTTATCTAAATCATCAGAAGTAAATAGTTTTTCTCCCCAACGGTCAAAAATCATCATTTCAAACTCTTTAATGTTTATTCCGTGAGCATAAAAAATATCGTTGTCGCCATCGCCATTGGGTGTAAATGCATTGGGGATATAAAGTATTCCTTTAAACATTACCACTATTTCTTTTGAGTTTTTACAACCAAACTCACTCCAAGTGGTAAATGTATAGGTTGTTGTTTCTCCAGCAAAAGCAGTTGGCGTGAGGCAGTCGGAACAACTTAAGCCTTCTACAGGATTCCATTGATAAGTAATTCCGTTTGTTTCGGGAGTTATTACCGTTGAATTGACCGAACCTGCATGAAGCGATTCATCAAGGTTGATGTATGGATCGGGATAAAGACTAACTGTAACCTGTTTTTGTGTTGTACAGCCATTTGCTGCGGTAATATCAACAGTAAAAATGGTTGAATCGTAAATTATTGGAGCTATGGTGTAGCTGTTTGGATTAGTGGTTAGTGAAGATGGTTCCCACCAGTAACTAACTCCACCAGTTGCATATAAATTAACTTGCTCACCAGCACAAACCTTTAAATTGCCGCTAACCGCTGCATCAACGTAATTTACAGTTACTGTTAACGAATCGTAGGCAACACTACAACTGTTCCTGGAACTTACTACAAAAGTGGTTGTTGTAAGAGGAAATGCCATAGTACTTGAAACGAAAGGGTCTGAAACGCTTTCGGCAGGAAACCAAGCGTAATTATCGCCTTTTGTTGCACTAATTGGAATGGAATCGCCCAAGCAAATGATTGCATCGTCAGATGCTTCTACATTAGTGAGTAAGGTGTCGACAAAAATTGTTAGCAACGAATCCCAAACACAATTATTTATATCAGTAATTTCAACAAAATAAGTAGTAGATGTATCGGGAGATGCGATTGGATTTGGAATATCGGTTTGGTTTAGTGAAAAAGAAGGCGACCACAAATATCCTTTTCCTCCATAAGCGGCAAGTTCAATGCTATCGCCCCTACAAATGGTATCGTCTGGCATTACCGAAAAAAATGGTTGATATACTTCTACAAGAGTGGTTAGGGTATCGATGCCGCATAAGCTAGAAACCTGAACACTATAATTCATTGTATTTGGAGGAAAAACGATTGGATTAGATACAGTAGTATCGGAAATGTAATTGGTTGTTAACCAATAAATAGAATCGGCTCCAGTTATTTCTAATTGAATACTATCACCTAAACAAAAACCAGGAACTTGTTGGTGATTAAATGCTGGTAAAGGCGATACAAAAATATCAACATAATCGGTATCGGATAAAATACAAGTTACAGAATCAGTAATTACCAAGCTGACATGATAAGTACCTGCGGTATCGAAAACATGATAAGGTTCAAAAGCTGTTGAGGTATTGCCATCTCCAAAATCCCAAAGAAACGATATTCCGCCAGTACTTAAATTCTGAAAATGAACGGTTTCTCCAACACAATAATTTGGAGTGGTATAAACGCTAGCGAGAGCTTTAAAACGAGTTAAATCCATTTTAAAAACACCCATGTTGCAATTGGTACTGTTGTCGGTATTCGACCATGCTCCTGGAGTAGTAGGAAAATCATTGGTATTCACACCTCCACAGGAAGCACAAACTGCCTGATAAACTATTCCTCTTTTATCAAATCGACTGGTACCTCCATCAACGTGATCTCTACTGCTATGTCCGCCAAAATATGTTGCATAAATCAGTTCACTTGCATTTTCGCCAAACATGGTTAAGTAATAATCTTGCCCATCGGTTGTACTTTGGTCGGCATTTGATGTTACTGGCAAACCATTCGTAGTGCTATAATCTGCCAAACCATACGCTACATTTAAACTTCCTCCCCAACCAGAAACTAAAATATAGTTACACTCATTAACTAAAAATGCCGAAGGAGCAATATCAACATGTCCAGAGCCAGTTCCAAAAACGGTAGAAAAAACGGTACTATCTAAATTTGGTGTTAGTTTATGTAAAAATTGTCCACTGTTACTATCTGCATGAACTCCAATGGGAGTAATTGGATAAACACCTTCGGTTTGCCCTAAAACATACACATTGTTTGCTGTATCTAACTGTACGAAAAAAGTTTGGTCGAGAGAATCTGTTCCAACATAAGTGCAAGCTAAGATGGTAGAGGCATCGGGTGTAATTTTGGTAATGTAACCATCCATAATCCCTCCTAAAGTGGTTTTAAATGCTGTTGCAGAAACGGGTAAATCAGGGCTTTTGGTTCCCCCTGTAAAAAGAAGGTTGCCTAATTCATCAAACTGGAGCGAGTAAGCAGCATCGTCCATTGAACCACCAAAATAAGTGCTCCATTCTAAATTCGTTAAATCGGGTGAAAGTTTAAAAACACAAGCATTTTGTCCTAAATCACCTGCAATAAATGTTGGATTTATTACTCCTGTTGTAGTTGGAAAATCTGTTGAACGAGTTGTACTAGCCACATACACGTAATTATTTGCATCAACAACAACTTCTCCTCTGTATTCGTCAGCATAATTGTATTTTAATGGATTACCATAATTCATACCATCATCGGATGTTCCTCCAACGTAAGTGGAGCCTAACAGCACATTTCCGTTTACTCCAAATTTTGCAACAAAAATATCATAACCACCATTGGGTGTGAAATCGTAACTTGAAGTGGTTGGGAAATTTATAGATTGTGTTGTTCCAAAAACAACTAATTCGTTGTTGTGGTTTACTATTAAACTATGAGGATTGTCTCTGCTAGAACCACCTATATAAGTTGAATAAATTAAATCCGTACCAAATTTGTTAAATTTAGTAATACTTACATCTGTATATCCACCGTTGTAAGTTATTTGAAAAGCCCCAAGAGTAGTTGGGTATCCTAAACCAAAAGCAACACCACCGCCGTATAAGCTACCAGCTTGGTCAAAGGTAGAAGTAAAGCCCCAATTATCGATGGTTGAGCCAGAGTAAGAGGCAAAAATTAATGCTGGGTCGATAATTAACGGTAATGATTTGTTGTAGCCTTTCGGAAAATCGAAACTCAAGGTGTTGCCCTCTAATTTAAAGTTGCATTTTACTTCTTTTTCTTTTCCGTTGATGAGTTGATAGGCATACGGTTTTTGCTCAACCAAGGTGTTTACAGAAGTGGTAACCATAAGTTGACCTTCTTTGTTTATTGAAAGGTTGTTTTGCCCATTGTATTGCAATTGTATTTGATTTGCATCGGCATTTGGGGCAACAATAAAATCGTATTTGAAACCATTATCGTTGGCAGAATAGAGTTTTAAATCTATTCCTTGATACAAATTTTGGTACGTAACATCTTGGTATTTTTTTACATTGCTAGCCCATTTGGTGGAATCGTTGCCAATAAAGTAGTTTTCGTAATCGGCACAAGGGTGTTGAGCTCTGGTAAACGGAATTTGTGCATTTAAAAATTGCACTTCAAAGGCATGCAAGTTTATAATAGAATCGGATGCTTGAGGGTTTTTAATCCAGCCGTGGTGTAAATCGCCAATTCGCACAATATCATTTTCGTTGTAAAATTGATACGTCAATTTATTTTGTTCTAAATAGAGTTGTCCGCCAGGCAATTTTGCTTTAAAAAGCACATTGTTTTCCCACTGCCCTTTGTTTTCTTTAAACTCAACGTGAGCATGTTGTGCAACAGCATTTTGTAGCAACAAAAACGAAAATATGTAAATTATTAACCTCAATTACTTGATTTATAACCTACTAAAGTAAGATTTTTTTTGTAATGAGACGAAATCTATCCGTAAAGGTTGTGTATGCCTATTAAGAAAGCTTTCCCGTTAAAATTTTCATCTCCATCAAGGGTGAGATTTTCTCATACAAAATGTGGTAAACTGCATCAGCAATGGGCATGTTTACTTTGTATTTTTTGTTGATTTCGTAAATACCTTTTGCAGCGTAGTAACCTTCAGCAACCATGTTCATTTCTATTTGTGCCGATTTTACAGAATAACCTCTTCCCACCATGCTTCCAAAGTTTCTGTTTCGCGAAAATTGCGAGTAAGCAGTCACTAATAAATCGCCCAAATATGCTGATGATTTTACATCGCGATGAATTTCGTGTATGGCACTAATAAAACGCTCGGTTTCTCTGATAGAACTAGCAATAAGTACTGCCTGAAAGTTGTCGCCATAACCTAAACCGTTGCAAATACCGCTAGCAACAGAATATACGTTTTTAAGAATGGCCGATAATTCTGTTCCAAACAAATCGTCAGAAGTAGAAGTGTTGATGTATCGGCACGACATAGCATCAGCAAGCGTTTGAGCTATAACTTGGTCTTGGCATGCAATGGTTAGGTACGATAACCGTTCCATAGCAACTTCTTCTGCATGACAAGGTCCTGCAATCATTCCGATACGGTTGTAAGGCACCTTAAATTTAAGGTGGAAATATTCGGCAGGAATTTGATTGTATTCAGGCACAACTCCTTTAACTGCTGAAATTATAATTTTGTTTTCTGTTCCTTTAAGGTTGGCATCATCAAAAGCTTTAGCTAAAAATGCTGAAGGAACAGCCACAATAATCATATCTGAATTGTCAATAGTTTTTTGTAAATCAGAACTCAAATTCAGTTTATTTACATCAAACTCAATAGCTTGAATATACTTAGGGTTGTGATGAAATTTTTTGATGTGAGCAATACACTCTTCATCTCTCATCCACCAGTTTACTTTATCAACGGTTTCGGTTAATATTTTTACAATGGCTGTAGCCCAGCTACCACCACCTAAAACGGCTATTTGTTTGTTTTCCATAGGGCAAATGTAAGTATTGTATTCATAAGTTGGAAGTCCGAGGTTGGAAGTCCGAAGACCAAGATTGGAAGAAAAATCACTTCCGTCTTCCGTCTTCTATTTCCTGCCAATTTTCTACTTTAATACACAGGTTTTGGTATCGCCATTTACTTCTACTTTTATCATACCGTGTTTGCTTAATCCTTTCATGCCTGCATCCCATTGTTTTCCGCTTAAACCCACTGTATTTTTTAGAGCATTTAATTCCATGCTGTTGGTAGCTTTTAACACTTCTAAAATAGATTTTTCGGCATCGGTTAGTTCTACTGCTTTTTTCTCCAATTTCATTTGAGGGAAAAACAACACTTCTTGGATAGAACTTTGGTTGGTCATTAACATTACCAAACGGTCAATTCCAATTCCCATACCCGAAGTTGGCGGCATACCATACTCTAAAGCACGTAAAAAATCTTGGTCGATAAACATGGCTTCATCATCACCTTTTTCCGAAAGTTTAAGTTGTTCTTCAAAACGCTCGCGTTGGTCGATTGGGTCGTTTAGTTCAGAATACGCATTGGCAATTTCTTTTCCGTTTACCATTAACTCAAAACGCTCGGTTAATTCTGGGTTTGAACGGTGTTCTTTACACAATGGCGACATTTCTTTTGGATAGTCGGTAATAAATGTAGGTTGTATGTAGTTTTTCTCGCATTTTTCGCCAAAAATTTCATCAATCAATTTTCCTTTACCCATCGATTCATCTACGTCAATTCCGTTGGCTTTGCACCAGTCAAACAATTCCTTTTCGGATTTTCCAGAAATATCAAAACCAGTGTGCTCTTTTATGGCATCGGTCATTGAAATTCGTTTAAACGGACGAGCAAAGCTAATGGTATTATCGCCCACTATACATTCGGGTTTACCGTGAACAGCCATCGCCACTTTTTCAATCATTTCTTCGGTAAAATCCATCATCCAGTTGTAGTCTTTGTACGAAACATAAATTTCCATTACCGTAAATTCTGGGTTGTGGGTTCTGTCCATTCCTTCGTTTCTAAAATCTTTAGCAAATTCATAAACCCCATCAAAACCACCAACTATCAATCGTTTTAAATACAATTCGTTGGCAATTCGCAAGTACAATGGCATATCCAAGGCATTGTGGTGGGTAATAAACGGACGAGCAGAAGCTCCTCCAGGTATTGGCTGTAAAATGGGTGTTTCTACTTCTAAATAGCCTTTTGAATTAAAAAATTCGCGCATGGTGCTCATTACTTTTGAGCGAGTAATAAAAACATCTTTAACGTGGTCGTTTACTACTAAATCGACATATCGTTGACGGTATCTCAACTCTGGGTCGGTAAATGCATCGTGTACTTTTCCATCTTCATCGGTTTTAACGATAGGCAATGGGCGTAACGATTTACTCAACACCGTAAGTTCTTTTACTTTTAACGATTGTTCTCCCACTTGAGTAGTAAACAACGTACCTTTAACGCCAATAAAATCGCCTATATCGAGTAATTTTTTAAACACTTCGTTGTACAAGGTTTTATCTTCTCCCGGGCACAATTCGTCTCGGTTGATGTACACTTGTAAACGACCAGCAGAATCTTTCAACTCAGCAAATGAGGCTTTACCCATAATTCGTTGGCTCATCATTCTTCCTGCCAACACTACTTCTTTTCCTTCCACAAAATTTTGCTTCACATCACTAGTTAATGCAGTTACAGGAAACAATTCTGCTGGATAAGGATTAATGCCTAAGGCTCTTAATTTTGCTAGCGATTCTCTACGAACAACTTCTTGTTCTGATAATTGGATACTCATGCTGTTGAATTATTTTTTGGTGGGCAAAGGTAGTAAAAATTAAGAATTATGGATATTGAATACTTTTTGATGAATTTTGAATATAAATTTTATTTAGTAAATTACTTTAAACGAGTAATATTATTTTGATTTAAAATGTTTTTTATTAATAGTTTATAATATAAATTCACATTTTAAACGCGTAATAAATTATTTAAATTGTATTTTACAGATAAGTTTTTGTTGTAAAATTTGCTTCATCAATCAATTATTCATTTAACAACTACGATTATGAAAACAATTAACTACAAATTTTTATTGATAATGCTGATAAGCTTTATCTTTTCGCAAGGAGTAAAAGCTCAATGTTCGGCATCTTTTAATTATGTCGATAACGGAAATGGAGTAATTACACTTCAATCAACTTCAGATTCTATTTACAATGTTTGGTGGCAAGTAGATAGTAATTATATAGGAAATAGTGGTTTTACTTCGATTACCTTACCAAACGGAACATACGAAGTTTGTATGTTTATAGAGGATTCGGCAACAAGTTGCTTCAACTCAACTTGCCAAACGATAACTATTAGTGGAAGTGTTTTGCCTTGTAATGCTTCTATTTCTTATATCGATAACGGAAATGGCAACATCACTTTTATAAATAATTCGGTTGCTGGCACAGGGGCTTCTTACGGCTGGATTTTTGGTGATGGAAATACATCAAACTTAGAAAATCCAACGCATACCTATACAAGTTCAGGAACCTACTTTGTTGAATTTGCTGTAATGGATACCAATTGTATAGACTCAGCTTTCTTATCAGTAACGGTTAATATCAATACTAGTTGTACAGTTGTTCCGATGTATAGTTCGGTTGACAATGGAAATGGTTCGTTTACATTTACTGATGCAAGTACCACATCATCGGGTGGTTTAATGTTTGGAACATGGTTTTTTGGTGATGGTTCAATGGGATATACTGATGAGTTTAACAACAGCATTTCGCACACTTATACTGCCAACGGAGTTTATGTAGTAGTATTAGAAGCGTACGATTCGCTAGATAATTGTACAGCTTATTATACCCAAACCATTGTTGTAAATGGAGTAAGTTCACCTGTTGCATGTAATGCAGCTTTTGTAATGTTTCCTGATTCTATAAGCAACAACAGTTTTGTAGTAGTAAACAGTTCAACAGGTTCTAACTTATCTTATTTCTGGGATTTTGGTGATGGAAATACCTCTACACAAGCTTATCCAAATTATACTTACGCTACAGCAGGTCCTTTTGAATTGTGCTTAACTGTAAGTGATGGCGTTGGTTGTACAAGTACTTACTGTGATTCAATCTCTGATGGTGGAATTATTTTAAAACAAGGAGGCTTTACCATAAATGTAATTTCTCCATCAAGCACTCTTTCTGTAAAAGATCAGGATGTTTTTTCTGACCTAAATGTTTATCCAAATCCCGTTAAAGAAACACTAAACATTGAAATGGATTTAGTGAAAAATGCAAGGATAGAATTGTTTGTGACCGATATTACTGGAAAAGTAGTTGCTCAAATTGCAAACAACGAAAATCAAGTTGGAAAACGCAACTATCAATGGAATGTTGGTAGCTTACAAAATGGTATTTATTTGTTGAATATTAAATCAGATAATAACCTTCAAGTAAAAAAGGTAATGATTAATAGATAGGTTTTTCAGGTAACTTTTCATTAAAGCTCGGACACTATGTTGTTCCGAGCTTTTTTGTTTTAAGGGTTAACCAATCGTTATAATTTATCATATCATTATCACTTGTTGGTAAATCGTTAAATTCGGTTATATAGGTAGTTAAACTTGTTTCTTTTTTGTTTTCCATCAAGGTTAAGATTTGAATAAATAATTGCTCTCTACGGTAGGCATCTTTGTCTAACAACTCTTTATAATCTTTATTAATTTGATGCAGTTGATAATCAAACAAGTCGATATCGGCTAGTTCAAAACAAGTGAGTAGTTCAAAAATAGCAACCTTAAACTGGAACACTTTATCCATGTTTTTATAATGATTGGAAATTTTGAGTTTGGAAAGGTTTTTACGAGCTTCTTTAAAATTTTGAGTGTCGAAGTTTAATACAGCCAAGTTGAGGTGAATAAAGATGGTATAGAAAGTTAACTGCTGAATCTCAGTTTTTGTTTTAGCTTCTTGCAACACTTCAATAGCTTTTTTCTTATCGGAAACTTGATAATTGATAACCAACGAGTTGTAATAATAAAACAAGTATTTGTTAAACAACAGGTTATCATGTTCTTGCATAGCAACAAAAAGCTGTTGAGTGGTATCAAGTGACTCATCAATTTTTTTGTTCTTAAACAAACTGTTGATTAAGTAAGTGAGCATCTGCAGTTTGGTTTCGTGATTAGCTTTGTTAAACAATCCTCTTTCACTAAAGTCATGATAAGTTAGTTTTAGATATTCCTCTAACGACAAATAATCACGGTGTTGGAGGAGAATTCTACTGATAGAATGGTAAATTTTAAACTGAATTTTTGTGCTTTTTTTAACTTCTTCATTGCCAATAAAATCGTTAATGGTTTTATTTAACACCTCTGTAAACTGATAGTTATGAGTAGAGTAGTTTTGTGATATTTTTATACGATACACCAGTGCTGCTAATAGATCATCAATCTCTTGTAAGATATGAAGGCTTTTATGGTTTAACTTTCTTTTTTCAATAAAATCAATCGGATTAAATTCCACACTTTCTTGTGAAAGTTTTATCAATTCGCTATAAATCAAATCCAGTAAATCAAAAAACTCTTGTTTAGCTGCTTTTTGCTCAGCTTGCAATAAATATTCGTAGGCTAACTTGTAGTCCGATTTTTCAATAAATAACTTTGATAAAGCAATGTTGTTAAGTACCGTTGAATATTCGGTTTTGTTATGATAAAGCAGCAGTAAACTTTTATTTATTTCGGTTAAAAATCGGTTCTTTAAGCGATAAAAAGAGGTTTTGTCGAGGTTGTTTTTATACAATTTTTGAAGAATCAATTCCTCGTTGATGTTTTCTTTATTTTTTCTAACGAAATCAAATAAAGTTAAATCTTTTCTATCGTCATTTGCATTGGTTCTATTAAGTAAAATAGTTAAATTTCTACTTTCCTCTTTGTTGAGAGCCGATACCAAATCGTATAATTTTATCATGGTTGAACGCGTAAGATTTTGATAAAGTTAATTATTTTATCATTTTAAATGAATTTAATTTAGTTTTGAAATAAACATCAATTACCATGAAAACACTTTATTCTCTTTCTATTGTTTTAATGTTTTGGGTTTTTCCAAACACAACTAAAGCCCAATTATTGGGGTTTGATTCAACTTCAACCAACATGGGTTCGTTACCAGATACTATTAGTTTAAACGATAGTTATGTTCATACACTTACTGTTCATAATTTTGATTCAGTAGGTTTTACAGGAACAGTATATCTAGTAGCAGCCATCGATAGTAGTGGAACACTTTTGTCTGTTGATACGGTTGGTTCTGTTTTTGTTTCTAATCTTGGTTGGACAGATACTGTTTCAATAACTTATACTGAAAATTATAATACCATAAACGGCTACAAACTAGGAGATAATATTGTAGTGGTTTGGCCTGTTGCTGGCTCAACAGCCATTAGAGACACTATTAGAAAAAATGTTTTCATCAGCAATTCTTTATCTATACAAAGGCTTAGTAGTGTAGATAAAGAAGTTATAATATATCCTAATCCGTTTAATCAGTTTTTTGAATTTAAAATTGTTGATAAACAAATTAATCTTAAACAAGTAAGATTGTATGATGTTGGAGGAAGGATTGTTATTAATAACAACAGAAATAGTAATATCAATACCGAAAACCTTACTAATGGAATTTATTTTTTAGAGTTAGAATTTATGGATAGAAGAAAAATAACCTATAAATTAATTAAAAAGTAATTATTCAATTTTATTAAACCCGATATGAAAAATAGCATCTCCTTGATATACGATAGGAGAGTGATTGGAGCAAATAACATATCCGTCGTGTTTTGCTATTACGCGTTTTTCAAAATCACCAAAAGGGTCGGAAATGGTGCCTAAAATCATTCCTTTTTTGATTTTTGTACCAATGCTTACCGTTGTTCTAAACATACCCGAATAACGAGCCCTCATCCAAGTTGATTCGGTTAAGGTTATTGGTTCAGCATAAGGCTGTTGGTTGTTGTTGCTTAGTTCTTTAGTGAAATCTCTCATGCCCAAATGCTGCATTACACGTAAAGCTCCTTTTACACCAACACGTGTTACAATTCTATCTAAATCAAGTGATTTACCTCCTTCAAAAAGTAGCACACTTACGCCAATTTTTACCGCCTCACTTCGTAATGATTTGGGCAACTCTTTTGATAATAAAATAAACGGAGCACCAAACACCTGAGCCAATTCGCTGCTCTTTGGGTCAGTTCCTTCAATGCGTAAATGGGTGTAGTTAAAACGGCTATCGGCACCAGTATGGTAATCAATACAATATTCTACGTTGGGCATAATTTCTTTCATCAGGTAATAGGCAAATCTGCTTGCCAGAGAACCTTCTTTAGAACCAGGAAAAACCCTGTTTAAATCTCTTCCATCAGGAAACTCGCGGGTTTTGTGCAAGAAACCAAAAACATTGAGTACAGGAATACAAACCACTGTTCCGCAATCGGGCTTGTGGTAACCTTTTGCAACTATCTGACGAACAATTTCTACTCCGTTTACTTCGTCGCCATGAATACCTGCATTGAGTAAAATAATGGGGCCAGGATTCTTCCCTCTAGAAACAATTACTGGAACTTCAATCATGGTTCGAGTATGCAATCGAGCAATGTCTAAATTCAACGTGATGGTTTGTCCACGCTTAATTTTTTTTCCGAGAAGTGTAAATATGTCGCTATCCATATTTTTAGTATTCAGGGTTTGAGCTTTTTTGAGTCACCCCTTAATAACTTCGTTATTCTTTCCCCTCTCTTGAAAGAGAGGGGGTAGGGGGAGAGTTGATTAATTGTTTAAGACGTAGAGTTTTGTGAACTGAGAACTGCCAACTGTTTACACGTGTCTTTCGATGTAACGAATAATGGTATTTGCAATATCTTTTCCTGTTGCACCTTCAATGCCTTCTAATCCTGGAGAAGAATTTACTTCCATAATTAGTGGTCCTTTTTTTGATTGAAGCATATCAACACCAGCAATACCAAGTCCTAGAACTTTTGCAGCTTTTAGTGCAGCATTTTCTTCTTCATCGGTTAACTCAATAACCTGAGCAGAGCCTCCTCGGTGTAAGTTTGAACGAAACTCACCTTCTTTGGCTTGTCGTTTCATTGCTCCAACAACTACGCCATCAACCACAAAAGCACGAATATCAGCACCACCTGCTTCTTTAATAAATTCTTGTATAATTACACGAGCTTTTAATCCGTTAAAGGCTTCAATTACTGATTCTGCAGCATTGTGGTTTTCGGCTAAAACGACACCAACACCTTGAGTTCCTTCTAATAGTTTAATTACGCAAGGAGCTCCTCCCACATTTTTGATTACTGTTTTTACGTCTTTTGAGTAGTTAGTAAATGCTGTTTTTGGCAAACCTAAACCTGCACGAGCTAATATTTGTAAGCTTCTTAACTTATCTCTTGAACGAACCAATGCTTGAGATTCGGTTGCAGTAAATACTTTCATCATTTCAAACTGACGAACAACTGCTGCACCATAAAAAGTTACTGAAGCTCCAATTCTTGGTATAATGGCATCAACACCTTCTAACGGTTTTCCTTTATAAAGTACTTGGGGTTTTCTTTTTTCAATTAATAAATCGCATTTGGTGTGGTCTAAAACCAACATTTCGTGTCCTCTTTTTTGCCCTGCTTCAACTAGTCGGCTGGTGGAATACAAGTGGGGGTTTCTTGATAATACTACTATTTTCATTTCAAGGGTAGGTTATTAGCTTATTTTTTAAAGATAAATTTTTAATTGCGGTGTTGATGATAAATTTTTTGGAGAGAAATTTTCGTCCTAATAAAACGCTAAATCTCATGCTTCCTCTTTCGGTTAGGGTTAATTCAATGGGGTATAGGTTGTTAAATAGTTTTATTTGTGTGGTGATAGAATACCTGATTTCTACAATGCCGTTTGAGCTTTTTACTTTTCGTTTTTTAAAGTGTTCAAATATAAATTCTTTTTCGTGGTAATTGGCGTGTTCGGGGTCTAAAAAATTACATTTTATTTTTTTTGTGCCATTTTCGTTAAACTCTATAATGTTGTGGCAATGCAAACTCGAAGTATAAGCTCCCGAATCAATTTTAACAGGTAGCTCTAATAGGTTCAAATCGGGAAAATCTGCAACATCTTGTCTGCCAATTAATATTCGTTTTTTCATCTGTTTATTTTTATTTTGTTAAATCGGTCAGATGGAAGTCGCCTATAATAATTCTCCTGTGTGTTAAACTTTTTAGCATGGCTCGTTTCATGTTTAATAGCTTCGCTTAATTACAAAGGTGCAGAATTATTTGAAATGAACTATAATTACAAACAAAAATTAAGAGACCTTATTCCTTAAAATACTGTTTTTAACGTCTATTAACATTTTAAGCACAATTTATATGCAAATATTTACCTTTATTTTGTAATATTGTTCCATCCGGATAAAGGAATTTATGTCCAACAAAAAAATTATTCAACTTAAAAACCCTCCTATTAAGGAAGCAGTATTTGCTGTTTTCTATTCTTTAGAAGATGACTTTGATATAAATAATTTTGATTCTTTTATTAATAAAGTAAATACCGAGTTTACCAAAAAAGAGGAGATAAGCTCATTTGAAACAAAGTTTGAAGGTGGTAATCCAACACCAATGACAAGACATGAGAAGAATGGGTATTTATTATTGAATGAAGATAAAACCAAAGCTATTCAGTTACGTAAAAATGGCTTTATGTATAGCATAACGCAACAGTCTTATATAAGTTGGGATGAATTTAAAAAAGATGCTTGGGGGTATTTTAATGATATTATAGAACTTTATAATATAAATGAAGTAAGTAAACTTTCTTTAAGATATATTAATTCTATAAACTTACCTACAAAAATCCCAGATATTAAAGAATATATTTTAATTGCTCCCGATATTCCAGAGGAATTGAACTATGGTATAAATAGAATGTTTTTACAAATGGTTTTACCGAACACCAATAATGAAAGTGTTGGAATTGTAACTCAGAACTTTAATATAGGTAGAGAATTAAATGAAACTTTTTCTTATATCATTGATATTGATGTATCTATTGCAAAAAATAGGAATATAAAAGATATAGATGGGATAAAAAGTGATTTTGATAAATTACGTGATTTTAAAAACGAAATCTTTTTCAAAAGTATTACAGATAAAACCATAGAATTATTTAAAAAATGAAATTAGCCGCAGCATTACCTAAAACAGGTGTTTATAAACCCTCTTCTTATGGAAATAAAGAAACTAGGGTGAGAAAAACTATTAGAAGGGCTAGTATTAATGCCTTTTGTAATGTTATCAATCCTAATTCATGTGATGAGAATGGCGATATAGATACTTGGGCTTCTGATGATAATACATTTATTTTCTTTATTACTGATAACCCAATACCCTTTTCTTTAAATAAAGACATTTTTAATTATAGAACTTCTATAATAAACACTATTGCAGAATTATCTAATAATACGAATGTAATACAAGCTAACAAGCTGAATTTAATGGTTAAATTTAGTGAAATACTAATGGATAATGATGTTACTGATGTCCAGTATAAATCAGCTATTAATGCGATTAGTTTAGTATTAAATAAAGTTTGTATTAATGACTTAGTTTTTAAATACTCCATTGAAAATGAAGTTGTAATGGTCTATCGTAATGATAGAGGAAACCACTATTTGATAATTGGTGATGAAGATGAAAATGATATTTCATACGGTTTTGTAGGCACAAAAATAGGAGAATATAATACTGCTCATTTAGATACTAGTCACACATTAGATGATTTAGTAAATCTATTTGTAAATGGCTAATAACCCACCCTCATACCTGCATGTTTCTAATCATTTAAATGAATCTGGAGAATTCATTCCAGAAGACTTTGTAAATGATGATGAATTAATATATAGAAGGTTTATTGGTAATAAAGCCCCAATCCATCCTAAAGATGATTATTTTGCTGAAGTAAGTATTGATGATAAAGGTATTTCAATCAATCGTGCTAGATATTCTAGAAATCCTGAAGATGTGTTATGGAGTAACGAACATGAACCAGAAGATGATAATGTTGACAGCTGTAATTATGAAAAAAAAGATGGAATAGTAATTTATTCTAGTTACTGTGTCATTAACAAAACTCTCCCTCCTCCAAGTTTTGAAGTTTCCATATTAAAAACATGGACAGTTTGTAATGTATCTCATTGTGATATTATGTTTACTCCAAATAAATCCAAACCTAGTAAACAAGAAAAAAGAGATATAAGATTTTTTCTAGTTAGTATTTTCAAAGGAGATATAAATGATGTAAAGTGTGCTTAATTTTAGTAAAAAGCAATACTCAATTAGTTATGCTTAAGGGTTTTTTATAATAATTTTGTATTTAAAGTAATAATCAAAACAAAAATTAATAAGCCCGCTGGTTTTTACCTTCGTAATAATTAATGAACGACTTGTTTACCACCTTGTTTCCGCCTGGTGTAGGATAGTTTCCTGTAAAATACCAATCGCCTGTGTGGTCGGGGCAAGCATCGTGTAATCCTTCAATGGTTTGAAACACAATTTCTACCTCTGCATTAATGTCTTTTGGTGTAAGCATTTCGGCAATTTTTTTAGAAAGTTGCTCGGCAGTAAATGGTTTGTAAATGTTTTTTACATGATTTACCATGTCTTCTTTTGGCAAATGCTCTTGGGCTTTACATTGTTGGTAGGTTGCTGTAATAATATGTTCTTGGTTGGTATCCTTTAACAATTGAATGGCTGCCGAAAATGCAATAAAATCTCCCAATTTTGCCATGTCAATTCCATAACAATCGGGGTAACGAATTTGTGGAGCCGACGAAACCACCACAATTTTTTTAGGGTTTAATCGGTCTAGTATTTTTAAAATACTTTGTTTTAAAGTAGTTCCACGAACAATAGAATCATCGATAATTACCAAATTATCGGTTGGATAAACGCTGCCGTAAGTAATGTCGTAAACGTGAGCCACCAAGTCGTCTCGACTGTTGTCTTGTGTAATAAAGGTTCTAAGTTTGGCGTCTTTAATAGCAATCTTTTCTATTCGGTTTCTTAAAGCTAATATTTCCATCAATTGTTCTTCTGATGGATTTGGACCTAGAGCCTTAATTTTCTCTAATTTAATTTCGTTCAGTTTGTCTTGCAAACCTTTCATTAAACCATAAAAAGAAACTTCGGCAGTATTTGGAATAAAGGAGAACACCGAGTTTTTCAAATCATTATCGATGGCTTTTAACACCAAATCACAAATGTTTCTTCCCAATTGTTTACGTTCTTTGTAAATGTCTTTGTCGCTACCTCTCGAAAAGTAAATCCGTTCAAACGAACAAGCTGTTTTTTTAAGTGGAGTTTTTACCATTTCTTCGGAAACTTTTCCATCTTTTTTAATAATTAGTGCATGTCCGGGTTTAATTTCCTGAATGGTTTCGATAGGTACGTTAAAAGCGGTTTGTATTACTGGGCGTTCTGATGCCACCACCACCACTTCGTCATCTTTATAAAAAAATGCGGGTCTAATTCCTGATGGGTCACGCAATACAAACGCATCTCCATGACCAAATAAACCTGCCATAACGTAGCCTCCATCCCAATCTAACGAAGAGTTGGTAAGAATGTTTTGTACGTTTAAGTCTTTAGCAATTAATGATGAAATTTCTTGATGAGAATAACCTTGTTCCTTGTATTTGTCGAATAAAATTTGGTTTTCTACATCTAAAAAATGCCCAATTTTCTCCATTACTGTAACAGTATCCGACATTTGTTTTGGGTGTTGACCAATAGAAACCAAGAGGTTAAACAATTCATCAACATTGGTTAGGTTAAAGTTTCCTGCAACCACTAAGTTTCTGGTCATCCAGTTGTTTTGACGCAAAAAAGGATGGCATTGCTCAATGCTATTTCCGCCATAGGTCCCATAACGCAAATGCCCTAATGAAAGCTCACCAGTAAAAGCAACATTTTCTTTAAGCCATTTGGCATTTCTTATTTTATCAGGATGTTTATCGTAGGCAGTTTGGAATTTATGATGTACTTTCTCAAAAATATCTTTTATGGCGTGGCTGGTATTAGAACGGTAACGGCTAATGTATCGTTGTCCAGGTTCTACATCAAATTTAATGTTGGCTAAACCGGCACCATCTTGACCACGGTTGTGTTGCTTTTCCATTAACAAATACATTTTGTTGATTCCGTATGTAGCAGAACCGTATTTTTCAATGTAATAATCTAATGGTTTTAATAACCTTATTAGTGCAATTCCACACTCGTGTTTAATAGCATCGCTCATCTTAAATATTTAGCTTTGAAAAGAAGTGCAAAGGTAATTTTTTTTAATTGAGGATTACTACTTTTTTGAATGGATGTTTTCTTAATTATTGTGGGGTAATTCTGTTTTTCGAATAAAAATAATTCTACATTTGAATACTCAATTCTTGAGAACTTGCTTTCTTGTAAAGAGCATCTTATAGAAAGTGTAAAATGAGTTTACAACATGTTTAGACATCAGGGAAACACCAGAACACTAAAGCATAACTTAAGTATAGCATCTTTGTTGTCTTTTGTGGCAGGTTTAGTAAATGTTGCTGGGTTTTTGGCGGTTCAAAAACTAACAACAAATGTTACTGGGCATTTTGCTTTTTTCGTTGACGAAGTTTTTAAACTAGAGCCTTGGCAAGGTTTTATTTATTTTTTATACATCTTTTTCTTTCTTTTAGGCTCTTTTGTTTCAAATTTTCTTGTTGAGGTAGTTTCGAGAATAAGTCACAATTATGAATACATTATACCAGTAATAATAGAGAGTTTAACCTTGTTTTTTTCAGCTCTTTTTGGACAACAACTCGTTGAAGAAAATCCAAATATACTTGCCTTCTGTTTATTATTTGCAATGGGTGTTCAAAACTCTTTGGTAACAAAAATTTCAAATGCTACCGTTCGAACAACACACTTAACAGGCTTGTTTACTGATTTAGGAATTGAACTTTCACAATTGTTTTTTTATAAACATAAAGAACAGAAAAACCAACTGATATCTTCTATAAAACTGCGATTAACCATTATTAATTTTTTCTTTTTTGGTGGTATAATCGGTGGAGTTTTTTATGCAAAAATTGGATTATACGTTCTGTTTATAGCAACATCACTTCTACTATTGGGAATTATTGTTGAAGATTTATTTCTTAAGTTTTTGTTAATTAAAAGAAGGTTGAGTAAAAAACAATGAGTACGATTACTCATAATTTTTTAACCGCTCTTTTATTTCTTCTATTCTTTTTTGTTTGTTGGGCTGACGAAGTTTAATGGCAGTTTCAGTAAAGTAATGATGAGCTTCTAAGAATTTAATTTGTAGTTCATCCCATTGTTTGTCCGATTTTACAATTTCACGCTCCATTAACTCTAATTTTAGTTTGTCGGCAATGGGGTGAAACTCATCTCCCCCTAAATAATCTAAATCAGCATCGCAAATAATTTCTTCTAGTTTATTGTTTGGCTTGTGAGGTATTTTGGTGGCGTTAATGAGCTGATGGATTACTTCAATTTGCTCATCGGTATAACCAAAACGAGGCAACACTTCTTTTGCTAAATCTGCTCCAATTTCTTCGTTATTTGAATATTGTTTTACAAAACCAGCATCGTGATAAAGGGCTGCAGTTTTAAGCAGGAAGATATCATCTCCTTCAACACCTTCCATAAGTGCCAAGCGTTCAACAGCTGCACACACATCTAAGGTGTGTCTTAAATCGTGGTAATGTAAGTTGCTAGGCAATTCTTTTTCTAAACGCTCAACAATGTATTTTTCGGCTTTTCTATAATTAATTCCAGAGTAAATATGAAGGTTTACATATTTGTGAAACAGTTCATTTGGTTCAATTCCTTCGCCATTAACAGAAAGTTCTTTTCTAATTTTATGTACAAAATACATATCGATTGAACCTTTGTTTTTAGCTTTTACTTTTCCTCGATATTCGCAGTCAAAAAATTCTTTTACCAAGTGATAAGTTGCTCCCGACACGTTAACTTTTCCAACTTCACTCGATGCTTCAATTCTACTAGCAATGTTTACACTATCACCCCAAATATCGTAAGCAAATCGTTTAATACCAACAACTCCAGCAATAATTTCTCCTGTGTGAATACCAATTCTTAATCCCCAAGGTTTTTCGCCTTTTTCAATTTTTTCATCATGTACTTGTTTCATATAACGCTGAATTTCTAATCCAGCTAAAACAATATCAATGGGGTTGCTTTTATTTCTGATAGGAATACCTCCAGCACACATGTAAGCATCACCAATGGTTTTTATTTTTTCGATGTTGTATTTTTGAATAATACCATCAAATTCGATAAAATAACGGTCGAGCTCAGCAACTAAATCTTGTGGATTAATTTGTTCAGCAATTTGAGTAAAACTCTTAAAATCGGTAAACATAATTGATGCTAATCGGTATTGACGAGCAGTAGCTTTACCTTTCGATTTCAATTCTTCAACAGTTTCTTCTGGAAGTATGTTCAGTAATAACTTTTCTGTTTTTTCTTTTTCTTCTTCAATTAATTTTTTTTGAAGTTCAATTTCTTCTTTTTGCTTAATTACTTCATAAGTCCGCTCTCTTACTTGAACTTCGAGTAATAATTTTTGTGCTTTAACCCTGTTTATTCGGGTAATATAATAGGCATAAACTATGGCTAAAATGGCTAAAATGGCTAAACTTCTGAACCACCAAGTACCCCAAATTGGAGGTAAAACAATTACTTTAATTTGTGCAATTTCTTCATTCCATACGCCGTCGCTGTTGGCAACTTTAACCATAAAGTTATATTCGCCTGGATCGAGATTGGTATAGTTAGCTATTCTATTGTTTCCAATATAAACCCAATCTTCGTTAAAATTTTCGAGTTTGTAGGCATGTTGGTTTTTTAAGGGATATGAATAATGAAGCGATGCAAATTCGAATGAAATTACGTTTTGTTTGTATTTTAAAGTTATTTCATCAAGTACCGAGATGTCTTTTGAAAGAATTGAGCCTTCTTCGATTTTAACAGGTTTGTTAAATAAATAAAAATTAGTGATAAGGGGTTTGGGCAATGAATTGTTTACATGAACATCGTTAGCGAAAAATGAATTAAAACCGTTAACACCACCAAAAAAAAGCTGACCGTAGTTACTTTTATAAAAAGCACCAACATTAAACTCATTGCTTTGAAGTCCATCACTTTCGTCGTAATTTTTAAATTGCTGGTTTTTTTTATCGAATGAAGATAATCCTTTGTTTGTGCTAATCCAAAGTGTTTTTTTCTCATCTTCTAAAATGCCGTAAATAACATTATTTGCCAATCCTTCTTTTTCGGTATATCGAACAAATTCTTCGGTTTTTGAATTAAATTTGTTTAATCCACCACCAAAGGTTCCAATCCAAATCCAGTTGTTTTCGTCTTCGTGAAGAGTTAATACACTGTTGTTGCTTAAGCTGTTTAAGTAAGCAGGATTGTTGAGGTATGATTTAAAAAATATTCGACCTTCGTCTTCAACAACTTTTGCAAAACCTCCTCCATCAGTAGCAATCCATATAGTGCCGTTTTTATCTTCAATAACAGAGCGAATTAAATCGGCTTTTAAATCGTTTTTTTTAGGGGAAGAAGTAAATGTAATGGCTTCTTTTCTGTCGGCCGAAACAAGTATTAATCCTTCTTTTGTTCCTAGCCAAAGTCGGTGTTTTTTATCTTCTAGAATACAATAGGTTCTGTTTTTTTGTTGGGGCGATAAAAAGTTTACCGGAATTAAGTTGTTGTTTTTAAACTCAAAAATACCACCATCTGTTCCAACATAAATTATATTGTTGTGGTCTTTATAAATAGAGTAAACACTTTCGTTTTTTTGCTCGTTAATGTTTTTAAATTTGGGTTGTACAAAAGTTACCTTACCAGTTTCGTTATTAAATACATCTAACCCTTTGTTTGTTCCAATGTATAAAGTTGGCGTAGCACTATTGTCTTGAAAAATGCTCCATACCATGTTGCTACTAATGGTGTTTTCGTTGTTTGGTAAAAGTTTGTAGTGTTTAAAAAATTGTTTTTGTTTATCGAATTTATCAACTCCCGATTGTGTTCCAATCCAGATTATGCCAGAATTATCTTCATAAATGGTGTTTACTTTATTGCTACTTAAGCTGGTAACAATTGTTGCATCGTAAGTGTAATGATCTACATTATCGAGCGAATGAAATTTGTATAAACCAGATTTTTCGGTTCCAATCCAAATTATTCCTGATTTATCTTCGTAAATGTCGTTTACTTTAGCGTTCTCAATAATTGCATTTAATTTTTTGTGAACGGTTATTCTGTCTGTTTCTAAGTTTAAAATACAAATTCCTTGATTTGTTCCAATCCAAACTTGATTTTTTGAAACCACATTAAAACTCCAGATATGATTGCTTGATAATTCACTGTTTTCTGTAATAAAATGAGTTTTATTTCCATTTTTGGTTTGGTATTTTATTACTCCATTACCTTCGGTTGCTATTAATAAAACATCATTAATTAAGGTTAAATCTCTAATGTTAAGTTGCTTATTGTTTGTAATGGTTTCAATTGAAATTTTTTCAATTTTAAAGGTCGATTTGTTTATTTTAAGTAATTCATAATCAGTTCCTGCCCAAATAAATTCTTTATCCTCTTCAAGCGACCAAACATTGTTTTTTGCTTTTCCTAAAAAATTCCCTTTTAAAATGTTTTTAAAACTATTGTTTGCTTTATAATAAACGTTTAATCCATTTTCTGTTGCAAGCCAAATTAATCCGTTTTCATCTTGATGGATATCATGGATAAAACTGTTTGAAATAGACAAACTGTCTAAAATATCTTGAGAAAAGATTTTGAATTCGTAACCGTTGTATTGGTTTAGTCCATCTTGGGTTCCAAACCACATCAATCCTTTTTTGTCTTGAATAATACAAAGTACTTCACTTTGCGATAAGCCATCTTTTAAGCTTAAGTGCCCAAATTTAATGTTGGTTTGTTGGCTAAAGCTTAACGACCAAAAAAAGCTGAAGAGTAAAAATATGATTGGTTTTATTACACGGTTCACGGTTTTCTAATTTCGATGTTTTGTTTTTTTGTTTACTGTTTTCAACTCCCCACTTCGGTCATCCCACTTCGGGCTTCCCACTTTTTTAATACCTTTTTATAATTTTAAACTCAGTTCTTCTGTTTTTTGCTCTTCCTTCGGCATTGTCAGTCCCATCGGGTTTGCTGTTCGGTGCAACAGGTTCTTTTTCGCCCATTCCTTTAGCCGTTATTTTGTTTGAGTTTATTCCTTTTGAAATAATGTACTGACGTGCTTTTTGAGCTCTTTCTTGAGATAATCTCATGTTGTACTCGTCGCTTCCAATTGAATCGGTATGTGATGTAAGTTCAATTCCAATTCCTTTGTTTTTTTGTAGAATCAACACCAATTTATCTAATTCTTTTGCAGATTCTTCGTTTACATCGCTCGACTTGTATCCATAAAATATTTTAGAAACAACAAATTTATCGTCGTTAGAAATTTTAATTACTTCATCCAATTCATTTATTAAAGTAATTACGTTTTGTTCTTTTGCTAGTCTTTCGTATCTGTATTTACCATCGATTAATCGTTTTGCTGCTTCGAGTACTTTTCCATCTTCGTCTACAATTATGATGTTAATAGAAGGGTCGTCGGCTGCAAGCATAAATAAGTATTGTTCGTCTGGTGATAGTTTTTCAAACACAAATTTACCGTCCTTATCAGTAATTGCTTTACCCACAATGTTTCCGTTTTCGTCAACAACCCATACCTCAAGTCCTTCGCCATAATCGCCAGGTAGTTTTTGGTAAACCTGACCGAATACTTTAACTGTAAAAATGCTTTCATCTTTTTCTTCGAGAAGTGGAAGTTCGTCGTATTTTTCTATAGGTAGAGCCTGAAATTTATATTTTCCTTTTCCAATGTTGTTGGCTAAAATTACTTTTTCGCCTTTTGAGTTGGTAAGGTAAAGTTTTGCTTTATCTAGCACCGCAGCATCGTCTTCATCAATTCTAAAGATGTAATTATCGTCCATTTTAAGTTTGTTAAACTTAAAGTTACCTTTTTCATCTGTTCTGGTTTTTTGTAGTTCCTGATCGTTTTCGTCAAACAATGTAATACCAACATTTGAGGCTGGTAATTTATCGTATTCTAATCTTCCGGCTACTGATGTTTGCGTGTTGATGCTTTGATAATTGAATTTATAAATATCATCACCGCCCATTCCACCTTCTCTGTTAGAGGAGAAATATCCATTTTCATCGTCAACATAAAAAATTCCAAAATCATCTTTTGGTGAGTTTAAAGGTGTTTTTAAGTTTTTTGGTGATTTCCAGTTGTCGGTTTCATAAACCGAAAACACATCTAAACCTCCGTAACCAGAAAGTCCATCGGAAGAGAAATACAACACATCTTTTCTAAAATAAGGAAATACTTCATTTTCTTCGGTATTTACTTCGCTACCTAAGTTTACAGGATTGCCCCAATTATCACCTTCTTTTTTACACATGTAAAGATCCATTTTACCAAACCCACCAGGCATATCTGACGAGAAAAATAATCGGGTGCCATCATCAGAAATCCATGGATGTGCAACACTATACAATGGGCTACTGTGTTTAAATTCGGTAATGTTTTTCCATTTTTTACCTTCGAGCGTTGCCGAATATATTTTTAATTTGTTTGCAGAGAATTTATCTCTACTTTCTTTTTGTGTTGCTCTAGTAAAATACATGGTTTTTCCATCGGCCGAAATACAAGCAGGGCCATCGTGAAATTGTGTGTTGATTTGATATGAAAAAGGCTTTGCTTTTTTGTATCCGTCGGATTGTTTTGCAAAATAAATTGATAAATAGGGCTGTCCAGAGAGTTGGTCGGCACTTTCGTTTACTAAATCTATGCCTCGCTCAGAAACAAATAATATTCCATCTTTGTATTTTACGGGAGAAAAATCGGCGGTTGTGGAGTTTATTTTGGAGAATGATTCTACGGTAAATTCTTTTGGGTCAACTTCCCAGTTTACAACGTCTTGGCACGATTGAACCATTAATTTTCCAATTAAGCTGGAAGGATTTTTCTTAACAAACAATTCAAACTGCTCGCGAGCTTCATTAAATTTTCCGTTGTTTTTTAATGCTTGTCCGTAATATAAATTGTTGCTACTTTCTTCTGGGTTTAATTCAACTGCTTTTTCATAGAATTTTTCAGCATTTTCGTAATCTTTAAGTTTACGGTAAGAAAAAGCAATGTTTTCGTTTGCCTGAATGTTGTTGGGTTCTTTTTTTAATACTTTTTCGTAATATTCGATGGCTTCAAAGTATCGTTCTCCTTTAAAAGCGTCGTTTCCTTTATTTAACTGACCAAAAATAGGAGTAGTAAAAAGCACGCAAAATAATACGTAAAAATAGGATGATTTTAATACACTAATTACTCTACTCATGCTTTTTAAAAATATCGAGGCGAAGTTACTCTTGTTTTAGAAAGGTTAAAATCATATCCTACAAAAATTTCGTGCGAACCACTTCCTGTAGTTTTTGTTAAATCGCTGTAATTGTGGTCGTAAGCATAACCTATTCTTAAAACTTTGCTAATATTATATTCTGCCAAGATAATAATACTTTTTCTGGTATTCAAGGTTAAACCAAATTGGAGTGTTCTATTAATTAGAATACTACCGTTAACATCAATGTTTCCATTGCCCTGTCTATCGGAACGAATTAATGCAGATGTTTTTAAAACCAACTCGTTGTTTATTACAAATGCTTTACCAATGGTACCGGTTACGTGCGAATAAACTTGTGCTCCGTTATTGGTTTCTACCATAGCTTTAGTAAAGCTAAATTGAGCTTCGTTTAGGTGTTCTAAGGCAATTCCTGCGTAAAAAGTGTTGGTATTGTAATACAATCCAAAATCAAAAGTGGGTATTACAAAACTACCTACTGCTGTGTTGGGTATTTGGTCTTCTTTGTCTTTGTATTCAATCATACTCCAGTTGTAGTTGTAATTTTGAATTCCTCCTCGTAATCCAAAAGCTAATTTTCCTGCTCCAACCTTAATTCGATAAGCATAAACAGCTGTTGCTGTAATAATGTTTTTTGGACCAATTTTATCGTTGGTAACATTTAAACCAACTCCCATGCTTCTAATTTTTAGAGGGCTGTTTACCGAAAAAGCTTGTGTAACGGGAGCTCCTTCTAAACCAACCCACTGGCTGCGATGAACTAAAACTCCGCTCAACGCTTCACGACTACCAGCGTAGCCCGGATTTACACCAAGCGGATTAAACATATACAAACTGTATTGAGGGTCTTGTTGAGCAAAACCTTCTAATGCAGTTAGCAATGTTAGTATTAATAGTATTTTTTTCATTTTTTAATTCTTCATTCTAAATTCTGAACTCTTCATTATCTGGTAATTTCTACCCAGCCTTTATAAAAAGTTCCAGCAACATCTGCTATATAAAAATAGGTTCCATCAGGTAAATCTTTACCGTTTTTGTTTGTTCCTTTCCAAATTTTGTCTTCTTCGTTCGAATAGTTTTCTTGTTCCCAAACCAAATCGCCCCAACGGTTAAATATTTTAACATTGTTAATAGGGAAATTTTCGATATTATCAACATACCAAACATCGTTGTCGCCATCGCCATTTGGGGTTAAACCCGAGTAAAACTTAAGTTTACATTCTTCGTCGTTGTCAATTCCAACAGTAATTAATTGCTCATAAAAACAACCCGAAGCACCCACAATACGAACCAAATATACGCCTGCTTTTAGTTTTGATTCGTCGAACGAAATAGTGGTATCAGCAGCCAAGCGAACAAACAACGTGTAAGGACCAGCACAGCCCAATACATTGTTAACGAAAATAGAACCATTTTCTGCTCCTCTACAGCTTTCGTTAATTACTTCGTAACTCACCACAGAATCGACAACCAAAGAGGGTTGCTGAAAACCCTGTGTTAAAATTTTGTTTACCGAAAACAAGGTTTGTACAACCGCCTCGCCAACAGTAGAGGATAACGACATGCTACTACCTACCACATAGCCCCCAGTGCTGCCAATTACTTGACGCTCCAACACCACCTGGGCATTTGCTCCAAGCGAAATGAATAGGAAGATGTATAGTAGTTTTTTCATTAGCTATCTTTTTTCTTTTTAATGGTATGTTTAAATTTTAGAACAGCAAAATTTATTTCAATTGATGTTTCACTTTCATTATTTGCTAAGTCATTATCGAAAATTTCAGCAATCATTTCTCCACTCTTTTTAAGAAGCTGTTGTTTCTTGTTTTCGTTATTGGTTTTAGATAATTCGTTTATGGTTCTCGAAATATTTTTTAAACTAGCAAAAGTTTCAATTATTGATAAAGTAGTTTGTGTTGCTTGTTCACTTTTTAGTATGGTAGCTAACATATACAAACCTTTTTCGGTAAAAGCTTTAGGGGCATTGCTTGAATGTTTTAGCGGGTTAAACCGGTCAAAATTTTTGACCAGTTCAGTTTTTTCTGCTTTTGTAAGCACTAAAATGTATCCTTTAGGAAATTTATCGGGATTATTTTTTACTGCTTGATTTATTTCTTTTGTCTGAACGCCATACAATGATGCAACGTCGCTATCTAAAATAACCTGCAACCCTCTTAGGGTAATAATTTTATTTTCGATATGTTCAAATTTTATAATAGCGTTCATTTTTTCTTTTGTTTTTTATTCTCACGAGTTACTCCGAAACTTCGGAGCTAAACTCGCGATAGCTGGGGGAAATAAATAGGAAGATGTATAGTAGTTTTTTCATTTATTTATTTTTCTTTTTTTAATCAGTCATTACATTATTACCATTACTAATTAACGTGTTTTTATCTACTAACCCTTGCCCAGTAGGAGGTGCTGGAGGAGTTTGACTTTCTAAAAAATAATTAACAGAAACTTGAGTAGGAACTATACCAACAAAATGGTTTAGTATATAATTAACTGATGATGAAGTTAATTTATTCATAGTAATATTATATTCTCCTCCATTTGTTATAAATAAATTAGAATGAGTAATTGAAGATACAGAATTGTTATTTAAATAACACATAAATACTTCGTAAAAAGGTAAATATATTGTGGTAAGGGATGTGTTGCCAGTAATACTAATAGTATTAATAGAGAATCCAATATTAGCAGCATTTGGCGAAAATGTTATTGAATTTAAATTTGTATTTCCAGAGATATTGATACTTGTATTAACTGTAAATCCTGTTGATTCTAAACTTGGAAAATTTAAAGAAGTTAAAGAGGTTGAACTAAATGTTATTTGATTTGTTTTTTTTAAGTTACTTAAATCAATAGATGTTAAACCCGAGCATCTATCAAATTGAATTCCATATTTAATAATCTCTAAATTTGATAAGTTTAAAGAAGTTATTAAAGGATTGTCTGTAAAAACTAAATTGTTTGTGTTTTTTAAAGAAGTGAAATAAAGTGTGTTTAAATTAGCGTTGTTAATAATCATATTGTCTGAGAAAACTGTTTCTAATCCACTAAAATTAACTGATGCAAGGCTTGAGTTATCCATTATTTTTAAGCCAACCAATTCGCTTACTTGACTTAAATCTACTGTAGTTAAATTTGTTGTATTTTCAATGTAGATAAATTGTGTATTTGAACCTAGTTCTTCAGAAATTTTAATTGCAGCTTCAGAGTCAGTAATGTCGCCTGATAAAATCAGATATGTTTTTCCTCCACTTTTTGGACTTGAAATCCAATTAGAACCATCCCAAGTTAAAACATCACCAACATTAGCAGTTGAAGGCAATTCAATTTCGTTAGTTGGGTCATTATCAGCATCATCAACATTGTCAATTTCCACTGTTTTAGCATGTAACGCATAAGGTACACTTAACAATTGACTTGTACCCATAACCGAATAACTTGTCCCGCCAGTTGCATCTAAGGCTACTTCAATAAAATAAGGTCCGTTTGCCCAATCAATGGTGGTAAAATCATCACCTGTTGTGCCTGTACCAATTTGTAAGTTTACTAACCCGTACAAGTTGGTGGTTGTGCTAAAGGTTTCCTGATAAGTGCTTGTACTAGATGGACTACCTTGTTTTAAGGTAATTTGTATGCCTACTGCTTGGCTTACTAAAATGTTACCGCTTGCATCGCGAACTACTGCTTGGTATTCAAAACTATGCGGAGCTTGAGCCAATGCAATAATGCACAGTAAACTTAAGAGGGCTGTTGTAATTAGTTTTTTCATTTTTATTTCTTTTCTTTTTTGTCATTCAGAATAATAATTGGTTAAAAACTTGTTTTTAGTACCAATTGAAATGATGAATCTTTTTGGTTCTGGTTATAAAGATTCTTCACTGCAATTTGTTGTTTCGCTAAAGCAAAAACAAATTTTTGTTCAGAATGACATTAGTTTTTAATTATTTTAACTGTTTTTATTTCTTTGTTGTTTTTATCTATCACTTTTAAAATGTATTGTCCGTTAGCTTTGTCGCTAAACGAGAGTTGTTCGTTGGTTGTAATGTTTTGTTTGTTGTATAATATTTTTCCATTTATATCAAACAATTGCAAACCAACAGGCTCGTTGTTGGAATTGGTAAAATTAAAGTTTAATACCTCATTTACTGGATTGGGATAAAATTGGTAATTGTTTGTTTTTTCGTTTTCGCTAATAGTGGTAATTATTAATTTGGTTTGATGAAAACCTTGTGTTAGTGTATTGTTTCCATCGCTAACTGTTGCGGTAACCGGCTCGCCAATGGTTACATCTGTTTGGGCTGTGCCATTTACTGCACTTAGCCCGTAGCTCGATACCACTTGGTTGCTTATGCTTTGGGCATTGGCACCAAAAGTGGTTAACAATAGTATGTAGAGTATTTTTTTCATTATTTATTTTTTAATAATTCCACTTCTTTTTTCAAATCATCTATCATTTTCTGTTGTTCTTTTATTGCATTAATTAACATATAATTAATTTCATTAGGGTCAACTTCTTTAAAATCTTTAATTCCATTAATTTCTTTTTCTTCTACCATAGTTGGAACAACTTTTTCAACTTCTTGAGCAATTAAACCTACATAAGTTTTGTTTCCCCAATTAAATTCACTTTTATAATTAAAACTAACTGGTCTTAATTTTAATAATTCGTTTAATCCTTTTTTGTAATCTATAACATTTTCTTTGGATCGGGCATCACTAAAAACAGCCCATGAACCTCCACCTGGTTTATTAGCAGTACCATTTACACTTAGTAATGCTGTTGGCGCAGTAGTTCCAATACCAACATTACCATCTTCATCTATTCTCATTTTTTCAGTTAGACTACCTCCATTCGTATAAAATAGCATTCTTCCTTCTCCGACAGAGACCCCAGAAGTTGTCACTTCAATTCTAGCAGTATTATTAGTTCCTAATCCATTCAGAAAATCTAATCGTGCAGCAACTGAATTTGCTGCATTTGTATTCCCTTTCAATTCTATCGCAGCTATACTTCCTGCAGCATAAGGACCTGTACTTGATATTGTTATATAATTGGTAGCACCAGCTATCATACCAGGAGTAGTTGTTCCAATACCAACATTACCACTTCCATTTATTGTTAATCTTGCAGCACTGTTATCAAAATCGTAAATTTGGAATAATCCAGCACCACCAACTGATCCGCTTCCTGTTGATATTATTCGATATCTTTTACCTCCAGCACTAGTGTTTTCCATTTGCAAGCCTGTTCCTCCAGTAGCTGCAGATGATACATTAACATTTGTTCCAGCAGTTGTTGTTCCAACATTTAATTGATTTTGTATAAATACATTTCCTTGTGCAAAGTATCCTGCCCAGTTGTTAGTAGCTCCTGAAGCACTAAAATATCCAGCATAATTACGAAGAGCAGAACCGGTTACTGATGAATTGATTCCATATTTTTCTCCAATACCTAAATTCCCTGTTACGTCGGTTCTAACACCATAAATGGTGCTTCCTGTTGAATTTAAGTTTTGGAAATAACCAGCATAAGTGTTACCAGTTACTGTTGAAGCATTTTGTGCGTAAATACCATAGGTTGTGCCTGCCCCATCTCCTTGTGCTGTTGTGTATAAACCATAAGCGTTAGAATTTGATGTAAAATCAGCATAAGCAATACTAGATACACCAGTATTGTTTGTTCCTTGTAATGCACTAAAATATCCTCCATAATTTTGCCCCCCAGTTCCAGTAGCACTTCCATAAAAACCGTATTTGCTTCCACCATCACCACCTGAATATCCTTGAATAGCATATTTGTTTTCTGCAGCATCAGATGTTGCAATGGTTACTTGCCCTAAAGTTCCAGTGTTATAGCCAGGTCCAGAACCACTATTCCAATTACGTATAACTAGGTTTGCATCTCCATTTGGATTTGACCAATTGTTTAAAATTTGACCATCAGCCACATGTAATTTTTGAGCAGGAGAGTTAGTTCCAATACCAATACTATCGGATAGTGTTGTTGGGTAAACATAATTGCTTGTTTTTGTCCAAGGGCTTGAAATGGTTAATAATGAAGGGTCAGTCCATTCTGCATTTCCTTGAGCATCCATTGAAGTTAAAATATATCCTGCTATTGGTGCATTACCTGACAGATTATTTAATCGCAATGAACCTTCTAAATGTAAAACTGCAGTTGGGCTTGTTGTTCCAACTCCAACTTCGCCAGAAGAAGCAATTCTAATTCTGCTATTGTTTGAAGTGATAAAATCTAAAGAATGTGATGAAACGGTACCAAATTGAGCTCCAGCTATAGAGTTTACAGAAGACCTTAATTTAATAGCCCCTGTAGTTAAATCAATTCCTGAATTTTCACCACCTTCAATATCTACTAATTGTAGCGGTGAAGTAACTCCAATACCTATTCTGCCAAAATTGTCTATCGTCATTGCTTGCAGAGTTCCTGCTCCTCCATTTTGAGAAACATTAAATGCCATTTTTGAGCCTTTAAACCCAGATGCACTATAATCTTCGGTTGCAAAAACTTCAATACTTGCTGCCAGACCTCCAGTCCAACCTTGAACAGAATTGTATCCAACAAAATCTAATGTTCCAATTTGATCATTTGTTAAAACATGAGATGGGGAGGCTTTTGTTCCGTTTGAACGGAGCAATGTTAAT
This sequence comes from Flavobacteriales bacterium, assembly GCA_015075325.1. Lineage (GTDB taxonomy): Bacteria > Bacteroidota > Bacteroidia > Flavobacteriales_E > Vicingaceae > Vicingus. The sequence goes on along the minus strand of JABTUP010000025.1, from coordinate 1,230 downwards.
TCACCATAACCACCTGCACTCATAATTCCAGCCACAGCATTACCGTCTCTTGAGATATGAAGATGTGCTAATGGAGCAGCCACTCCCATACCAACATTTCCAGATTGAGTGATAACCATTTTTTCTGTGTTGTTGGTTCTAAATCTTAAATCTTGAGCATCTGTTGTTCCGATAAAATTGGTAACTCCTGTACCAGCATTACCTGTTAATGACCATGCGTTAGCCGAAGCAGATAAACTTGATAAAGGAACCGCCCAATTGTTACCAGCTTCAGTAATAACTAAACTATCAGCAGTTCCATTTAAACCAAAACTGGTAATTAACTCATTTGTTGGGTTAGCATCAGCATCATCAATCCCTAAAACAACAGAATTGCCCCCGGAGATGTCTAAAAGTATTGAGCCAGGAGATGGAGTGGCTGTTAATGTTTGGTTATCTGTGTTATCTAAATAAGGAGATAAATCAACAGGAGTAGCATCATTTGTTAATGATAATGTGTTCCCTGATAAATCTAAATCTTGATTATCTGACCCTACAGTTGGTGCTTGATTTACCCAGTTTGTACCATTCCACACCAATACATCTCCTAACGTATTTCCTATCATAGGTAACTCTAATTCGTTTGTTGCATCAGTATCACCATCAGCAGTTTGATCGGTTCCAGCGGCCCAATTTGAACCATTCCACATCAATACTTCCCCTGTAGTTGCTGAAGTTGGCAACTCTAACTCGTTATTAGGGTCTGTATCACCATCGGCAGTTTGGTCAGTACCAGCCACCCAATTTGAACCATTCCAAACTAACACGTCTCCATTAGTGTTTCCAATCATTGGCAACTCTAATTCGTTATTAGGATCATTATCTAAATCGCCAGTGTTAGATATAATATTCCCTGTAATATCTATACCTGTTCCTGCTGTATAAGTAGTTCCGGTTAATCCACTTAAGTCTACTGTATTTCCTCCAGAAATAGTTAAATCAGTTCCACTTAGTGATAAATTTTGTAACTCATTGGTAGCATCTGCATCGGCATCATCAGGATTAGTAATATAACCAGCATCATTAGTAAAAGTAGAAACATTAGTTGGAGCACCTGTTAAGCTAGAGTATTGACCATCAAAACCTGAAAGAGGAGTAACCACCCCATCACCAGTAATGGTTGTACCATCAACATTCACAGTTTGAGAACCCCAGTTATCACCAGCAGCAGGTGTTAAATAAACGGAGTTG